>CAMATD010000217.1 GCA_945860785.1 Variovorax sp. YR752 | reverse complement strand
CGACGAGGTCATCACCGGCTTCGGCCGCACCGGCCCCATGTTCGCCTGCGAGGCCGAAGGCGTGGAGCCCGACCTGATGACCATGGCCAAGGGCCTGACCTCGGGCTACGTGCCGATGGGCGCGACGATGATGTCCGAGAAGGTCTATGCCGGCATCGCCGATGGCGCGCCCGCGGGCGTGTCGGTGGGCCATGGCGCGACCTACTCGGCCCACCCGGTGAGCGCTGCGGTCGCGCTCGAGGTGCTGCGCCTGTACGAAGAGGGCGGCGTGCTCGCCAACGGCCAGCGCGGCGCGGCGCACTTCGCGGCCGGGCTCGACGCGCTGCGCACGCATCCGCTGGTGGGTGAGTCGCGCCACTGCGGCCTGCTGGGCGCGCTGGAGCTGGTGAGCGACAAGGCCAGCAAGCGCGGTTTCGATGCGGCGCTGGGCCTGTCGGACCGCATCTTCGCCGCGGGCTATCGCAACGGCCTGGTGTTCCGCTCGTTCGGCGACCACATCCTCGGCTTTGCGCCGGCGCTGACCTTCACCGAAGATAAATTCGCCCAGATGTTCGCGCGCCTGAAGAAAACGCTCGACGAGGTGCTGGACGCCGCCGACGTGCGCGCGGCCCTGGCGGCCTGAGCGGGAAAGCACTGCCCCAGGACCCCGCCAGCGAAGCAGAATCGGACCCTCTCCGTTTTTCAGGACTGCCATGTCTGAAGCTTTCAAGATCGACCGACTCGACCTGCGCATCCTGGCCCAGCTGCAGCAGAACGGGCGCATGATCAACGTCGACCTCGCGGACGCGGTCGGCCTGTCGCTCAGCCCCTGCCTGATCCGCGTGAAGCGGCTGGAGCAGGTCGGCTACATCGCCGGCTACGGCGCGCACCTGCGACTCGAAAAACTCGGCGACACGCTCACCGTGTTCACCGAGGTCATGCTGCAGGACCACCACCGCGAAGACTTCGTGCGCTTCGAGGCCGCGATCCGCGAGGTGGACGAGGTGCTCGAATGCCATCTCGTGAGCGGCGGCTACGACTACCTGCTGCGCTTCCTGACGCGCGGCGTCACCACTACCAGGAAGTGATCGAGGAACTGCTCGAACGTAACATCGGCATCTCGAAGTACTTCAGCTACATCGTCATCAAGTCGCCGTTCATCAAGACGCATTGCCCGATCGAACGGCTGTTTCCCCACCCGCGCTGACCGGCGCTTTCCATTGCCCATGCCCGAACCCACGTCCAGCTTCCGTCCGCCCGCGCGCTTCGTGCGGCTTGCCGAAACCGACAGGCCCTCGCTGGCCTTCCAGATCGACGGCCAGCCTGCGACGGCACTGGCTGGCGACACGCTGCTGGTGGCATTGCTGAGCCAGGGCCGGCGGGTGCGGGACAGCGAGTTCGGCGACGGCGCGTGCGCCGGCTTCTGTCGCATGGGCGCCTGCCAGGACTGTTGGGTGTGGGCGGCTTCGGGCGAGCGGCTGCGGGCTTGCTCGACGACGGTGGAAGCGGGCATGTCGGTGCTCACGCGCCCACCTGTGGGCCAGTGGCCCGTGACACCGGATCTGAAGCAATCGCTGGCGCTTCACGCCGCGGAGACCGGCGCGTGAGCGGCGCCTCCGCGAGCGCACCGCGCGTTGTCGTGGTGGGCGCCTGCCCCGCGGGCGTGCGCGCGGCGCAGGCGCTGGTGCAGGTCGGACTGCGGCCCATCGTGGTCGATGAAGGCCGGCGCGACGGCGGCCAGATCTACCGCCGCCAGCCCGAGGGCTTCAAGCGCCCCTATGCCAAGCTCTACGGCACCGAGGCCGACAAGGCAGAGGCGCTGCACAGCGACTTCGGCGCGCTGCGCGACCAGATCGATTACCGCAGCGACACGCTGGCCTGGAACCTGAGCGAAGGCGCGCTGCACGTCGTGCGCGCCGGCGAGCCGCAGGTGTTGCCGTTCGACGCGCTGATCGTATGCTCCGGCGCCACCGACCGGCTGATGCCCGTGCCGGGTTGGCACCGCGCCGGTTGCTACAGCCGGGGCGCCTCGCAGATCGCGCTGAAGGCGCAGGCCTGTGCGATCGGTGCCCGCACCGTCTTTCTCGGCAGCGAGCCGTTGCTGTACCTGGTCGCTTCGCAGTACGTGCAGGCCGTGGCCGTACGCGATGCGCAAGGCCATGCGCATCGCTTCGAATGCGACGCGGTTGGGCTCGGCTGGCACTTGCGCGCCGAGATGCAACTGGCCGACCTCGCGCGCTGCGAGTTCGACTTCGAACCGGTGAGCCGCCAGTGGCTGCCGCGCATCGATGCCGACGGGCGCAGCAGCACGCGCGGCGTGTATCTCGCGGGCGATGGCGCCCGCATCCTCGGCGCCGACGGTGCGGAGGCCGCAGGCCGGCTGGCGGCGCTCGCGGCACTGGCCGACCTGGGCTAGGCGCAGGGCCAGGCGCTCTATGGCGCCGAAGCCGCCACACTGCAACGCACGCTGGCCCAGATGAACCGCTTTCGCGAAGGCCTGGCGCGCGCCTTTCCATGGCCGCATGCACAAGCCGCCGCGCTGCCCGACGACGCGGTGGTGTGCCGCTGCGAAGCCGTGACGGCCGGCGAGCTGCGGCGTTGCGTCAACGAACTGGACAGCCGCGAAGTCAACCGCGCCAAGGCCTTCAGCCGTGTCGGCATGGGCCGCTGCCAGGGCCGCTTCTGCGGCCATGCCTCGGCCGAGATCATGGCGCAGGCCAGTGGCGTGCCGATCGAGCTGGTGGGCCGCCTGCGGTCGCAGGCGCCGGTCAAGCCGCTGGCGATGAGCACGCGCGAGGTGCAGGCATGAGCGACATCATGAACACCGATGTGCTGATTCTGGGCGGTGGTCTCATGGGTACCACCGCCGCTTTCTTCCTGCGCCAGCAGCATGGCCTGTCGGTCACGCTGCTCGAACGCGAACTGGTGGGCCGCCAGGCCAGCGGCACCAACTTCGGCAATGTACGCCGGCAGGGCCGCGCGCTCGCGCAGATGCCGCTGGCCAACCGCGCGCGTGCCGTGTGGGGCCGCGTGAAGGAGTTGCTGGGCGAAGACCTGGAGTTCGTGCCCTATGGCCATCTGCGCGTCTGCTACAACGAAACGCAGGCCGCCACGCTGGAGCAGCATGCGAAGGACGTGAAGCCGCTGGGCCTCGACCTCGAGCTCTTCAACGCCGAGCAATTGCGCAAGCGCTGGGGCATCTTCGCGCCCGAGGTGGTGAGCGGCTCGCTCTCGCCGGACGACGGCCATGCCAATCCGCGCCTGGCCGGCCCGGCCTTCGCGCGTGCGGCCCGACGCGCCGGCGCGAACATCGTCGAGCATGCCGAGGTGATGCAGGTCGAGCACGACGGCGCGGGCTTCATCGCCCACACCGCCGACGTGCGGCGCTTTCGCGCGCCGCAATTGCTGGTCGCTTGCGGCGCATGGTCGAACCGCATGGCCGAGCAGTTCGGCGAGGCTGTGCCGATGGACGCGCGCGGCCCGCAGATGGGCGTGACCGAACCGCTGCCCTATGCGATCGGTCCATCGATCGGCCTGTCTTCGCCGATCGAGCATGAAGGCCTGTACTTCCGCCAGATCGCGCGCGGCAACATCGTCTTCGGCGGCGGGCTCAAGGGTCCGGCGCATGCGGACAGCGTGCGTGCCTACGTCAAGCCGGACAACGTGTTGCGACAGTTGCGCGAGCTGCGCCGCTTCGTGCCGGCCTTCGAGCATGTGCAGCTGATCCGCGTGTGGAGCGGCATCGAGGGCTACACCGGCGACTGGCAACCCGTGATGGGGCCGAGCGCGCATGTGCCGGGTCTGCACTACGCCTTCGGCTTCAACGGCGAAGGCTTCGCGATCAGTCCCGGCGTGGGCGAGACGATGGCTGAGCTGATCGCGACCGGTCGGACCTCGACGCCGATCGAGAGTTTCTCCATTGCCCGATTTCAAAGCCAAAGCTGAAGCTTAGAACTTGCACGACGTGCGCGAAGACTGGGGTGCTTGTGTTCGGGGCGCGTGCACAGGACACCGGGTGCTCCCCGCAGCGAAATAAAGGAGGAGCGAAGCGGGGGACATTCGCGGAGCAGAGTACACCGTCGGCGTGAGCGCGCCCTGAATGACCCACGACGTGACGAATCCAAGCATGGGGGTGTTCCTATGCGGCCATGACCACGAAGACCTTGCGCAGGGTCTCGTGCACATGCCATTCACCGGTGGTGTGCGCCGGAAAGAACAGCGTGTCGCCCGCGCGAATGTTCAGCGGCTCGCCGCCGGTCGGCGTGAAGGTGCAGGCGCCCGTGAGGATGTGCATGACCTCGGCGTTGGGCGGCTGGCGCTCGAAGCGGCCAGGCTCGCATTCCCAGATGCCGCTGTTGTTGCCGCCCGCGCCCGCGAGTTCGACATCGATGCCGCGCAGGCGGCAGGGCGGTTGGCTCAGCGGATGCGCAGGCGTGCCCTGGTCTTGCAGGCCGCCGAGGGTGGCGGACTGGTGCAGTACGGTGATGCTCACGGTCAGCGCCCTGCCTCGACCGCATCGGCCAGTTCGGCCAGCGTGTGGAAGTGGTAGTCGGGCTCGGTGCGCTTCGACTCGATGGTGCCGCCGGAGCCCTTCTGCGCATGGCGGCGCTCGATCCAGCAAGTGGTGATGCCGAGCTCCTTCGAGATGCCGATGTCGTGGTACTGGCTTTGCGCCACGTGCAGGTTGTCTGCCTGCTTGTAGCCCCAGGCACCCTCGAAGCGGCCGCGGGCATAGGCGAAGTAGCGCGCATCGGGCTTCTCGCACAGCGCGTCGTCGCAGCTCAGCAGCATGTCGAAGGGCGAGCCCAGCGTCTTGTCGAAATGGGCCAGCGCCCAGTGCTGCGCGTTGGTCATCGTCACCAGCTTGAAGCGCTTGTGCAGCCACTTCAATGCGTCCACCGAGTCCGGGAATGCCGGCCATTGCGCGACCGAATCGCGCAGGCTCTGGGCCAGCGCATCGGTGTCGGGCAGTCCGAGCCCGGGCGCGATGGCGTGCCAGCAGCGTTCCAGGTCGTCGGGGTACCAGCCGGCCTTGCCGTCGGCGCGCGCCTTGCGGTAGGCGGCGAGAAATTCGTCGTCGCTCACGCGGGCATCGGGCACTGCCGAGCGGAGGTAGGCGAGCATGCCGCCCTCGAAATCGATCAGCGTGCCGACAACGTCGAACGTGAGAACCTTGAAATCTTACAGGGACATGCGAAAGCTCCAGTGATGAGGGGGAGTCCGGGCCGGACGTCCAGCAAGGATAGGTGTCGGTTCATCTCCCCGGGATTCGAACTGACCCCGTCTTGCAGCACAGGATTCCGTTGTCGGCGCTGCGTCAGCATCTTCTCCGGCTCGGCGTCAGGAGGTGCCGAGCGAAACAAGTGGCACGGCGGCATAGGCCAACCTGAACGCGTAAAGAATGGCCGCCGCATAGCCGGCACTCATCAGCCAGACCACGGCGCGACCCAGCGGAATGCGCCACATTGCAATGAGCGCGCCGGCAACGGGCAGGACCTGCTGCGCATGCACCCCCAGGAAATGTGCAACGCGCAGATCGCCACCGGTGGCCGACCAGCCGAGCAGCGGCAGCACCGCGCCGCCGGCGAGCGCGCCGATGGTCGGCCCTTCGTGCTGGCTGATGGCAATGCCTGCACCGGCGCCGCCCACGAAGGTCAGGATCAGGCCGAGCACCACGGCCAGGCGATAGGCCGGTGGCAGCGCGCCACCGTAGCGCGCCATCAGCCACGCCAGCGGCAGCACCGTGGCATTGAGCGACAGCGCACCCACGCCCATCAGCGCATACATGACGACGTGAAAGGTCGAGTCGTTGTTGAAGTGCGAGGCCTACCCCAGTGCGCCTTGCAGCGTGATGTAGCCGACCTCGAAGATGCCCGTGGCAAGCACGACGGCGACGATGGCGCGTTCGGCGGCCGACCCGCGGTGCTCGCGCGGCAGGTCGCCGAGCAGCCAGGCGGTGGTCAGGGCATAGAGGCTCACCGAGGCCATGAACTTCAGCGGCTTGACCCAGACGCCGACGCCGTTCAGCGTGCGCGGGTCCAGGTAGCTCGCCACCAGCGCGGGGACCATGATCGCCAGCAGCAGGCCACCGAACCATGCGAGTTGCGGCTGACGCCGATGCAGCTCGCGCGCCACCCGCGCACAGGCCGGCGCCACCCGCAGCGCGAGGAAGGCCAGCAGGCCGACCGGCCCGAACAGGAAGGTGAGCACGAAGCAGGGAATGAGCAGCACCGGCGCGATGCCGACGCGTTCGCCTTCGCGTGCAATCCAAGTTCCCACGAAGAGATCGAAGGCCAGGTAGTGGAACCATCCCGCCGTGAGCAGGCCCGGGTGCTGGAACAGCGCATGCACGGCCGAGAGCGAGCTGTAGCCACCAGCCTGCTGCGGAAGACCAGTACGTCGCCATGAGCCACCAGTACGCCAGCCCCAGGCCCACGGGGATGACGATGCCGGTTGCGGCCCAGATGGCGGGCTTGGCGCGCCCGAGCCATGGCGCTGCACCGAGGGCTGCCCAGGCGGGAAGGGCGATCGTGCTGCCTGCGCTGAAAAGAGATTCGAACATGGTGGCCTCACTTGCAAAAAGGATCCGACCGGGAGCGGAATGACTCTATCTTGACAGTGTTTAAATAAAAAAGCCAGTCAAATTTAACGGTGTAAAGTTCACCCATCGAAGACACCCAGGCAACAACCCCTCATGGCGGCAAGAAAAACAGCGGCGGCGCCCGCGCCCTATCACCACGGCGGCCTGCGCGCGGCGCTGATCGAGGCGACCGAAGTCCTGCTGGCCGAGCGCGGCATCGAAGGCTTCACGCTGCGCGAGGTGGCGCGGCGCGCCGGTGTATCGCCGGCCGCGCCGCTGCATCATTTCGGCAGCGCGGCGGGTTTGCTGACCGAGGTGTCCATCCTCGGGTTCGAGGAACTCACGCGCAGCCTGCGCGCCGGCACGGCCACGGGCGGCAACGACCCGGCGCGAAGGCTGCGCGGGCAGGGCATGGGCTACGTGCGCTTCGCATTGGCATACCCCGGGCGGTTCCAGCTCATGTTCCGCAAGGACCGGCTGACGCAGGACGAGCGGCTGAAGGAAGCCGGCGATGCGGCCTTCGTCGAACTGGAGCTCGCGGTTCGCGACTACACCGGCTGGGGCCGCGAGAAGCCGCTGAACCGCGCGACCCAGGCGACCGTGCTGGCGGCTTGGTCCACGGTGCATGGCTTCGCGCACCTGGCACTGGACGAGAAGTTCGGCGATCAGGCGGGCACGGAAGGCACGAAGGATTTCGTCGACAGCATGCTGCCGGAAATCCTGCGGCAGCTCTGGCCTTAGGGCGCTACGCGGGCCGCAGCGGCGGCAACCGCCGCGGGATCGTGTGCGCCTTCACGATCGAGGTGTTCGTTTCCGCCTTGGTGGCGATGCGATCGAGGATCTGGTCGAGCTGTTCGAGCGACTGAAGGAAGAGGCGCGCGATGTAGCAGTCCTCGCCCGTGACCTTGTCGCACTCGCAGAACTCCGGCGTGCTCTCGATCAGCTTCTGCACGGCCTCCAGCTGGTCCGGCAGCGGCCGGATGCGAACGATGGCCTGGAACTGGTAGCCGAGCGCCCGGGGGTTGATCTCCAGCGTGTAGGCGCGGATCACGTCGCGCTCTTCGAGCCGCCGCAGCCGCTCGGCAACGCTGGGGGAAGACAGGCCCACCTGCTGCGCAAGGTCCTTGAGCGACATGCGGGCGTTGGTGCCCAGCGCCTTGAGCATGTCCTGATCGGTGTCGTCCAGCATGGCGTGATCTCTGGTGGTTTTTTCAGTATGCCTAATTTTCAATGGCAATCGGACGTGCGCGCCTTTTTTAAAGCATGGCGATTTCGGTCGGAAGCTGGCACGCTCGATGTTCTTCTCCAGACATCGGCACAGTCATGCAAATGAAGCTTCGCGGCACGCTCGAGATGGGTGCCGCCATGGTGATTTCCGGAACCATCGGGTGGTTCGTCGTTCGCTCCGGCCAGCTGCTGGTCGATCTGCTGTTCTGGCGCTGCGTGTTCGGCGCGGCCACGCTGCTGATCGCATGCGCCGCACTGGGCGTGCTGCGCCGCGGCCTCACGCTTCGCAGCTTCGCCCTTACCGCGTTCGGCGGCCTGGCGCTCGTTGCCAACTGGGTACTGATCTTCGCGTCCTTCTCGCGCGCATCGATCTCGATTGCCACGGCGGTCTACAACACGCAGCCCTTCATGCTGGTCGCGCTCGGTGCGCTGCTGTTTTCGGAAAAGCTGACCGCCATGAAAGTGGGCTGGCTCGTCATTGCATTCGCCGGCGTCGTGCTGGTGGCGCAGGCCAAGCGCGGCGGCGGCGCCGACGGCTCCGCCTATTTCACGGGCGTGCTGATGGCACTGGGCGCGGCCTTCTGCTACGCGGTGGCCGCGATCGTCGCGAAGAAGCTCGACGGTATGGCGCCGCATCTCATCGCGCTGATCCAGGTCTGCGTCGGCATCGTGCTGCTGGCACCGTTCGCCCACCTGAAGGCGTTGCCGACCGATGCGGGCACCTGGGGCACGCACCTCGCGATGGGCGTGATCTACACGGGGCTCGTGTTCATCCTGCTCTACGGCGCGATCCAGAAGCTGCCGACGACGGTCGCCGGTGCGTTGTCGTTCATCTAACCGCTGGTGGCGATCGGCGTCGACTTTGTCGCCTTCGGCCAGCGCCTGGAGACGACGCAACTGGTCGGCGCCGCAGCCATCCTGATCGCTGCGGCGGGCATGACTTTCGGATGGTCCTTGCCAGGCCTGCCGAGACGGTCGCCTGCCGTGGGGAAGCGCTGATTCACGCAAGGTGGTTCGATCGCGCAGGCTGCAGGTGTTGCCGCAACCACGCCTGCATCATCATCGCCCGCCGTTCGATGCCGGGAGCCGCCGTGAGGAAGGCCTCTGCGTCTGTCTTCGACAGGGGCTCGGACCGCGTCACCGTGGTCGCCACCGAGAGCGCAGTTCGCAGGAGAGCGATGCGCTGCGCGGTGCGCGTGCGCCTGATGATTCGGTTGCCGCTCGCCAGCTATGCGCAGGTGCTGCATGGCCTGATCGAGGCCGTCCCTTCGGGCGAGATCGGTCGCCTCATCACCTGGCGCGAGCACCTGGTTCGCCGCGGTCTGTGCCACGGCCACTAGGACGAAACCCCGTTCTTCAGTTTGAAGTGTGCTTTGTTCAGGGCGCGATCACGCCGGCGGTGTGCTCTGCGCAGCGAAATAAAGGAGGAGCGAAGCGGGGGACATTCGCGGAGGGGAGCACCCGGTGTCCTGTGCACGCGCCCCGAACACGTGCGCGCCGCTTTCACGGCGATGCAGAGTTAACCAGCGCGTTGCTGGCGCCGACCCAGTGCAAACACCGAGTTCGGCGCGTCGACCACGAACGGCTTCCTGACAGGCGTACCGACCACAGCCCGCTTGCTGCCGGCCACGCTGGTCGCCGCCTGCACGCCCTTGGCCTTCTGCTCGTCGACCAGGCTCTGCAGCGAGATCGACTTCAAGAACTCGACCGCGCGCAGGTTCACCGAGGCCCAGAGCTCATCGACCTCGCAGCGGCCGGTGTCGCCCGCGGCGTTGGCGCCCCGTTGCCTCGTCGACTCGGAACCGTCGTCCTCGATCGACAGGACGATGTCGGCCACGGTGATGAGCGAGGCCTTGCGGCTGAGCGAAGAGCCGCCGCCCGGGCCCCGGGTCGATTCGACCAGATCGTTGCGGCGCAGCTTGCCGAACAGCAGCTCGAGATAAGAAAGCGAAACCCGCTGGCGAAGACTGATCGAGGCCAGCGTGACCGGACCCGAGCGACCGTGCAGTGCGATGTCGATCATGGCGGTGACCGCGAAGCGGCCTTTTGTCGTGAGGCGCATGGAATATTCCTTCGTCTGGATTACTCGTCCCGGCCGCCTGCGAGGCCCAGCAGGGCCAGCAGTGCCTGGAACACGTTGTAGAGGCTGAGGTACACGCCCAGCGTCGCGGTGATGTAGTTGGTTTCGAGGCCGTCCTTCACGCGCTTCAAGTCGTGCAGGATGAAGGCCGAGAAGATGCCGATGGCGGCGATCGACAGCGTCATCATCAGCGCGCTCGACTGGATGAAGAAGTTGGCAATACCCGCCACCAGCAGCAAGATTGCGCCGATGAAGAGCCACTTGCCCATGGCCGACAGGTCGCGCTTGATGATCGACGAGAGCGAGGCCATGCCCAGGAAGATCGCGCCGGTGCCGGCAAAGGCCGTCATCACGAGACTGGCGCCGTTGGAGAGGCCGAGCACCGTGCCGACCAGGCGCGACAGCATCAGGCCCATGAAGAAGGTGAAGGCCAGCAGCACCGGCACGCCGGCTGCGGAGTCCTTGGTCTTCTCGATGGCGTACATGAAGCCGAAGGCGCCGCCGAGGAACACCACTAGGCTGATGCCCGGCGACATGGCGCGCGAGAGGCCGGTCGAGATGCCGAGCCAGGCGCCGAGCATGGTGGGCACCATCGACAGCGCGAGCAGCCAGTAGGTGTTGCGGAGAACGCGGTTGCGTTCCTGGGCCGAGGCGATCGGTGCGCCAAAGCTGGAGGGGTAAGCCGAAGGGCTGTTGTTCATGGTGATTCCTTGATCGGGCGTCCTGGGGACGCGGTAGGGCACGGGACGGGTGGTGTGTTCGCGATGCGCGCTGCGCCGGAATGTGGCGACACGGTCGGATCGGGAAGGCAGGAGCCGCAAAGGCTCCAGGTCGCGGCGGAGCCTAGGCGACGAGGGCGGTGCCGCGGGGTGGCCGCTTGGGCCGTTCGAGGAGCGGCCCAAGCGTGGACGTCAGGGCGAGTCCGCGCGGCTGTTCCGAAAGAAGAAGGGGCGCCGGTGCAGGGTACCGGGCGTCGACCAGCTCGGCGTGCGCCGAACCGGCCTCGTCGTGCGAGGGCAGCTCGTCCGACGCGTCCATGGCGTCGTTGGCCACCAGTGCACCGGACAACGACACGCTGGTCACGCAGGTTGGCGTTTCGCCACCGGCGTGACCGGCGCCCACCATGCTCTGCGCGAACACGGTAAAGCCGTAGCACGACAACATGATGGCAAGGACGGTAGCGGCAAACCAGCGGGACATGAGGCCTCGATTTTACCCGGCG
>CAMATD010000216.1 GCA_945860785.1 Variovorax sp. YR752 | reverse complement strand
GGCGGGGTCGGTGATGGCGTTGGCGTCCACCGTCACGTAGTAGCCGGTGTCGCCCGTGAGCTTGGCGGTCGGAACGAGCGTCAGGACGTTGAATGCCAGCTGCACGCGCGCGGCCGGGCTGGCGGCGTTGAAGGTCTCGACCACGCTGCCGTCGGCCTTGTGCAGCACGATGTTGCCCGCGCCCAGGCGGATCGCTTCATTGAAGGACAGCACGATCGACGTGTCGAAGTTGACGCCCACGCGGCCTGCGGCGGGCGAAGCGGTCTTCAGCACCGGACCGGCCGTGTCGACCCACAGTGCGCCGAGGCGCACGACGAAGCCGTTGAACTTCTGGTCGGCCGGCGGCAGGTCCTTGGAGGCGGTGCTGCCGTCCCATTTCGTATCGCCGTTGTCCAGCAGCAGTTGCACTTGCGTGCCCGCCGCTACCGGGCCCGGCACTTCGACCGTCGACTCGAAGCTGCCTCCCGTGTCCTTGCGCAGCTTTTCGAGGTCGTTCGACAGCTCCACAGGCGCGCTGCCGGGGTTGCCGTTCCACGCGAAGAGCGCGAAGTTGCGATCCACGTCCGGGCTGGCGGCGCCTGCGGGGCCGGCCACGATCAGGTAGTTGCCGTCGGTGCCCTTGTCGATCGAGCGAATGCCGCGGCCGCCAAGCTCCAGCTCGATGGGCGCGCCGAATGCGGCCTGCGTGGCGGTGCCCGCAACCAGCGCGGCGTAGTTCTGCACCGGCACGATCAGCGCCTTGGCGCGCGTCGAGGTGCCCGTCTGCGGGGCACGGAAGCCGAGCCACAAGGCGCTATCGCCCGGTGCGCTGGTCATGCCCTCGACCGAGAAGCCGTCGACCCGCTCGGGCACGATGCCGGCCCCGGCCGACACGGCGAAACCAAGGTGGTTGGCGCCCAGGCCATGGCCGTTGGCGACGTCCCATGCGACCAACTGGGCTTCGAGCGCCGAGAACTGGCCGACGTAGCTGAAGGTGGTCGCAGCACCGGTGCCCGTGACCTTCACCGCGAAGAGGTGTGAACGGTCGGGCGCGTCGCCGCCGTCCTTCTTGTTGCTGTTGGAGCCGGTGAGGTACAGCGTGTCGCCGATGCGCGTGCCGGCTTCGAGGTCGAGCTCCTTGCCGAGCTTCGGACCTTCGAGTTCGTAGCTCCATTCCTTCACGGCCGCGCCGCCGGCGCGCGGGTAGACGCGCAGCACGTTGGCCTCGTCGTCGGCCACGAGCATGAAGCCGTCGGGCAGGGCGAAGGCGGTCGATGCATCCGACGAGCCTTCGGTGGTGCCGGCATTGGGCGTGAACTGTGCTTTGGAAACGAGCTGGTCAGGCTCCGCGGCCGGCGGTTCCGTGACTGGCGGCTGCGTCACCGGCAGCGTGGTCGCCGCAGGCGGCACGATCGGAAAGAAGCTGCCGCCCCCGTCGCTACCGCCGCCGCACGCGGCCAGCAAGACGGACAGGGCACTGGCGAGCAGCATGGGCTTGAAGGGAATGCGGGGGGTGGCGAGTGAGTTCATGGTGCGTGGTTGTTCTTCTAGACAAACCGCGCATGCTGATACTTTCGTGTGACGGCGCCGTGAAAAACGACGCCGATTCAGCTACCCCGTCAGGGCGATTGCTGTAGCAGCGACTTCGGCACCTTGAACCGTTCGCCGTCGTAGCGCAGCGTCACGGTGTTGAACTTGGCGGGCAGCGCCTTCTCGACGCAGCCCTGGTCCTCCTGCTCCTGCGCGCGGCTCTGGATGAGCGTGCGCGACAGCTGCAGATCGGCAAACCCGTTGCTGGTCGATTTGCCGACCGACAGCATGGTGCGCAGCTTCTCGAAGTGGCCGGTGCAGGTCGAGTCCCATCCCCCGTTGTCGTGGTCGAGCTCGATCTCCTGCAGCACCTGGCGCAGCTTGTTGTTGCCGTGATGCACATAGAGCCGCACGGTCTCGCTGGCCAGCGGGCTGTTCGGCGCGCTGCTGCCGCGGTAGCGCACGCGCAGGCCGAAGGCGCGGGCGTCCGACGCGAGCACGTAGCGCGAGGTGTCGATGCGGATGTCCTGGATCGCGGTGGTGGCGTCCTCGTCGAGCGCTTCGGGCTGGAAGAGGCGGCCGATCACGGTGTCGCGCTCGGTGTTGCCATTGTCGGGCCGCTGGATCAGCAGCAGTTCGAGGTCGAAGACCTTGGCGCCCTTGTCGGTCGTCTCGCGTGGCATCGGCAGCACCACGATGCTGCGCCCCGGAAAGGCCGGCCAGACCTTGCAGGCGGCGAGGCGCTCGTCGAGCGGGCGGTTCGGGTACAGCTTGGCGTGCATGCGCTCGGCCAGGCCGCTTTCGCAGGCCGCATGGCTCAGGCTGGCGGCCGAGAGGCACAGCAGGAGCAGGGCGTGGCGCAGGAGGGAACGCATGAGAGCGATGGTTTCAGGCAGAGGTTGCCGTTGTACCTTGCGGCGACAGTTGAAGCCAGCGCGCAGCGGCTGCTTCGAGCACCGCGCGGTCACCGCTGCTTGCAAGGACCAGTCCGCCTTCGCCATCCGCAAGACGGTCGAGCGAAGCCAGCACGCGCCGGGTCTGCTGCGCAACGGGCGCACCGGTGTCGATAAAGCGAAGCGCTGGCGGCGCATGGCGCTGCAGCTCATTCTTCACGAGCGGGTAGTGCGTGCAACCAAGCACCACGGTATCGACTTCGCCGGGGGCGTCGCCGAACGGGCCGGCCTCCGCCATGTAGCGCGCGCAGAGCGCTGCGATGGCTGCGGCGTCGAAGCCTTCGATCGCTTTCACGAGCCCGTCGCACGGTACGGCGCGCACGCTCGCAGATCCCGCGAAGGAGTCACGCAGGGCTGCGTACTTCGCGCTGGCCAGTGTTCCGCGCGTGGCCATCACCGAGATGTGGCCCGTGCGACTCGTCGCCACGGCGGGCTTGAGCGCGGGCTCCAGCCCCACGATGGGCAGCGTCGGGTGTTCGGCGCGCAGCAGGTGGATGGTCGCCGTCGTGGCCGTGTTGCAGGCCACGACCAGCGCCTTGATGCCGTGCTCGGCGATCAGTTGTTCGGTCACCTTGCGCGAGCGCTCGATCACATAGTCATCACCGCGCTCGCCATACGGTGCGAACGCCGTGTCGGCGAAGTACACGAAGCGCTCGTGCGGCAGCTCCGCGCGCAGCGCGGCAAGCACGCTGAGCCCGCCGACACCGCTGTCGAAGACGCCTACGGGGTTCAAGCTGCTTCCATCATGATGGTCTTGAACTCGCCGCTGGCAATGCGCTTCTGCCACTCGGCCGGGCCGGTGATGTGCGCGCTGGTGCCGCCGGCATCGACCGCCACCGTCACGGGCATGTCGACCACGTCGAAGTCATAGATGGCTTCCATGCGAAGCCCACCACCTTGGCGGTCTTGATGGCCTTGCTCACGAGGTAGGCGGCGCCGCCCACGGCCATGAGGTAGGCGCTCTTGTGCTTCTTGATGGCCTCGATGGCGACCGGGCCGCGCTCGGCCTTGCCGATCATCGCGATCAGGCCGGTCTCGGCCAGCATCATCTCGGTGAAGCCGTCCATGCGCGTGGCGGTGGTCGGGCCGGCGGGGCCCACGGCTTCGTCGCCGACCGGATCGACCGGGCCGACGTAGTAGATGACGCGGTTGGTGAAGTCCACCGGCAGCTTCTCGCCCTTGGCCAGCATGTCCTGGATGCGCTTGTGCGCGGCATCGCGGCCGGTGAGCATCTTGCCGTTCAAGAGCAGCGTGTCGCCCGGCTTCCAGCTCGCCACTTCGGCGGGCGTGAGCTTGTCGAGGTTGACGCGCTTGCTCTTCTTCTCGTCAGACTGCCAATTGACGTCGGGCCACAGGTCGAGCGAGGGCGAATCGAGGTACACCGCGCCGCTGCCGTCCATCACGAAGTGCGCATGCCGCGTGGCCGCGCAGTTGGGGATCATCGCCACGGGCTTGCTCGCCGCGTGCGTCGGGTACATCTTGATCTTGATGTCGAGCACGGTGGCCAGGCCGCCCAGGCCCTGCGCGCCGATGCCCAGTGCGTTGACCTTCTCGTACAGCTCGATGCGCAGCGCTTCGACCTTGCTCAGCTCGGCGCCCGAAGCCTTCTTGGCCTGCAGCTCGTGCATGTCGAGGTCGTCCATCAGGCTTTCCTTGGCCATCAGCGCGGCCTTCTCCGCCGTGCCGCCGATGCCGATGCCCAGCATGCCGGGCGGGCACCAGCCGGCGCCCATGGTCGGCACGGTCTTGAGCACCCAGTCGACCACGCTGTCGCCGGGGTTCAGCATGACCAGCTTGCTCTTGTTCTCGCTGCCGCCGCCCTTGGCCGCGACCGTCACTTCAACGGTGTTGCCCGGGACGATCTCGGTGAAGATCACCGAGATCGTGTTGTCCTTGGTGTTCTTGCGGTCGAACTGCGGGTCGCCCACGACGGAGGCGCGAAGCGTGTTGTCGGGGTGGTTGTAGCCGCGGCGCACGCCTTCGTTGATGGCGTCGTCCAGGCTGCCGGTGAAGCCGCCCCAGCGCACGTCCATGCCCACCTTGAGGAACACGTTGACGATGCCGGTGTCTTGGCAGATCGGGCGGTGGCCCGTGGCGCTCATCTTACTGTTGGTCAGGATCTGCGCGATCGCGTCCTTGGCGGCGGGGCTCTGCTCGCGCTCGTAGGCCTTGGCCAGGTGGGCGATGTAGTCGGCGGGGTGGTAGTAGCTGATGTACTGCAGGGCGGCGCTGACCGATTCGATCAGGTCGGCCTGCTGGATGGTGGTCGTCATGGTGGGGGGCTTTTTTGGAGTGGGAAACGCCCCCGGATTATCTCAGCCGCCGAGTCTTGGAGCCTGGGCGGGCGATTCGGGGCGCGTGCATAGGGCACCGGGTGCTCCCCGCAGCGAAATAAAGGAGGAGGCATGCGGCCTTAGGCCGCGCCGGGGGACATTCGCGGAGCAGAGCACACCGTCGGCGTGAGCGCGCCCCAACTCTCACCCAACGGCTCTTACCTCGCAGCGGCCCGGGCTTCGGCGATCCAGCCGTCGAACAGCTGCTGATGCACCCGGATCCAGCCGTCCGTATGGCGCTCCACATCCTGCTGCGTGTTGGCGCCCTGGCTCATGCGCAGGTTCTGGGCGTTGATGTCGCCGATGGGCAGCTTCATCACCTCGAACAGCTTGCCCGCAGCCGGGTTCTTCTCGACGAAGGCCTTGTTGGCGACGATCTGCTCCTGGTTGGCCTGGAAGCCGTAGTTCTTGCCGTTCGGCAACTGCGTGTCGACGTTCTCGCCGCCCTGCGAGGACGAGAAGGGCACCTGCAGCCAGACCACGTCCGCACCCGGCCGCAGCACGGCGCTGACCCAGTAGGGCGTCCACGTGTAGTAGAGGATCGGCTTGTCCTGCTTGAAGCGGGCGATGGTGTCGGCCATCAGCGCGGCATAGCTGCCTTGCTTGTGGGTCACGGTGTCGCGCAGCTGGTAGGCCGTCAGGTGTTTCTCGATGGCCAGCTCGCAGCCCCAGCCAGGCGTGCAGCCGGTGAGGTCCGCCTTGCCGTCGCCGTCGGTGTCGAACAGCCTGGCGATCGCCGGGTCCTTCAGCTGCGCGACGTTGGTGATGTTGTATTGCTCGGCCGTCTTGCGGTCGATCAGGTAGCCCTGCACGGCGCCGTCCGAGTACACGCCCTTGCGCGACAGCTTGGCATCGCCGCCGCTGTTCTTGTAGAAGTCGACGTGCAGCAGGCTCCAGTGGTTGGCCATGAAGGTGGCGTCGCCGTTGGCGATGGCCAGGTGCTCGGTGGCGGGTTCGAGGTCTTTCATCGGCTCGACGGTGTAGCCGAGCTTTTCGAGCGCGCGCATCACGAGCAGCGTCTGGAACGCCTCTTCGGCGAGCGAGCTCTTGAGAGGTTGCACGGTGACGCCCTTGCCGGGCAGGTCGTTGGCGGCGTGCGCGACCATGCCGAAGGCGACGAAACCGAGCGCCAGGAGGCTGCGGGCGATGAGAAGACTGGTTTTCTTCATGCGTTGAATTCCTCGTGGTGGGTCATTGCGCTTGCGTGGAGAGGGCGGGAACGGGCTCGTTCGCACTGCGCGATGGCGTGCCCACAAGGCGCTGCAGCAGACGCAGCGCAAGACCGGCGGGCCCGGTGTGCCACCAGCGGCGGCCCGCGCTGCGGCGCGACTTGCCCATCGCCTGCGTCAGCCGGTCGAGCGAGATGGCCAGCAGCACGATGCCCAGGCCGCCGACGGTCGCCAGGCCCATGTCGAGCCGTCCGATGCCGCGCAGCACCATCTGGCCCAGGCCGCCGACGGCGATCATCGAGGCGATCACCACCATCGACAGCGACAGCATCAGCGCCTGGTTGATGCCCGCCATGATCGACGGCATGGCCAGCGGCAGCTGTACCTTCACGAGCATCTGCCAGGGCGAAGCGCCGTAGGCGCGTGCAGCCTCTATCAGGTCGGGCCGCACCTGGCGCAGGCCCAGGTTGGTCAGGCGCACCAGCGGGGCCAGCGCGAAGATGATCGTCACGATCACGCCCGGCACGTTGCCGATGCCGAACAGCATCACCACCGGCACGAGGTACACGAAAGCGGGCGTGGTCTGCATGGCGTCGAGCACCGGGCGCATCAGGCGCTGGGCGCGGTCGCTGCTGGCCAGCAGCACGCCGAGCGGCAGGCCGATGACCATGCAGAACACCAATGAGGTCAGCACCAGCGACAGCGTCACCATGGCTTCGGGCCAGATGCCCAGCATCGCCACGAGCAGCAGCGCCACCGTGGTGCTGATGGCGAGCGCGCGGCCGGCGAACTGCCAGGCGAAGAGGCCGATCAACGCGATCATCGCGAGCGTGGGCAGGCCGGTCAGCAGGCTTTGCACCCAGTTCAACGTGCTGTCGATCGGCAGGCGCACGGTCTGGAAGAACGGGCGGAAATGCTCGACGACCCAGCCGAGGCCCTAGTTGATCCAGGATTCGACGGGGAGGGAGCCGTCCCAGAGGCGGTGCAGCTGGAAGCCGCTGTTCGTGGCGGTGTCGGCCGATCCTGCCAACTGGTGGGCAGCGTCGACGGGGGCGTCAAGCCAGGCGCTGGTTGCGGAGGTGTCAGGCGCTGCGGAGAGCGCAGCCCACGGATCGACCGGTGCGGGCGCCTGCGGGGCCACGGCGGTAGCCGCGTCGTTCAGGGGCGTGAATTCGGAGGGCAGTGCGGTGTCGTTCATCCAATGATCCTTCGAAGTCGGTCAGGCAACGGCCACGACGGCCACGGGTTGTTGGGGCTGGTGCGCCGGGTCGATCGGTGGCGTGTCGCGGTCGAGGAACTTGAGCAGCGTCGTCTTGCTGATCGCGCCGCAGAAGCGGCCGTCGCCGGCCACCACCGGCATCGCGCACGGCGCCTGGCCCACCTGGCCGATCAGGCCGGCCACGGGTGCATCGGCCTCGATCATACCGAGGTCGCTCAGGAACGCATGGCGCAGGCCCAGCGGGCCCGAATGCCCGTCGAGCGCCGCGTGCGCACCGCGCTCGGGGTGCTCGCACACGACAGTGAGCGACTTGCGCGCGATGTCCGCCGCCTTGAACACGGCCGCCGCGTCCACGCCGCGCACGAAGCTGCGCACGTAGTCGTCAGCGGGGCTGCGCAGGATCTCGTCGGGCGTGCCGACCTGAATCACCTGGCCGTCTTTCATGATCGCGATGCGGTCGCCGATGCGCATGGCTTCGTCGAGGTCGTGCGAGATGAAGACGATGGTTCGGCGTTGTTCCTGCTGCAGCCGCAGCAGCTCGGACTGCATCTCGGTGCGGATGATCGGATCGAGCGCCGAGAAGGCCTCGTCCATCAGCAGGATGGAAGGGTCGGAGGCCAGAGCGCGCGCCAGGCCCACGCGCTGCTGCATACCGCCCGAGAGTTCATCGGGGTAGCTGTCGCCCCAGCCCGCGAGGCCCACCTGCGCGAGCGCCAGGTCGGCCTGCGCGAGGCGCTCTTTCTTGGTCGTGCCCGACAGCTCGAGGCCGAAGGCGGTGTTCTCGCGCACCGTCATGTGCGGCATCAGCGCGAAGGACTGGAACACCATGCTGATGTCCTTGCGGCGCAGCGCGCGCAGCTTCGCATCGGAGTGTTCGTTGATGTCCGCGCCGTCGATCACGATGCGGCCCGCGGTCGGCTCGATCAGCCGGTTCAACAGGCGCACCAGCGTCGACTTGCCCGACCCCGAGAGACCCATGATGACGAAGATCTCGCCGGCCTGGATTTCGAAGGTGGCATCGAACACGCCGATCGACTGACCTGTCTGCGCGAGGATTTCCTTCTTCGAAAAACCTTGCCGGACGAGTTCGAGGGCCTGTTCGGGCGCATCGCCGAACACCTTGAAAACATGGTCGATGAGAATTCCTTTGGCCATACGCCGGGGCTCCTTGTGTGAAGGTTGGACACAGCACCGCCCCGGAGGGCGGCAACGGTCACGCCATCAGCCGATGGGGCTGGGGCCGAACAAAGAGCGCGAAGAAAACGCGTGCAATGGCCCGGCGAGCCTTTGGGGGCTGCCGACAGGCACTGAAGACGACGTGGCGACGAAACCAGTGCCCGCCGAATGGTGGCGTGGCAGTGGGGCCGGAAATATCCGGCCGGTTTGCCGGGCAGGGCCCGGCGGAGAGAACCTTGCTCCGCGACGGGATTCGGTGATCCGCGAGTAGCGCAAGGGTGACCAACATGACTTGCTGGTCGTCTGAAGCCAATGATTATAACTTTTTGACATGACGCGAGTCAACCCCGCAGCGTATCGTGGGGCAAGCGCCCCGGGGCAAAGGCCTCGTCAGATGCGAGCTATTCTTATCGAGCCGATACTCGGCACCGCGCCCGGTGAGCGGGCGCAACCATCCAAGACTGCGGAGCTTTTTTTCATCATGACGACTTCCCCCAAGACCCGTGCCGAGCGCGATACCTTCGGACCGATCGACGTGCCGGCCGACAAGCTGTGGGGCGCGCAAACGCAGCGCTCGCTGCAGAACTTCGACATCTCCGGCGAGCAGCAGCCGCGCGAGATCATCAAGGCGCTGGCCCAGGTCAAGCGCGCATCGGCCGTGGTCAACCACGCGCTGGGCCTGCAGGACGAGAAGAAGACCCAGGCCATCGTGGCCGCGGCCGACGAAGTCATCGCCGGCAAGCACCCGGGCGAGTTCCCGCTGGTGGTCTGGCAGACCGGCTCGGGCACGCAGAGCAACATGAACGTCAACGAGGTGCTGGCCAACCGCGCGAGCGAAATCCTCGGCGGCGAGCGCGGGGAAGGGCGCTTGGTGCACCCGAACGACGACGTGAACCGCAGCCAGTCGAGCAACGACGTGTTCCCGACCGCCATGCACGTGGCGGCCGTCGAGGCCATCACGCACAAGCTGCTGCCCGCCATCGCCAAGCTGCGCGGCACGCTCGACCAGAAGGCCCAGGACTTCGCCGACATCGTGAAGATCGGCCGCACCCACCTGCAGGACGCCACGCCCCTCACGCTGGGCCAGGAGTTCTCGGGCTACGTGGCGCAGCTCGCGCACGGCGAGGCGCATGTGCGCGCCGCGCTACCGCACCTGAGCGAACTGGCGCTGGGCGGCACGGCCGTCGGCACCGGGCTCAATGCGCCCAAGGGCTATGCGGAGCAGGTCGCGGCCGAGTTGGCGAAGCTCACGGGCCTGCCTTTCGTCACTGCGCCCAACAAGTTCGAAGCCATGGCCAGCGTCGATGCGCTGGTGCATGCCCACGGCGCGCTCAAGACGCTCGCCGCCAGCATGAACAAGATCGCCAACGACGTGCGCTGGCTCGCGAGCGGCCCGCGCAGCGGCATCGGCGAACTGAGCATTCCCGAGAACGAACCCGGTTCGTCGATCATGCCGGGCAAGGTCAACCCGACCCAGAGCGAGGCCGTCACGATGCTGGCCGCGCAGGTGTTCGGCAACGACGTGGCGATCAATATCGGCGGTGCTTCGGGCAACTTCGAGCTGAATGTGTTCCGTCCGATGGTGGCGCACAACTTCCTGCAGAGCGTGCGCCTCTTGGCCGACGGCATGGTGAGCTTCAACGACCACTGTGCCGTGGGCATCGAGCCGAACCGCGAACGCATCACGGAGCTGGTGCAGCGTTCGCTGATGCTGGTGACGGCGCTCAACACGCACATCGGGTACGACAAGTCGGCCTATATCGCCAAGAAGGCGCACAAGGAAGGCACGAGCCTGCGCGAGGCGGCGATTGCGTCGGGGCATCTCACGGCCGAGCAGTTCGACCAGTGGGTGATTCCTGAAAACATGACTGGCCGTTGATCCGGACCGCCCATAAAAAAAGGACCCGAGGGTCTTTTTTTTTGTTGCCAGCTGATCAGTAGCCGATGGTGTAGCGCTGACGCGGGTGCGCAGGCTTTTCGAGCTCGTCGATAAACGCAATCGCGTAGTCCTCAAACGTGATCCAGCTGCGGCCTTCGGCGCTCACCAGCAGGTCGTCCTTGCCCAGGCGGAACTTGCCGGTGCGCTCGCCTTCGCCGAATTCGGCGGAGGGCGAGAGGAAGGTCCAGTCGAGTTCCTTCTCGTTGCGCAGCGCATCCAGGAACACGCCACCAGCCGTGGCTTCCGCGCGGTACGCATCGGGAAAGTTCGGCGTCTCGATCACCTTCAGGCCCGGCGCCGCCGACCACCAGCAGGCGCTTCACGCCCGCGCGCTTGACCGGGCCGACGATGGCCGCGGGCGGCACGGTGGCGAAGTGCGCGGCGCTGAACACGGCGTCATGGCCGGCCAGTGCCTTTTCGAGCGCGGGCGCGTCGAGCGCGTCGACATCGACGGCCTTCACATTGGCACGGCCCGACAGCTTTTCGCTGGCCTGGCCGCGCGATGGCCGTGACGGTGTGACCGCGGCGGAGGGCCTCTTCGAGAAGGCGGCTGCCGGCGCGTCCGGTGGCGCCGATGATGGCGATGTGGCTCATGAATGACTCCAGAGAGTGGATGGGATGAACCCCATCTTAGGTTTCTGGTTTCGAAAGAAATACCTCGAAATCCGCGCTTCTTTATTCCTAAAATCGTTCGAATGGATCGATTGAACGCAATGCGGGTGTTCGTGAACGTGGTGGATTCGGGCAGCCTTTCGGCCGCGGCCGACAAGCTGGACCTGTCCCGCCCGGTGGTCACGCGCTATGTGGCCGAGCTGGAG
>CAMATD010000215.1 GCA_945860785.1 Variovorax sp. YR752 | reverse complement strand
AACAACGTGCGGAATGTCTACAACAACAACAACAACAACAACAACAACAACAACAACAACAACAACAACAACAACAACAACAACAACAACAACAACAACAACAACGGTGCGCCGCGGGGCATGCCGCCCGGGGCGCCTCCGCCGAACTTCGCGGCGGGGCCGGCCTTCGCGCAACAGCAGCAAGCGCAGTTGGCGCAGCAGCAGCAACAGCAGGTACGGCAGCAGCAGGCCGTGATGCAACAGCAGCAGTTGCAACAACAAAACCAGCAACGCGCACAGCAGCAGGCCCAGCAACAACAGACGCAGCAGCTGCAAGCGCAGCAGGCACAACAACAAGCCCAGCAGCAAGCCCGCGCCGCCAACCAGCAACCGCAACAACAGGCCCGCCTCCAGCAGCAACAACAGCAGGAACAGCTGCGGCGCCAGCAGATGGAACAGCAACAGCAGGCGCGAGCCGCCGGCCAGCAAGCCCAGCAACAGCAGCAGCGCGCATTGCAGGACCGGCAGCGTCAGCAGCAGCAGCAAACGCAACAGGCTCAGCAAACCCAGCAGGAGCAGTCACGACGCCAGCAGGTGCAACAGCAACAGCAGGCGCAGCAACAAGCCCGTGCGGCCCAGCAGCAACAGGCTCAACAGCAACAGATACAACGGCAGCAGGCTCAGCAACAGCAGCAAGCCCACCAGCGCCAGCAGCAGCAACAACAGCAGCAACAACAGCAGGCTCAGCAACACGCAGCAGCAGCAGCAGCGGCGGCGGCTGCAGCTGCCAATGCCAACCGCCGCCCGCCCCGCCCCGGCGAGCCGCCACGGCAGCAGCCCTGAGGGCCGCCGCGACGGTGCCGGTTACTTACTGCTTGCCGATCTCGGTCAGCAGGCGCGTGACGAGGTAGATGCGCGGCACGATCGAATCGACTTCGATGTACTCGTCGCGTGCGTGGTAGCCGAAGCCCGCGAGGCCAAAGCTCTCGACCACCGCAGCCTTGCCCGAGCGGCCTGCATAGCCGGCATCGGTACCGCCACCGGTCATCGGCGTCAGCGCGAGGTCGCGGTCGATTTCCTTGTAGATGGCCTGGGCCTTTTCGGCCAGTGCGCGGCCCTTCGCGCCCGCGACGAAAGCCGGGCGGCCGATCTCGACCGACACCGTGGTCTCGGTGTCGGGAATCAGCTTGCCGCTGGCGATCTTGGCCTGCAGCGCGTCGTTGAGCTCCTTCTCGGCGCCGGGCTGCGTGATGCGGACGTCGCCCAGCGCCTGCGCCTTCTCGGTGATCTGGTTGATCGGGCCGTTGGCGCGCGCCACGGTCCAGTTGAGCGTGACGCCGGGGATGTCCTTCGCGATGTCCCTGGTCTGCAGCATCTGGTACGACAGTTCGTACAGCGCGTTGCGGCCCAGCTCGGGCGCGGCACCGGCGTGCGCGGCGCGGCCCTTCACCTCCAGCGTGGCCCGCGCAATGCCGGCCGCGCCGAGCAGCAGCGACTCGCCCTTGGCCACCGACTTGGCAGCCGTGGGTTCGAAGGACAGCACCGTGTCGTGCAGGTCGGCCGTGGTGGCGATCAGCTCGCCGGAGCCGACCGATCCCACCTCCTCGTCGGGGTTCATGACCACCGTGAGCGTGTCGTAGTCGCGCCAGCCCGCATCGGCCAGGATCTTCAGCGAGGCCATCATCACCGCGAGGCCGCCCTTGTCGTCGGCGATGCCCGGGCCGTAGATGCGGTTGCCGTCGATCTTGTAGGGCTGGCTACCGAGGATGCCGGCCGCATACACCGTGTCCATGTGGCCCTGCAGCATGATCTTGCGCTTGCCCGTGCCCTTGACCGTGCCGATCACGATGTCGGCGCCCGCCCGCCCGTGGCCTTGCGGCGTTCGGTCTTGAAGCCGGCGGCCTTCAGCCTGCCTTCCACCACGTCGGCCATCTTGAGCAGGCCGTCGACATTCAGGCTGCCCGATTCGATCAGCACCATTTCCTTGAGGTTGTCGATCACCGCGGGCTGCGCCTTTTCGGCGGCGGCGAGCAGCTTCGCATCGGGCGCGGCCTGCACGGCTGCGGCAGCGCCGAGGGCGAGGCCGCAAGCCACGGCGATGGAGCGAAGAGCGAAGAAGGAGGAGCGCATTGTCATGGTGGTTCTTGTCTCTGAGTGGATGGCGGGCGCCAGCATAGCGACCCGACGACGGATACCGCGCAAATCGGCGACAGCGCGCACCGCGTGCAACGGCGGTCGCCACTCGACAAGCGTACACAACGGCAGCAAGATTCTGCAACCGCGAACGGCTTGCCGCCCCCACTTTCAACCCGCAGGACCACCATGACTCAAACAATGCGCGCCATCGTGCTCGACGCCCCCGGGCCACCCGAGGCCTTGCAGATCCGCACCCTTGTCGTCCCGGTTCCCCAGCCCGCAGAGGTGCTGATCAAGGTGCGCGCTTTCGGAATCAACCGTTCCGAACTGCACACCCGCCTCGGCATGGCCGAGGGCGTGAGGCTTCCTCGGGTACTGGGTATCGAGGCGTGCGGCGAAGTCGCGGCTTGTCCGGGGAACGAATTTGCCGTCGGGCAGCAGGTCGTTGCGATGATGGGGAACATGGGCCGCACCTACGATGGCGGCTACGCTGAATACACCTGCGTGCCTGCTTCGAATGTGATCGCCTTCCACAGCGAGTTGTCATGGGAAGTTCTGGGCGCAGTGCCGGAAATGCTCCAGACCGCCTACGGATCCCTTGTGTCGGCACTCGATGCCCGCGAGGGTCAATCGATCCTGATACGCGGTGGGACGTCGTCGGTAGGGTTGGCCACGGCGAGCCTTGCGAAGCAACTGGGCCTGACGGTTCTTGCAACAACGCGAAGCCCCGCCAAGCAATCGGCACTGTCCGCAGTCGGCGTCGATCACGTCCTGGTCGACGACGGCGCTGTTGCGTCCCAGGTTCGCAAGCTTTTCCCCGAAGGGGTCGATCTCGCGCTCGAGCTGGTCGGCACGCCGACGCTACCCGACACCCGGCGTGCACTGCGCCGGCGGGGTGTCGCGTGCTTTACCGGCATGCTCTCGAATGAATGGATCGTCAAGGATTTCTATCCCATCGGCTATCTGCCGAACGCTGTGAGGCTGTGCGCCTACTCGGGCGAGGCGGCCGATCTGCCGGCATCCGTCCTGCAGAGGTACCTCGACGACGTTGCATCGGGCAAGCTCTCCGTACCGATCGACAAGGTCTACGCCTTCGACGATATCGTCGAAGCGCACAGGGCGATGGAGCACAACGAAGCCAAGGGCAAGCTGGTCGTTGTGATCTAGCGCCTGTACGTATTGTTGGTTGTGATGCGGCCGTTGGCTCGCATGGGCACGGCTCTGCAGTTGTTGCGCTCCGGACGCTCGACGTAGCTGGTGCAGTCGTAAGCAATAGCTGGGCAAAGCCCCAGCAGCTGCTTGCTGTCGGAACGAATTTCATCGGGCGTGGAATTCTTCTTGTCCACCATGACGCGTGCCAACGACAGGCACTTCTGCACATTGCTCGCTTCAGGTGCAGACAAGGTCTTTGCCCCTGTCGGAGGCGTCATGTTGGCGGTCGTGCCTGCGATCGGCTTGTTGTTGCTGGGTGCCGGCTCGCTGATGGGCAGTTGCTTGCTGTTTGCCGCGCGGTTGTTGTTGTCGCCATAGTGCACAGTGCCGTTTTCATCCGTCCACTTGTAGACCGTCGAGGCAAAGGCGTCACCGAGCAAGAGGCAAAGAACGCAAAACGCCACGTGTCTTGGCATGGCGGCGATGTTGCGTTGGATGAATCGTGACGCAGGTGAGATCGGGTGCATGAGAGCCTGACTGAAAATGGTTGGGGGATCGTAGCCAGCCCCGCCCGACTTTCCCCGGCCAGGAGTAAACCATGAACAACGCAGCAATGACCATCTCCGAGCGACTCTGGCAAGGCGAGGCTCCGATGGAAGATTGGACCGCTGCCGTCGCCGGCGGCTCGATCACCCCGGTCGGCGAAGATGTCGTGGTCGTGCACACCAGCTATGTGTTCGGCAACGTGACTGCGATCCGGACCGCCGATGGCCTGGTCCTGATCGACACCGGCAGCCGCGAGACCGGAGATCAGACCTTCGCCGCCATCCGCAAGTGGGACGACCGTCCGGTTCACACCGTGATCTATACCCACGGCCACATCGACCACACCTTCGGCGTGCACCTGTATGACGCCGAGGCGGACCAGCACGGTGTGCCACGGCCGCGTATCGTCGCCCACCGCAGCGTTCTGGAGCGATTCTCGCGCTACGACGCCACGCATGGCCTGAACAGTGTCGTCATGGGCAGGCAGTTCAACATGCCGGGCTATGCTTTTCCCGACCAGCATCGGCGTCCGGATCAAATTTATGACGACGTGTTCGGCCTGGACGTAGGCGGCGTGCATCTCGAGCTGATCCATGGGCGCGGGGAAACCGACGACGCCACCTTCGTCTGGATGCCGCAGGAGCGCGTGCTCGTCAGCGGCGATTTCATCATCTGGGCGTTCCCCAATGCCGGCAATCCACGCAAAGTGCAGCGCCATGCGCCGGATTGGGCGCACGCATTGCGCAAGATGGAGGCGCTGGCGCCAAAGGCCGTCGTTCCAGGCCATGGGCCTGTCGTCTTCGGTGCCGCGCGTGCGAAGGCGTTGCTTGACGACACGGCCTCCGTGCTGGAAAGCCTGACCCATCAGGCCCTCAAGCTGTTGAATGAGGGAAAGACCTTGGAAGAGGTGCTGGTGGGCGTCGAGCAGCCCGCCGAACTGCTCGCCAAACCCTATCTGAAACCCAAATACGACGACCCCGAATTCGTGATCCGGGGGATCTACCACCTGTACGCGGGGTGGTTCGACGGCAACCCCGCGCACCTGAAGCCTGCGCCCGCGGCAGAGTTGGGGCGCGAACTGGCCGCACTTTGCGGAGGCGCGGCCGTGCTTGCAGAAAGGGCTGCGACACTCTTGAAAGACGGCAAGACCCGGCTCGCCGCTCACCTGGTTGAGCTGGCTTCGGCCGCTGCGCCAGAGGATGCTGCTGTCCAGCGTGTCCGTGCCGACGTTTACGCAGGCTGCGCTGCGGCCGAGACCTCGTTGATCGGGAAGGCGATTTTCTCAGTGTATCGGCGTGACGCCGAAACGCGCTCGTAAGGCGCATTCAGTCCTTGTCGCCGCGCACGATTTTCTTCGCTGTCACAGTCTTGCAGTTGGCTATTTCCTGCTGATCACAACCACACCGGTTTTTCCTCGCGTATCGGTGTTGGTCCCTCTCATCAAATTCGTGCTGCCGACGGTGAGGGAATAACTGTCGGCGTTGTATGTGCCTTCGCCCATGAGATATACCGGGTCGCTCCCTTCCACCGTGACGGAGCTTCCCTGGACCGTGAGCAACGCCTGCTGCTGCACGCGTTTGGATTGGCCCCCGTTGGAAAAACTCAAAACCAGAACGCCGCGGAAACGGCCGCCTCCGATGTTCTCGCGGACGTTCAGCGTGCCGTTGGCCGTATAGCCCGACCCGGAGACATAGTCCACAAGCCACTCCCCAAGCATGGGGAATCCGGCCTTGGCAGCATCGTTTCTGGGCGCTGCCGCCGTGCCGGCAGATGCGACTGCCTCTTTGGAACCAGCATCCGCTGCTTGCATAGCGGATTTCGCGTCGCATCCCCACGAACGCACCTTGCAACTTGATCCACCCCTTTCCCGGCACTCCGCCATGGAGCGCTGCTGGGCTTGCGGGCCGGCGGCGGCCGTCCCCCAGTCGTATGCGTTGGACCCTTTGGCCTGGTCCGCTGAATAGGCGGCGCATTGGCCGGCGAACCGAAGAACCACCGCGCAATCGGTGCCGCACTCCCTCATCGAGCGTTGATCCGCCTGATCCGAACTCGGATGATTGAATGAGAAACCGTACTTCTCGCCTTGCAAGCTATCGATCGCCAGAGAGCCCGCAGCGAGCGCCTGGCCACCCACGAACAAGAGCGTTGCAGAGATGAGCGCAACAAGCGCGGTGGAAGCGAGTGTGTAGAGTTTCATGTTTGGCTCTTGAGGGCGGCGAAGTCGCAAGTGCAAGGGCACTGTAGTGACAAGTTCACTTGGCGACATACCCTGTTCATGGGGTGAGGCGGCGGTTGTTGACGACACTGGCTATGGTTAAGGACAGTATTCAGGCCGCCATGGACGGCGGTCGCAGAATGACTATGTGCGGCCAGGATCAGACATTCGCACGGCATCTCCTGTCGGTTCAGAAACAAGCCTATGACCAGCCACATCACTCTGAGAGACCGACGGTTCGAGGTCACGACAGCCGTAGTTCGACATTCAAACGGGCTATGGAGCGTCGAAATCGAAACGGAACCAAAGGAATTCGACGGCGAGATTTGGGCGCCCAGACTGTATCACCAAGGCCTGTTGCTGCCAGCGCAAGAGACAGAGAGCTTGGAAGGTACGAGCACCTCCTGGGGACGAAAGACGGACGCGGTTTACCCTCACCCCGAGCCAGGGTTGATGTATGTGTTCGGGCACCACGATGTCTACGACACAACCCTGGCGTTCGGTCGACTGGACGCGGGACATATCGAGCTGGCCTGGGACGGGCTTTGCGACGTCTTCTAGTCTGGGGATTTCACCAAGTCCGTGCCGTTTCAGTGTCGCTGCATCGCAGCGCTGCTCTCGAGTTGATGGCAACGTTCGGCCAGAACCAGACCTTCGCCATCACCCCCCGACTCCATGAATGCACGTCATTTATTCCTCGCGCTCTTTATGGCGGTTTTCTTGGGCGTGTATGTTTGGGACAGATACAAACATCGCAAGGCTCAACGAATAAGCTCGTCCTGGAACTGCTTGCGATGCGGAGTAGAGCTGGGACCTACGCAGTCCGTAGATATTCGCGTGGTGGGGGGACCGGGGGCGGCCACATCGGCCCGGGCGTGCAAGAAGTGCGCGAGACGCGACACTCGCATTTATTGGACTGTCTCCGGTCTCCTATGGATCCTGCTTCTCGCTACCGGAGTCCTCTTGGCTCTTGTGTAGGGTGGGTCCAAGGCCCGCTTTGTAGCGCTATGAACTTCGGCTTTGGACCCTGAACGAGTTTGTCGGTAAGCGAACAGCCATCCCACCTTGACCGAGTGAAAGCTCCCCGACCCGAAAGCTAGACTCCGTCTGCCTACGCAGTTCTTAGTGTGTTGCATCGACCGGTTGAATCCGCCGCCCAAACCTGACATCGGACGCGCCAGATCGGTCGCCCAGAAGCTGACGTTAGACCTGTCGAGAAGCGGAAGTCAGTGGCCTCGGACTGGATCCAAGAAGGGAATCCAATCCGCGCCAATGCTCGCTTTGTCACCGTGACTGACTGATCGACGCGCGTCGTCGCGGCGAGCGTGGTGCCGGTGCGGCATCGTCGGCCATGAACGCCGCGAAGCTCGGCTGTGCCGTCACCTTCCCGTTGCGCAGCCAGGCCACTTTCGCGCGCAGGTAGTCCGCCAGCGACTCGAACTGGCGGGCGCGCTGCGCCATCAGCGCCGCCTGCTTTGACAGTACCTCGATGCTCTTCTCATCCGATGCGCGACCCTCGCGACGCGCCTGGCTCAGCGCGCCAATCTCCTTGAGCGACATGCCCAGCGCCTGCGAGATGCGGATCACCTCCGCGAGCTGCACGTCCTCGTCGCTGAAGACCTGATACGGATTGCTGCCGCCCTTGGCGCTCGTCTTCGGTTTGAACAGGCCCTGCCGGACGTAGAACCACACCGTGTCGCGGCTCAGCCCCGTGCGTCGTGAGAACTCCGAGATCTGCATGAGAAGCCCTTGACTGTGGACCATGCTCCACACTTAGATTATGTGGCTCATCAACCCTGCGGACTGCCACATGAACGAAATCAACGACACCTTCCTCATCGGCGGCGACCTGCCCGTACACCGCATGGGCTTCGGTGCGATGCGGCTGACCGGCCCCGGTGTCTGGGGTCCGCCGGAGGACGAGCCGAACGCGCGCGCCGTGCTGCGTCGCGCCGTCGAACTGGGCGTGCAGTTCATCGACACCGCCGACGTCTATGGCCCCGGCGACAATGAGCGGCTGATCCGCGAGGCGCTGCATCCGTACGCGCCGGGGCTGATCATCGGCACCAAGGGCGGCTTAGTGCGCAGCGGCCCCGCGACGCGCGCGAACCCCGGCATGTCGATGAACGGCACCGAGGCGCACATCCGCGCCGCGGTGGAGCGCAGCCTGCGCCTGCTGGGGGTCGAACGCATCGAGCTGTACCAGCTGCATCGCGTCGATCCGGCCACGCCAATCGAGGAGACGATGCGCGTGTTCAGGACGCTGCGCGACGAGGGCAAGATCCGCCACATCGGGCTGTCGGAAGTCTCAGTCGACCAGATCGAACGCGCGCGCGCCGTCGTCGACATCGCGACCGTGCAGAACGTCTACAGCCTCGTCGAACGCCTCCACGGCGACGTGCTGGCCTATTGCGAGCGCAACGGCATCGGATTCATCCCGTTCTGGCCCTTGCAGGGCGGCGCGCTCGCGCAGTCGCAGGAGATGGCGAGCATTGCGGCCACGAGACGGGCGACGCCGGCGCAGGTGTCACTGGCGTGGCTGCTGCGCAAGTCGCCGAACATCATCCTGATCCCGGGCACGTCGTCAATCGCGCACCTGGAAGAGAACCTCGCGGCGCGCAGCGTCGCGCTGTCGGAGGACGACATGGCCACGCTGGAGGCGTTGAGCATTCCGGACTCGCGGTGACGGGCCGCGGGTGCGTAGCGTCTCTTCGCCACCTACCAAAGCAGGCCCCTCCATGCCGTCCAAACTGGTCCACGCGGTGTAGGCGCGTTTCATAGAAAGATCATCGGTTCTCTTGTTCAGTACGCGAAAGCAGACGTTGATGAACCTCCGCTTCTGGCCGACTGTAGCCGGTCGCGTCGCCGTCGTGAACGGGCCCATAGCCGCTGTTCGCGTTGCTCCAAAGTAGCCGCTGGGCTTGGTCGTCCTTCCGGCGTTGCAGCTCCTCGCCTCATCTTATGAGGACGGCCGGGACCTTATCGCACTCTCTCAATGAGCGCCTTGATGGCTGCGGCGTGTAGACAAAAGACGATGGCCCCAAGCAGGAAGCCCACCAAGAAGAAGGCGCAGTAGTTGTGAAGCGGCGTGCCATAGCCGAACCAAAGACCGGCCCCAATCGAGCATGCAAGAGTCGGCAGGGCGTATGGGCGAGTCGAGGCTCGCCAGCTTCGATGCATCAGGTGCAGGAGCGCCGCTCCGCCCAGCATTGCCCCAATGGTGAATAGGATTTCGCCGCCCATACGAGCCCTTTATCTGTTCGCTGCATTTTGACCGTCAAACAGTGCGGGAGGAAATCTGAGGCATGCTCGAAGGCCTACTGATGGTCGACTGCAGCCGCCCGAGCTGTTGGAGCACGAGCCCACTGCGGAGGCGTGCTTCAACGCCTGCCTTGGCTTCACTCCTCGTTCATTGCTCGTGCCTTAGGGGTACACATAGTTGGAGCAACCAAGATGATCCACGACAGCACAACATTGAGGCTTGTCCCAACGGGGAAACATTTGCTGGCAAAGTTCACTCAGCTGCTCCTGCAGGTTCGCTGCATCACTCGCTGAAACGGCTTCGCGCAAGGAAACCTGCACCAGAACCGAGTCCGTGACGCCCTGTCCAGCGCGTTCCACGTAGACATCTCCGCTTTGTCCAATGAGTTCCACCACAGCTCTTCGAATCTGCTCTTCTATTGGCATACGCGCGAGCTGACGAAGTCGACGGTTTGACATGGATTTCTGCGGATTTATAAGGCGACGGACTTGTCCAACAGGTGCTTGGACAACGCTGAGATTTTGTTCACTTTCGCCGCAGTCATCGTGCGGTTGGCGCAAGCACTCGACGGCATTCCTTAACCAGCACGGCGAACGACCGGTATTGGCCGCATCCTGCCACACCCTGACTGACTCGAGCGGGCCCCAACGAGACATCGGTTGCGCTCGTTAGCGAGCGCGGGGCGCCAGCTCCCATGACGCCGCAACACTCATCGTCCCCGCTGCGCAACGACGAACTTCTCGCCGACTTCAGCCCGGGTTCATGGCCGCAAAAGTCGCGTCATAGCGACCATCCCGCTCCGCCCAGCGCTGAGCCCTGTCGCGCTCGACCAGCACTTCGCCTCGCGGGAGATCTCCCGACGCCAGCAACTGCATGACCTCCGCCACGTACACGGCAAGCGGCATGGCGCGCGGGTCGGATGCCTGGCTGTCTCCCGTGAGTTCTGTCTGCACGTAGGGCGGTGCCAGTTCAAGCACTTCGACGGGGACATTGCGCAGTTGATGGCGCAGCGATTGAAGCCAGGAGTGCAGGAACGCCTTGCTGGCGCAATAGCTAGGGAAATCGGCTCGGGGCACGAAGGCAAGGTTGGAACTGGTCGCCATGATGGCTGCGTCTGGCTGCCCTTTCAGCACCGGCAGGAACGCCGCCGTCACGCGCAGCACGCCCATGATGTTCGTCTCCACGACCGCCTGCGCGGCGGAAAGATCCCAGCCGTCTGCTGTCATGTCCTCCGCCCGCGAGATACCGGCGTTGGCGACAAGCATATTGAGTTCGGGAAAGCGCGCGCGAACATCGCCGGCAAGGCGGGGCAATGAGATCGGATCATCGAGATCGAGCGGCATCCCGACCAAGCTAGGCCGGCTCGCCGTTATTTCATCCAGCAGGGCCTGCCGTCGCCCTGTGACGATGACGCGATTGCCACGGTCGTGGAAAGCTTCGGCGAGCGCGCGGCCGATGCCGCTGGTGCCGCCGGTGATGAGGATCGTGTTGCCAGTCGTTTTCATGATTCGCTACTCCGAGGTTGCGTTGTGGTCGCATGCAGGTGGTGTGATGGCGCGCTCGCCTCATCCTCGAAAGGTCGGCGATGCACCTTGTGAAAGGGGGGAAAAGTGGGCGATGGAAGAGACGTGAACACGTCCCCCATGCGGAGGAGACCTGTGGCTCTATCCGCTGCCGCTGAGCCGAGTGGAAGGCAGCAGGCACAAGGCTGCGCAGGTCGCGCCAGCGCGCAAGCCCCTCGTGAAGTCAGAGGTCCCGAACGGGCGAGCGGATGCAGATGGGAAAAGTGATGTCATGCCAAGGCGCGTCTTTATGGATCGAGATACTCCCAGCTGGGATCCTCTCGACAAAGGACGCGTTGGATGACGGTAACGCCTACGACAGCGCCGCGGGGGCAACTGCGG
>CAMATD010000214.1 GCA_945860785.1 Variovorax sp. YR752 | reverse complement strand
GCCCAGGGCCTGGCGCCGCCCATCGTCAAGAACTGGTCGCTGGCGCGAACGCTGTCCGACATGGACAAGGCCGGCGTGGCGACCGCGATTCTTTCGGTGACCACGCCGCAGGTGGGCTTTGCGGATGCAACGTCGGCGCATCGCCCGCGAGGGCAACGAGTGGGCGGCCGAGCTGGGCCGCACGCACAAGGGCCGCTTCGGCTCGTTCGCGATGCTGCCGATGCAGGACACCGACGGTGCGTTGAACGAACTGGCCTATGCGCTCGACGTGCTCAAGGCCGACGGCATCGGCCTGCTCACGAGCTACGGCGACAAGTGGCTCGGGCATCCTTCCTATGCGCCGGTGATGGACGAGCTGAACCGGCGCAAGGCCGTGCTCTACACGCACCCGACGGCGGCCAACTGCTGCGGCAACCTGCAGCCGGGTGTGCCGCCCACGGTGGTGGAGTTCGGCACCGACACCACGCGCACCATCGTCGACATCGTTTTCTCCGGCACGGCGGCGCGCTGCCCCGATGTGAAGTTCATCTTCACGCACGCGGGCGGCACCATGCCTTTTCTGGCTGAGCGCCTGCTCAAGATGCCGGAGCTCGACAAGTCGCTGCTGTCGCGTGTGCCGCGCGGCATGCTGCCGGAGCTGCAGCGTTTTTATTACGACACGGCCTGGGCCGCGCATCCGATGGCGCTGGCCTCGCTCACCCAACTGGTCGGTACCTCGCAGATCCTGTTGGGGTCGGACTATCCGTACCGCACCGGCGAGGACAACGTGAAGGGGCTCGCGGGCTACGGATTCCCGGCGGCGGATCTGCGGGCGATCGAACGGGACAATGCGTTGAGGTTGTTGCCGGGGATTCGAGGTTGAGGCTCCGGCAGAATGCGGCCGGGCGCGGAGATCCGCAGCAATCACTTCTCCATCCATCCAGCGAGCAGGAGCACCATGAAGAGCCGCATCATGTACATCGAGTCGAAATCGGGCGGCTTGACGGGGCCTGCCCGCATCGGTCGGGTGAAGTTCTCCAAGACCGGCGCAACGCTGTACTACGACGGCAAGGCTTTCCAAAGTCTGAAAGGCGACGGATTCAAGTCGAACTATTTCGATGTCGCAACGGGCGAGCGCTATTGGATTTCGGGCCCGCGCAAAGACGGTCAGGACGCGCTCTATGCAACGCACACGCGACCCGTCGTCGATGAGGATGTCCGGAATGAGTACTTTCTGAAAATTCGCCGAGTGATGGCGCCGGACCGGAAGGATCAACACTGATCGCTTTGGTTTCCGTGGGAAACACCATGGCCGGGTCCGACGTGCGTTCTCGATACGAAGCAGCAGTGAGCGCGCTGGCCGAGACTGCATCGCAGATGCTCGCTGCCGGCTCAAGCGAAGAGCAGGTCGCCCGCTGGATGGTGGATCGGCGCAATCGGCTCAAGGAGGCCTATCGCGATCTGACGCCACCCGATCTGCTGGCCTCCATTGAGGCCAGGACGACCCAGCAATATGGGAATGTCCTGGGACCATCGATAGATCAACTCCGGGCCGCCGGCAAGTCGTGGATGGAGATCATCGATTCTGCTGTGCGGGCCGGAGCGCACAGCTGGCGTTGACAGCGCACCGAGACCGCTAACCGGGTTTCCCCTGCCGTAGCCGACAGGCGATTGACAGCTGCCGGCACGACACTGGGGCGACCTGTCCATCCGCAAGACAAGGAAGCCAAGAACATGCAAGAGACAACCCCCGCCATTTCGCGCCGCGGCCTGCTGCGCCTTTCCCTTGGCGGCACCGCCATGGCCTCGCTGCCCGGCATCGGATGGGCTGCTGTCGGTGGTGCTGCCGCGCCGGCCTTTGCAGACGGCCTGCCGCGCAGCCGGCCCGAAGCGCAGGGCATCGCACCCGCTTCGATCCTCGCCTTCCTCGACGATGCAGAGCGCGGCGCCTTCGAGCTGCACAGCTTCATGCTGTGGCGCAACGGCCATGTGGTGGCCGAGGGCTGGTGGGACCCGTATAAGCCCGAGCGCCGGCACATGACGCACTCGCTGACCAAGAGCGTGACCGTGTGCGCCGTCGGCATGGCGATTGCCGACGGGAAATTCGGCCTCGACGACAAGGTCGTGTCCTTCTTCCCAGAGCACCTGCCGCCCACCGTGAGTGCCAACCTCGCCGCCATGACGGTGCGCGACCTGCTGACCATGCGCACCGGCCACGAGTCGATGGTGTCGGGCTCGGTCTGGCGGCCGATCCGCACGAGCTGGAGCGCGGAGTTCTTCAAGATTCCCGTGGTCTACACGCCCGGCAGCAAATTCGTCTACACCAGCGCGGCCACCTACATGCTGTCGGCCATCGTCACGAAGACGACGGGGCAGTCGACGGCCGACTACCTCAAGCCGCGCTTCTTCGAGCCGCTGGGCATCACCGGTTACGAATGGGACGTGGGCCCCGAAGGCATTTCGCCCGGCGCCAACGGCCTGAGCTGGAGGACGGTGGATGCGCTCAAGCTCGGCATCCTGCATGCGCAGAACGGCGTGTGGAACGGCAAGCAGATCCTCACGAAGGAGTGGGTGGCATCGGTGCACCAGCCGCACACCAAGGACAGGTACGGCTACCAGTGGTGGCTGGGGCCGAACGGCGCGTACAACGCCGACGGATTGTTCGGCCAGTACGCGGTGGTGTTCCCCGAACAGAATGCGGTGCTGGCGCTCAACTCGGCGCTGCCGCCCAAGGCGGGGTTCAACGCGGGCATTCTCTACAAGCACTTCCCCGCGGCATTCGGCAACGCGGTGCCGGCCAGCGAGAAGGACTACGTCGCGCTGAAGAACCGCACGCGCACGCTGCAATTGCTGCCGCCGATGAAGGCGACCAGCTCACCCATTGCCGCGAGCGTCTCGGGGCAGCGCTTCGACTTCCCCGAGAATCCGGAGAAGGTCAAGACCATGCGCCTGGACTTCACGCGCGACGCCTGCACCTTCACGATGGAAGACGACCGCGGCACGCACAAGGTGCAGGCCGGTTTGCTCAAACCCATCGAGGGCGATACCACCGTCACCGGCAACAAGCTGCACCACGAGTACCAGCCCGATGTGATGCGCGTGGTGGCCAGCGGCGAGTGGCTCGATGCGCGCACCTTCGTCATGACGTGGACTTTTGTCGAATCGGCTTTCCGCGACACGGTGGTGTGCCGCTTCTCGGGGCCGTACATGCGCTTCGACCGCAGCGTCAACGTCAACTCCAGCGCGACCGAAATGCCGACGCTCACGGGGACGCGCGCCAAGACCTGACTTTTTGAGAGGCGCCTTTACCGGCGGTTCACTTTTCGGACAAATTGTCGGGCGCGGCTCGTGGCTCAATGTGCCCACCATGCTGATGCTTTCGGACGCCACGGTCTTCACGCAGGTGCACTTCTGGGTGCTGGTGCTGTGCTCGCTGGTGTGCCCGGCCGCGATCTTCATCACGCTGTTCGTGCGGCGCGAGTTCTCGAAGAAGGCCGTGCTCGCCTTCGGCCTGCTGCTGGTCCTGCTCGCGGGCGTCGACATCTTCGTGCTGCGGGTGCTCTCGATCGAGGCCCAGGCCACGCCTTCGCTGGCGGATGACATCGTCTTCTCGTCCGAGCTGTCGATTGCGCTCTACATCTTTCCCGCTGCGTTCGGTACCTTCGGGCTCAACATGGTTTCGCATGTGCTCATGCACTACCTGAAGCAGAAGGAAGCGCGCTTCGAGGCGCACCGGCAACCGGCGCAGCCGATGCCGGTCGTCAATGTGGCGCAGCGGAATCGTCCGAGGGCGCCGGGTGGGCGGCGGATGCGGCCGGCTGCCGTGGTGCGCCGTCGGCGCGTGACGGAGCACGTCGCCACCGTCCGGCAGGACGCCTGAGCGTTCCCGGCGCCCGCGGCGCGAACTATCGTTTTCCCGAAGATGGTGCGCGCCGCAACGGCGCATGCACCGCCATGTCATTGGGAGCGCGCAAGGAGAACTATTTTTTAGTTCGCCCGTTGCGAAAAACGGTGCTTGGTGCGCTCGCCCTGCACTCCTAGCATTCGCCTCGCTGGCCTTGGTCGTCATCGCGACCCGGCCAGCGCACACCGCCGAATGCCTTCACTCCCTCGCACCGAAAAGGAATCTGCCATGGCCAATCTCCGGGACCCCGGTCGCCGAAGTCTCCTGAAGACTTCCCTCATTGCCGGCGGGCTCTCCGCCGGTGGCCTGCTCTCCGTCGATGCGTTCGCGCAGGGCAAGGCGCGCATCAACATGCAGCTGGGCTGGATCGTCGGGGGCAACCAGATCGGCGAGGTGGTCGCGAAGCGGCTGGGCTACTACGAGCAGGAGGGCATCGACTTCGCGATCCAGCCGGGCGGCCCGAACATCGACGGCGTGGCGCTCATCGCCTCGGGGCGCTACGAAGTGGGGCAGGTGTCGTCGAGCCCGTCGATCATGCTGGCCGTGTCGCAGGGGCTGCCGATCAAGTGCTTCGCGGTGGGGGCGCAGAAGCATCCGTACACCTACTTCTCGCTGGCGAAGAATCCGGTGCGCAAGCCCGCTGACCTGGTGGGCAAGCGCGTGGGCATTCCGTCGACCGCGGCCATCCTGCTGCGCGCCCCTGCTTGCGAAGAACAAGATCGCCGCGAAGGACGTGAAGGTCATTTCCATCGGCGCCGACATGTCGCCGCTTCTGACCGGGCAGGTCGACGTGGTCACGGGCTGGCTCACCAACACCACAGCCATCAAGGTGCTGGGTCCGGATATCGCGGAGCTGACGCAATGGGACGCGGGCGTGCGCCTCTACGCGCTGCCGTACTACGCCGCCGTCAAGACGCTGGAGACGCAGCCCAAGGTCATCGAGGCCTTCCTGCGCGCCACGGCCAAGGGCTGGCACGACGTGCGCGCCAACCGCGACCAGGCGGTGGACCTGCTGGTCAAGGAGTACCCAAACCTCAAGCGCGAAGACGAGCGCGTGGCGGTCGACGTGATGCTCGAGTACGCGTTCGGCGGTGCCGCGCAGACGCAAGGCTGGGGCGCGATGGATCCGGCCGTGTGGCAGGAGCAGATCTCGACCTATGCGGAGCTGGGCCAGTTCACCGCGCGCACGCCGAAGGTCGAGGACGTGATCTCGCTCGACGCGCTCAAGGCCACCGCGGCCGCGCGGGCGATGAAGGGCTGACGCGATGGCCACCGTTCTCAATGCGCCGCCCGCCATCGCTTGCCGCGACATCGGCGTGCGCTTTTTTACCGAGCGCCGCGACGTCACGGCCATCAAGAGCCTCGACCTCAAGGTGGCGCAGGGCGAGTTCCTCACATTGCTGGGGCCATCGGGCTGCGGCAAGTCGACGTTCCTGCGCGTGGTGACCGACCTGCTGCAGCCGAGCCGCGGCAGCATCGAGGTGCTGTCTTCCACGCCGCAGGCTGCGCGCAAGAACCGCGACATCGGTTTCGTCTTCCAAGACGCGGCGCTGCTGCCCTGGCGCACCGCGTTGCAGAACGTCGAGCTGCCGTTGCAGGTGGGCGGCGGCGCAAGCCGCAAGGGCCGTCGCACGCCGCAGGAACTGCTCGAACTGGTCGGCCTGAAGGATCGGGCCGGCGCCTTCCCGCACGAGATGTCGGGCGACCAGCGCCAGCGTGTGTCGATTGCCCGCGCCTTGGCCAGCGACCCGAAGATCCTGCTGATGGACGAGCCCTTCGGCGCGCTCGACGAGATCACGCGCGACCGGCTCAACGAAGAAATCCTGCGCGTGTGGCGCGAGACCGGTGTGACGATTCTTTTCGTCACCCACAGCATTCACGAGGCGGCCTTTCTCGGCCAGCGCGTGCTGATGCTCGCGGCCAACCCGGGCCGCGTGCGCGAGATCGTGCCGGTCGAGCTGCCCGCGGAACGCACGCTCGAGATGCGCGAGTCCCCCGAATTCGTTCGCCTCACAAGCCATTTGCGGCATGTGCTGGAAACCTGCTGAGGCCGATGTCATGAATACCCGTTCCATCGAAGCGCCAGTGCCCGTTGCAGGTGCTGCAGGTGTCGGCGTCATCCCGGCCGATTCCGAATACCTGGCATGGGCCGCAGTCCGCCAGCGACGCCTGTGGCGCCGCCGCATCCTGCCGGCCCTGGGCATCGTCGGGCTGATCTTCCTGTGGTGGGCCGTGATCGCCGTGTTCGACGTCAAGCCCTTCATCGCGCCCACCCCCTGGGCCGTGCTGGAGACGCTCTACGCCAAGCGCGGCGTGCTGCTCGACAACCTGCTGCCCACGGCCTTCGAGGCGGCCGGCGGCTTCGTGCTGGGCAACCTCGCGGCCATCGCGATCGCGACGATCTTCGTGCACAACAAGACGCTGCAGGACATCTTCTTTCCGGTGGTGCTGATGTTCAACGCGGTGCCGCTGGTCGCCAAGGCGCCGGTGCTCGTGCTGATCATGGGCAATGGCATGGAGCCCAAGATCACCATCGCGGCGCTGGTGTGCTTCTTTCCGACGCTGGTGAACATGGTGCGCGGGCTGGAGTCGGTCAACCCGCAGGCGATGGAGCTGATGCGCGTGCTGTCGGCGAGCAAGACGGAGATCTTCTTTCGCCTGCGTTTGCTGAACGCGCTGCCGTACCTGTTCTCGGCCCTGCGCATTGCCGCGTCGATGTGCGTGATCGGCGCGGTGGTGGGCGAGTGGGTGGGTGCCACGGTAGGCATTGGCGCCATGATCCTGCAGGCCACCTTCAACTTCGATTCGCCGCTGCTCTACGCCGCGATCGTGATGAGCGCCACGCCTCTCGGGCTTGTTCTTCCTGCTCGTGACGCTGGCCGAACGCTGGGTCATTCGCTGGCAGCCGGAAAGCAGCACGCACTGATCCTTTCGGTGCATTTCAAACACATCCAAACAATTCAACAGGAGAGTTCTATGAGCCGTATTGGCGACTGGATGCAGGAGCCCGCGCATGACGCGCGCGTGGCAGCCGAATCGGACGTGGTGGTGGTCGGTGGCGGCCCCGCGGGGCAAGCCGCGGCGCTGGCCGCCGCGCGCAACGGTGCGAGCGTGACGCTGCTGGAGCGCTACAACCATCTCGGCGGCCTGGCCTCGGGCGGCATGGTGCTGGTGCTCGACGACATGTGGGACAGCCACCAGCAGGAGATTTCGGTGCGCGGCATCTGCCTCGAGATGATCGAGCGCATGTCGGCGATCGGCCTGGCCGAATACCCGCGCCAGCAGGACTGGGGCACGCTGCCCGACTCGGTGCGCCGCTGGAAGCGCTGGGGCACCTACGACTTCCACAGCAAGGAGAAGCCGCACCCGATCTGCTTCGCCGCCGCCTTCGACCCCGATGCGTGGAAGCGCACCTCGCTCGAGATGGTGCAACAGGCCGGCATCGAACTGCGCCTGCACTCGTGGTTCTCGCGCACGCTGGTGGAAGACGGCAAGGTCAAGGGCGTGGTCTGCGAGACCAAGGGCGGGCGCGAAGCCATCCTCGGCAAGGTGGTAATCGACACCACCGGCGACCTCGACGTGGCTGCCTCGGTCGGCGCGCCGCACATCAGCGGCAGCTACATCGTGACGACGGTGTTCCGCCTTGGCAGCGTGGACACGGAAGAGGCCGAACGCTTCGAACGCGAAGAGCCCGTGGCCTGGCAGGCGCTGGACCGCGAGGTCAAGCACATGCTCGGCGGCGCCTGGGACGCCTGGTGGCTCAAGACGCCGCTGCCCGGCGTGGTGTGGTGCAACTGCCCGCACATGCCGGGGCTCGACGGGCTCAAGGTGACGGACCTGACACGCGCCGAAGTGCAGGGCCGCGCCACCATCCACAAGGTGATCGACTTCGTGCGTGCGAAGCTGCCGGGCTTCTCGAAGTGCACGCTGATCGACATGGCGCCGCAGACCGGCATCCGCCAGACCCGCTTGCTCGAAGGCGAGTACGTGATGACCAAGGAAGACGTGGCCCAGCGCACCCGCTTCGACGACAGCGTGGCACGCGGCCGCGACTACTACTACCCGTTCCGCACGCTGCTGCCGCGCAGCGTGGAGAACCTGTTGGTGGCCGGCCGCCACTACTCGGCCACCTCGGCCGCGCAGAAGATCTCGCGCGAGATCCCGCCCTGCATGGCCACGGGCACGGCGGCGGCGTTGGCGCTGAACGCTGGCGTCTCGGTGCGCAATGTCGACATCGCGAAGCTGCAGAAGACGTTGCGCGGGCAGGGCGCCGACCCGGGCGACCAGAAGGGGCCGAATGCCGACGTGCCCACCATCGCCCGCTCGTTCACGAAGGAGGCCGCATGACGACGACTGCATTGCCGCTCGACGGCATCCGCGTGATCGACTTCACGCAGGTCATGATGGGCCCGGTCTGCACGCAGATGCTGGCCGACCACGGCGCCGACGTGATCAAGATCGAGCGCAAGGGTGCGGGCGACCTGAGCCGCTCGACCTTCGCGCCGGTGGCGGGCGAAGACAACCCGATCTTCTGCAGCCTGAACCGCAACAAGCGCAGCGTGGAGATCGACCTGCGTGATGCGGAGCAGATGGAACTGGTGAAGGCGCTGATTGCCGGCGCCGACGTGGTCACCAACAACTTCCGCGCCGGCGTGATGGAACGGCTGGGCCTGGGGTACGAAGACTGCAAGCGCCTCAACCCCCGCATCATCTACGCGGTGGGCACGGGCTTCGGCGAGACGGGGCCGTATGCGCACAAGGGTGGGCAGGACGTGCTCGCGCAAGCGCTCACCGGCGTGATGGCGCGCCGCGCCGATGCTTCGGTGCCGGTGTCGATCTACCCGACGGCGCTGGCCGACTACACCGCGGGCATGCACATGGTGCAGGGCATCCTGCTGGCGCTGCTGCAGCGCGAGCGCACGGGTGAGGGCCAGAAGATTGCCGTGTCGCTCTACAACGCCATGCTGGCCATGCAGATGCAGGAGGCCGCGATGATCATGATGGAGGACTCGGAGGTCAACTGGGCCGCCATGCCGCTCTCCGGCGTGTTCGACACGCAGAACGGGCCGCTGGTGCTGGTGGGCGCGTTCAAGGCCAACCCGCTGCGCGACATCTGCACGGCGCTGGGGCTTGAAGACTTGTCGCTGGATGACCGCTTCTCCGGCATGGCGGTGCAGTTCACCAACAAGGCGGAGCTGCACGGGATCTTCCGCGAGCGATTTGCCAGCAACACGCGCGAGCACTGGCTGGACCGCCTCGAAGAGCAGGACCTGCTCTCGGCCCCGGTGCGCGACATGCGCGAGGCATTGGTCGATCCGCAGACGCTGCACAACGCGATGATTCTCGAAGGCGGTTCTTCGTCGAGCCGCCCGCTGAAGTTCATCGCCAGTCCGATCCAGATGTCGGGCGCCAAGGCCGGCCTGCGGCGCGATCCGCCCAAGCTGGGGCTGCACACCGAAGAGGTGCTGGCGGAAGCGCGCGCGCTGATCGAGGAGGCCGACGCATGAGCGTTCTTTTCGAGGTCGCGGACCATGTCGCCACGGTCACCATCGACCGTCCCGAGGTGCTCAATGCGGTGGACCTGCCGACCGAGGCCGAGCTGCAGCGCATCTGGACGGAGATCGAAGCGCGCGACGACATCCGCGCCGTGGTGCTGACCGGCGCGGGCGAACGTTCGTTCTGCTCGGGTGCAGACCTCAAGAACACCTCCAACCTCAAGGGCGTCGAGTACTGGGCCGCGGCCCGGCCCGGTGGCTTCGGCGGCATCGCGCTGCGCGAGACGCTCGATGTGCCGGTGATCGCGCGCGTCAACGGCCTTGCGCTGGGGGGCGGCTTCGAGATGGTGCTGGGCTGCGACATCGTGGTCGCTTGCGAAGAGGCCAGCTTCGGCCTGCCTGAGCCGCTGGTGGGCCGCCTGCCGCTCGACGGCGGCATGCTGCTGCTGCAGCGGCAGATTCCCTACCGCCAGGCCATGGGCATGATGCTCACCGGCCAGCGCGTGAAGGCGCAGCGTGCGCTCGAGATGGGCCTCGTCAACGAGGTGGTGCCGCGCGCCGAGCTCGACACCGCCGTCAACCGCTGGGTGCAGCAGATGCTGGCCTGTGCGCCGCTGTCGCTCAAGGCCATCAAGCAGGTGGTGCGCCGCACCGGCACGCTCGCGCCGGCCGAGGCGCACCGCATGCGGCTGCCGGCGCTGGTGGCGGCCCTGCAGTCCGAGGACGCGAACGAAGGCGTGCTGGCGTTCCAGCAGAAGCGCAAGCCGCAGTGGCTGGGCCGCTAGGCGCCCGCCCTTCATGCCATGGCCTACGTCATTACCGGCGCCTGCATCGACGTCAAGGACGGCGCCTGCGTCAAGTGCTGTCCGGTGGATTGCATCTACGAAGGCGAACGTACTCTGTACATTCACCCGGATGAATGCATCGATTGCGGCGTTTGCGTGTCCGCCTGCCCCACGCAGGCCATCTATGAAGACCTTCGGCTGCCGTCCGAAATGGCGCACTTCATTGCCATCAACCGCGAGTTCTTTGCGGCGAACGTCAGCGGGCTCGGCTCGCCCGGCGGCGCCGATGCGAAGCGCGTGGCCTGCGACCATCCGGCCATTGCTGCGATGCCGCATATGGCCGGTTGAGCGCGTGCCAGAGGGGAGGGCCGGCTGATGCACGCCAGCATCCTCAAATACTTCATCGAGGTCGCGAGCTGCGGCTCGGTGCGCAAGGCCTCCGAACGGCTCTACGTGGCCGCGAGCGCGGTCAACCGGCAGATCCACAAGCTGGAAGACGAGCTGGGTGTGGAGCTGTTCGACCGCATGCCCAACGGCCTCAGGCTCAATGCGGCTGGCGAGCGCCTGCTCAAGCACGCGCAGGAGACGCTGCACCAGTACCACGTGATGCGCACCGAGCTCGATGCGCTCAAGGGCGAGCGCACCGGCCATGTGAAGGTGGCCGCGATGGACTCGTTCTTCGAGGAGCTCCTGCCCTCGGCGGTCGAAGACTTCCTGCAGGTATTCCCTGCCGTCACGTACACCATCACCGCCGTGCAGCCGATGGATGTGGCGCAGATGGTGATGTCGGGGCAGGTCGATGTGGGCATGACCTTTGTGAGCCGGTTGCCCGGCGGCGTGGTGGCGGTGGCGCTGGCAAACCTGCCGATCGGCGTCGTGATGCCGCCCGGCCATCCGCTGGCGAATCACGCCAGCGTGTCGTTGAAGGAATGCGCGCGCTATCCGTTTCTGCGGTCGAGTTCGCACCCGGTGATCAGCGCGGCGCTGTCGCCGGAGTTCGCTGCGTTCTGGGACGACATGGAGCCGGCCGCCACCTGCAACTCGACGCCGATGCTCAAGCGGCTGATCATGGCCGGCAAGGGCATCTCGTGCTTCTCGAAGATCGCCTTCATCGAGGA
>CAMATD010000213.1 GCA_945860785.1 Variovorax sp. YR752 | reverse complement strand
CAGTACGACGATGCGGTATGGCCCGGCGCCAATGCACGGCCCCTGATGGACGAGTTCTGCGTCGCGGTGTGCTCGCCCCGCGCGAAGGGCCGGGCCGCGATGGCGCGCGGCGACTTTCGCGCCGCGCCGCTGCTCCAGCTGCGCACGCGCATGGGGGCGTGGGAAGAATGGTTCGCGCAAACGGCGCATGCACGGCCGCCCGAAAATCTCGTGGCGGGGCATCGCTTCGATCTCTTCTCCTCGCTGGTGGCCGCGGTGCGCGCCGACCTCGGCGTGGGGCTGGTGCCGCACTATTTTGTCGAGCGCGAACTGCGTTCGGGCGAGCTGGTGCTCGCTTGTGCGCACCGGGCGCCGTCGAGCCGGGGCTACAGCGTCTTCATGGCGCCGAACAGGACGACCGATCCGCTGGCGGAGGCCTTCCTGGCGTGGCTCTGCGAGGCAGGGGCGTCGCAGCAGGCGCCGGTCTAGGCGCGGCGAAAGAGCAGCACGGAATTCGTGTCGCCGAAGGCGAAGGAGTTGCTGATCGCGGCTTCGAGTTGCGGCGCACTGGCGTCGTCCTGCCTGACGAGGTTCAAGCTGCAGGCCGGATCGATCTCGCTGCAGTGGGCATTGGGCGGCAACTGCCGACGGTGCAACGCAAGCACTGTGATGAGCGCCTCGATGGCACCCGCTCGCGCCGAGCATGTGACCGTGCAGTGCCTTGGTCGAACTGACGCGCAGGCCGTCGAGGTCGTTGCCCCACACATCCGCCAGCGCGTTGCGCTCGACCACGTCGCCGATGCGCGTGGCCGTGCCGTGCGCGTTGCAGTAGCCCACGTCGCGCGGCTGCAGGCCGGCCTGGCGCAAGGCCTGGCGCAAGGCCTGGCGCAGCGCGCGCGCCTGGCCCGGTGCATCGGGCTTGGTGAGGTGCGTGGCGTCGCTGCTGAGGCCCCAGCCGGCCAGCGTGGCATAGCTGCGGGCGCCGCGCCTTCGCGCGCGTTCGGCGGATTCGAGCACCAGGAAGGCGGAGCCTTCGCCCAGCACGAAGCCGCTGCGGTCGCTGGCAAAGGGCCGCACCGCGCCGGCCGCTTCACCGGGCTGGAAGGTGGCGAGCGTCTGCATCGCCTGCCAGGCCAGCACCACGCCCGGCACGATCAGCGCTTCGCTGCCGCCCGCGATGGCGAGGTCGACCTCGCCGCGCTGGATGGCCTTGGCGGCTTCGGCAATGGCCACCGACGACGAGGCGCAGGCGACGGAATAGGTGAGCACCGGCCCCTGCACGCCCTGGCGCATGGCCACGTGGGCCGCAGGCGCATTGGGCATGAAGGCGGGAATGGTGAGCGGCGACACGCGCCCGTTGCCGCGGTAGGCGGCCTCGAGCGCGGCAGCGCCACCCATGCCGCAGCCGGCGTAGACGCCCACGCGTTCCGCATCGGTATCGCTGATGGTGATGCCCGCATCGCGCATCGCGAGGTCGGCCGCGGCCACGGCCAGCTGGCTGACGCGGTCGACGCCCGCGAGCTGGAGCTTGGTGAACCAGCGGGTTTCGTCGAAGGCCACCGTGGCTGCGGCGGCCGGCTTGGGCAGTTCGGGAAAGACGGACTGGATGGCCGAGCGGCCTTGCAGCAACGCCTGGAACAGCGCGTCGGGCTCGCCGCCGTGCGGCGCCATGACGCCCAGCCCGGTGATGGCGACCTCGTGCTGGTTCACGCTGGCTTGGCGGCCCGGACCTTGTCGACCAGCAGCGCGAGGTCGGCCAGGGTGTCGATGCTCGCGTCTTCGTCGGGCATGGTGATGCCGAAGTGATCTTCGATGGCAAACAGGAATTCGGCCAGGGCCAGCGAATCGAGACCGCCTGTTTCGCGCATCGACGCGTGAGGGTCGAGTTTCGACGGTTCGATGCCGTACTTCTCGTGGATCAGGTCCTGCAATTCCTTCAGCGAACTCATCGTGCGATGCCTGTCGTCTTGTGCCGCCGTTGATCGATTGCCACCCATGCGGGGTGTGCCATTGGATCGATCCCTTCCTCGCTCGGCCTGTGGTGGTCAGTGATGACCAATGATATCCGCTCCCACGAGAGGGGCATCCCCTCGAAAACGAGCCCTTGGCCGCCAGCGCAGCGAGGGTAGTGCGAACGACATACCGAGCAACGCGCCCGCGACGACGTCCAGCACCACATGCTGCTTGACCGCCAGCGTCGAGTAGGCGATGGCGGCGAACCAGGTCCAGTTCAGTACGCGCAGCAGGACCGGCGTGTGCGCCTGGCGCAAGAGGTGTTCGATCCAGATGGCGGTGAAGATCGCCACGGCCGCGTCCACGCCCTGCAGCATCGCAAAACCGGGGAAGCCCGAGACGTCCACGGCCAAAGGCGGTATCTGGGTCGGCCAGAAGTAGAAGAGGGCGAGGCCCGTGATGCACAGCGCGCCGATCCACAGTCCGTAGGCCACCAGTTCGCGGAAGGTGAGCTGCAACCCCGGCGCGATGCCGACGTAGACCCAGAGCGAGAGGTACGCGCCGAGCGTGTAGGGCTGGAACGGAATCAGGTGGTCCAGCAGCGTCAGCGGCATCACCGCGACCGGGTAGGCGGGGTTGCGCAGCAGATGGAAATAGCCGATGAAAAACAGCCAGGTGAAGACCGTGGTCCCGACCGCCTTCAGCAGGAAATGGCGGCGAATGCGCAGGCCGATGTCGGCGGTCCAGGTCTGCGGTCGGGAGGGGGATGCCATGGGCAGGTCGAAGGGAAGGTCCGTGGTTGTTCGGCCCGCCGATCTTGCCAGAGCGGCATGACGCCGTCGCTCAGGCAGCGACCGAGCGCTTCTTGTGCTGGAACGAGGTCGGCGATCGCCCCGTGGCCGCCTTGAACATGGCGCAGAAGGCGCTGTCGGTGGCGTAGCCGCTGGCGGCCGCCACCTGGCTCACCGCCATGCCGCGCGCCAAGAGCGGCAGCGCATGCGCCATCACGGCCTGCTGGCGCCACTGTTGCCAGCTCATGCCCAACTGGTCGCGGAACAGCCGCGCCACCGTGCGTTCGCTGGCGCCGATGGTCGCGGCGCGTTCGGCCAGCGTGGCCCGGTCGGCCGGGTTGCGCAGCAACGCCTCGCAGAGCTGGCGCAGCCGTTTGTCGGTGGGCAGCGGCACGTCGATGCGGATCTGCGTGGCGCGCTCGACCTCGTCGACCAGCAGCGGGGCGATCATGCGTTCGCGCTGCGGCGCCTGCGGGTCGGTGGGCGGCAGGCCGTCGGGCGTGGTGTCGAGCGCCAGCATCAGGGCGCGCAGCAGCGGGCTGATTTCGAGCACCTCGCATTTCTCCCAGGCGGGCGCGAGCCAGGCATGCAGGTAGACGGTGCGCAGCTCCGCGTCTTCGATCAGCGTGATGCTGTGCGGCATGTTGGCCGGCACCCAGAGCGCGCGCGAGGGCGGCACGATGTAGCTGCCGTCCTGCGTGCTGAGCCGGATCACGCCGCGGGTCGAGAAGGTGAGCTGCGGCCACGGGTGCTGGTGCAATTCGACCAGCGTGTCGGCGCTCAGGAAGTGTTCCTTGGCGCGCAGCGGCCGCACCGCGTCGGGCGCATAGAGGTGCGGCGTGAGCGAGGCGACGCTGGTGATCGGGGCGGGGGGAAGAAGGGAAACGGCGCGTGGCATGGTTTCGACAAATGTTGTCGCTGTATCTCGTCATTCTGCCGCGCCCAGGGGACATAGCATCGGTGCCTGCCCCGGTTTTTTGTAGCAATCCATGTCTTCCACAGCGACCACTTCCCCTCCCACCACCCTGCGCACCGACGCCCAATTGATCGGGCTTGTCGGCCTGGCCCACGCGGTGAGCTATTTCAGCCAGCTCATCCTGGCGCCGCTGTTCCCGTGGCTCAAGGACGCGTTCAACGTGAGCTACACCGAGCTGGGCGCAGTGCTGACGGTGTTCTTCGTGGTCTCGTGCATGGTGCAGGCGGCCTCGGGCTTCATCGTCGACAAGCTGGGGCCGCGGCCGGTGCTGTTCGTCGGGCTCGGCGCGCTGGCGCTGGCCGCCTTCGGCTATGCGATGGCGCAGAGCTACTGGATGCTGCTGTTGTGCGCAGTGGTCGGCGGCATCGGCAACGGCGTGTTCCATCCGGTGGACTACACGCTCTTCAATCGCAAGGTCGCGCCGACGCGGCTGGGCCATGCCTACAGCGTGCACGGCATCACCGGCAGCCTGGGCTGGGCGCTGGCGCCGGCCTTCGTGGTGCCGATTGCCATCGCCTTCTCGTGGCGCGTGGCGCTGGCCTCGGCGGGTGTGGTGGCCATCGTGGTGCTGCTGGTGCTCTGGGCTTATCGCAGCGTGCTGTCGCTCGATGCCGCGGCCGTGCACAAGGCCACCGGGCAGGGCGAGCCCGCGCCGGTGGGCGGTGAGTTCGACTTCCTGCGCATTCCGGCCGTGTGGATGTGCTTCGGTTTCTTCTTCTATGCCGCGGTGATCAGCGTGGTGCAGACCTTCGCGCCGGTGGCCGCCGGCCACCTGCACGCGGTGCCGGTGGCGCTGGTGGCCGTGTGCCTCACGGTCTACATGGTGGCGAGTGCGGGTGGCATGGTGGTGGGCGGATTTCTCGCCTCGGACCCCTCGCGCTGCGAACGCATCGTGGGCGCGGGCTTCGGCATTGCGGCCGCGCTGGCGCTGGTGCTGGCCTTTGCCCAGTTCCCGCCGATCCTGGTGCCGGTGCTGTTCGGCGCGATGGGTTTTGTCTCGGGCGTTGCCGGGCCGTCGCGCGACTTACTTGTTGGGCAAGCGCTCGACGCCGCCCAATGCCATCGGGCGCGTCTACGGCGTGGTGTACGCGGGGCTCGACATCGGCCAGGCGCTGGCGCCACTGGTGTTCGGCCGCCTGATGGACCATGGCCAGTACACGAGCGTGATCGTCGGCCTCGCGCTGGTGCAGGGTGTGCTGATTGCCAGCGCCTTCAACGTCACGCGGGTGCGGCGCACGGCGCTGGTGCCGGCTTCGGCCTGATCGGTCTCACCACGGCCCGCTGAGGCGGGTGCGGCGCGGCGGCTTCTATCATCGGCCGCATGCAAGCCCTGTATGTCTATGTGATCGTCGGCGCCGTGCTGGCGGGTTTCGTGCAGGGCCTGTCGGGCTGTGCGTTCGGTCTGGTCGCGATGTCGGTCTGGGCGTGGACGCTGGAGCCGCAGCTGGCCGCGGTGCTGGCGTTGTTCGGCGCGCTGACGGGGCAGGTGATTGCGGCCGTCACGGTGCGCCGCGCTTTCGACAGGAGCCTGCTGTGGCCCTTCGTGCTCGGCGGCCTGGTCGGCGTGCCGTTCGGCGTCTGGCTGCTGCCGCATCTGGATCTCGTGGTCTTCAAGGTGTGCCTCGGCGTGCTGCTGGTGCTGTGGTGCCCGGCGATGCTGATGTCGCAGAGCCTGCCGAAGATCGCCTTCGGCGGCCGCATTGCAGATGGCATCGTCGGCACCATCGTCGGCACCATCGTCGGCACCATCGTCGGCACCATCGTCGGTGCCATCGTCGGTGCCATGGCGGTGCCATGGCGGGCATCGGCGGCTTCTCGGGGACCATTCCCACGCTCTGGTGCACGCTGCGCGGCTTCCAGCGCGACACGCAGCGCGCCGTGATCCAGAACTTCAATCTCTCGATGCTGCTGGTGGCGTTTGCGATCCATCTCGCGAGCGGGAGCATCGGGCGCTCGATGGTGCCGCTGCTGGGGCTCGTGGCGCTGGCTGTTGCGGTGCCGGTGCTGCTCGGCGCGCGGCTCTACATCGGGATCAGCGAGACGGCATTCCGAACGCTGGTGCTGGGGTTGCTGACGGCATCGGGTGTCGCGATGCTGGCGTCGGCGGTGCCGGCGTTGCTGCAGCGCTGATTCACCGGGGCAGCGCCAAGGCAAACGGCAAGCTCACAACCCCCAGCACGGTAGACAGCGTCACCAGCCCCGCCACATACGGCCCGTTGTAGCCCATGCGTGCCGCGAGCACATAGGCGCTCGACGCCGTGGGCACGGCAGAGAAAGCCATCAGCACCGAGGCCTGAACCCCGTCGAGCCGCAGCGCACGCGCCAGTTCCCACGCCACCAGCGGAAGGATCAGGTGCCGAATCGCCAGCACCGATACGGCCAGCACCTTGCCCCGCCCCAACGTCGCGAACTGCATCCCCGCGCCCGCTACAAGCAGCCCCAGCGCGAGCGATGCCGCACCGATGCGCGTGAGCGTCGGCGTCAACCAGGCCGGCACCATGAAGCCCAGCACATTCGCCAGCAGCCCCGCCACCGTGGCGACGATCAGCGGATTGCGCACCAGCTGCCGCACGAACCCGGTCTGCGCATGCCGCGTCATCGGCCACACCGCCGCGATGTTGAACACCGGCACGCACACGCCGATCAGCACCGCGATCAGCAGCAGGCCCTCGGGGCCGGCCAGCCGGTCGGCCAGCGCGAGGCAAATGAAGGAGTTGAAGCGGAACGCGACCTGCGCGCTGGCCGCGTGGTCGCGCTTGTCGATGTGCGAGCCGATGCCCGGCACGAAGGGCAGGGCGTAGGCCAGCGCGATGCCGCACAGGCCGATGCCGACGCCTGCGGTGAGCAGGCTCGATGTGGCGCCGAAGTCGAGCGGGCTGCGCACGATCGAATGGAACAGCAGCACGGGAAAGAGAAAGTAGTAAACCAGGCTCTCGACCTAGTCCCACACGCGGCGGTCGAGTGCGGTGTATGTACCGGCAGAGCAGCCAGCCGATGGCGATGAGGGAGAAGTCGGGGAAAAGCAGCTGCGCGTAGTTCACCGCTTCGAGCATAAACGGCGCGGACCATGGGTAATCCACAGCACGGGAGCCGCGGTGGAGCCGCTAGCATCCATGCTTCGCTTTTTTTCGACATCCGTCTCAGTCAAATCAAGGAGTTATCGATGCAACGTCGTCAATGGAGCGCCCTTGTGGGGGCCGCCGCGCTGGTCGCGGTCGCAGGCCAGAGTTTTGCGCAGGGCTATCCCAACAAGCCGGTCGAACTGAGTGTGCCGTTCGCACCCGGCGGCACGACGGACATCGTGGCGCGCGTGATTTCCGATCCGCTGGGCAAGATCCTGGGCCAGCCCGTGGTGGTGATCAACCGCGCCGGTGGCGGCGGCATCGTCGGCGCGGCAGAAACCGCGCGTGCGACGCCCGACGGCTACAAGCTCGGGTTGGCCACCGTGTCGAGCACGGCGGCCAACCCGGCCATTAACCCGAAGACGCCGTACGACCCGATCAATGACTTCACGCCGATCACCAACATCGCGGCCACGCCCAACATCATCGCGGTCAACCCGAGCTTCCCGGCGAAGAACTACGCCGAGTTCGTGGCCGAGTTGAAGAAGAACCCCGGCAAGTACTCGTACGCCTCGTCGGGCACGGGCGGCATCGGCCACCTGCTGATGGAGCTGTACAAGAGCCTCACCGGCACCTTCGTCACGCACATTCCCTACCGTGGCGCGGGCCCGGCCCTCAACGACGTGGTGGCTGGCCAGGTGCCGATCATGTTCGACAACATCCCGTCGGCCATGCCCTTCATCACGAGCGGCCGCCTGATTCCGATCGTGGTGTCGGCGCCGCAGCGCCTGGCTGCATTGCCCAATGTGCCGACCTTCAAGGAAGTCGGTCTCGAGCCGGTCAACCGCATGGCCTACTACGGCATCCTCGGCCCCAAGGGCCTGCCGAAGGAAGTGGTCGACAAGATCAGCGCAGGCGTGAAGAAGGCGATTGAAGAGCCGGCCGTGCGCAAGCGCATCGAGGACACGGGCTCGCTGATCGTGGCGAACACGCCCGAGCAGTTCGCCGCCCAGATCAAGGCGGAATACGAGGTCTACAAGCAGGTCGTGAAGAAGCAGAACCTGAGGCTCGACTGATCTGCCTCCGTCCGGCAAAGCCCCGACAAAAGCCGCCCGTGCCCCGGGCGGCTTTTTCTTTTTGTTATCTTGCACCGCATGACCGAGGCCATCGCCGCACCCACCCCTGAAATCGACGACTTCATCGACGCCCTCTGGCTGGAGGACGGGTTGTCGAAGAACACGCTGGCCGCCTACCGCCACGACCTTGCGCTGTTCGCGCAGTGGCTGGGCAAGCAGCGCAGCGGCGTCGCGCTCGACACCGCGCAGGAGAGCGACCTGCAGGCCTACATGGGCGTGCGCCTCTCGACCAAGGGCAAGGCCACCTCGGCCAACCGGCGGCTCACCGTGGTCAAGCGCTACTACCGCTGGGCGCTGCGCGAGCGGCGCATCACGGCCGACCCGAGCATCCGGCTCGCCCCTGCGCGGCAGATGCCGCGCGCCATCAAGACGCTGTCGGAAAAGCAGGTCGACGACCTGCTGGCCGCGCCCGATGTCGAATCGTCGCTCGGCCTGCGCGACCGCGCGATGCTCGAGCTGATGTACGCGAGCGGCCTGCGCGTGAGCGAGCTGGTGGCGCTCAAGGCCATCGACATGAGCCTCAACGACGGCGTGCTGCGCGTGCTGGGCAAGGGCAACAAGGAGCGCCTCGTGCCCTTCGGCGGCGAGGCGCGGCGCTGGATCGAGCGCTACCTGGAGGAGTCGCGCCCCGTCATCCTCGACGGGCAGCAGACGCCCGACCTGTTCGTGACCGCGCGCGGCGCCGGTATGACGCGCGTGATGTTCTGGGTCATCGTGAAGAAGCAGGCCACGGCGGCTGGCATCCACGTGCCGCTGTCGCCGCATACGCTGCGGCACGCGTTTGCCACGCATCTGCTGAACCATGGTGTGGACCTGCGCGCGGTGCAACTGTTGCTGGGGCATGCCGACATCTCGACGACCACCATCTACACCCACGTGGCGCGTGAGCGCCTGAAGCAGCTGCATGCGCAGCACCATCCGCGCGGCTGAGGCGCGGTGTCATTCCATCCAACAAACAGCAAAGAGATTTCGTTCATGCAGAAAAGAATCTGGGTCGCGGCGGTTCTGCTCGCTGCCGCCGGCGCACAGGCTCAGTCCGTCCCCAAGACCATCCGCCTCATCGTGGCGTACCCCGCAGGCGGCGTCAGCGACGTGGTCGCACGGGCGCTCGGCGACAGGCTCGCCGCGCAGCTGGGCACCACGGTGATCGTCGACAACCGGGCGGGCGCGAGCGGCGCCATCGGCATGGATGCCGTGGCCAAGGCCGCGCCCGACGGTGCGACGCTGGGCTTCTCGGCCATCAGCCCGCTGGTGCTGAGTCCGCACCTGGGCAAGCTGCCTTTCGATCCGTTGAAGGATGTGGCGCCGGTGGCGAGCGTGATGTATTCGCCGGTGCTGCTGATCGCCACGCCGGCCAGCAAGGCCAAGGATTTCCGGGCGCTGATCGCCGATGCCAAGGCGCAGCCCGGCGCGGTGCGCTGGGCCACGTCGGGGCCGGCATCGCTCGGCCACATCGTGCTCGAGCAGGTGAGGGCGGCGGCGGGCGTGGACATCACGCATGTGCCCTACAAGGGCGGTGGCCAGCAGCTCAACGATGCGCTGGGCGGGCAGTTCGAGATCCTCTCGACCAATGCCAGCCCGACGCTCTCCTCGCACATCCAGTCGGGCAAGCTGCGGCCGCTGGCCGTCGGTGCGCCGGCGCGTCTCGAGAGCCTGCCGCAGGTGCCCACGCTGGGCGAGCTGGGCTACAGCGCGGCGAACATCAATTCGCTGTTCGACGTCTTCGCGCCTGCAGGAACGCCGCCTGCGCTGATTGCCAAATACAACGCAGAGATCAACAAGGCCCTCGCCAGCCCCGAGCTGCGCGCCAAGCTCACGGCCACCGACAACGTGCCCACCGGCGGAACCCCCGCGGCCTTCGCCAAGGAAATCGCCTCGGAATTCGAGAGCAATAGCCGCATCGTGAAGGCAGCGGGCATCAAGGCCGATTGACCCTGCGGCTTGCAGTTCGAATCTCCCTACCTTATAGTAGGTAGATGACCAGCGCCACCGCCCTTGCCACCGGCAGCACCCGCGAGCAGATCCTCGGAGTGGCGCGCGGCCTCATCGAAACGCGCTCGTACCTGGGCTTCAGCTTCCAGGATGTGGCCGATGCGGTCGGCATCCGCAAGGCGAGCCTCTACCACCACTTTCCGACCAAGGAAGCGCTGGGCATCGCGGTGATCCGCCAGGCCACCCAGTTCTTCAAGGACTGGGACGCGGCCAGGGTGCGAACCCCCAAGGACGCGCTCGAATCCTATTTCCGCATGTACCGCAACACGCTCAAGGCCGGCTCGGGCATGTGTCCCGCAGGGGCACTGGCACCGGGGTGGGACTGCATCAACGAAGAGCTGCGGCAGGCCGTGCAGGAACTGCGCAATACGCAGGTGATGTGGCTCACCGGCGTGCTGGGTGCGCTGTTGCCGGCCCGGCAGAAGGGCGCATCGGTGGCGTCATTGGCCGCCTATGTGTTTTCCGTCTGCCAGGGTGCGCTGCTGTCGGCGCGCATGACAGGGCGCGTGGACGATTTCGACGCGGCCATCGCGCAGCTCAGGAGTTCGTTGCCCGGCTGATGGCCGGGCTGTATCGCAGGCACGCAGGCCGTGCCTATTTTTTGACCTGATAGCCTACCGATTGGATCGGTAGGTTTTGGCATCAAGGAGTGTTTTCATGAAAGCCGTCATTTCCGCCTACGCCCGTTCGCCCTTTCACTTCGCGAAGAAGGGTGCCCTTGCCGAAGTGCGCCCCGACACGCTGGCCGCCGGCGTGGTCCGCGGGCTGCTGCAGCGCACCGACCTCGATCCTGCGCTGCGCGAAGACATCATCCTGGGTTGCGCGTATCCCGAGGCCTCGCAGGGCAACAACGTCGCGCGCATCGTCGGGCTGCTGGCCGGGCTGCCGCATGAAGTCGGCGGCATGACGGTGAACCGCTTCTGCGGCTCGTCGATGCAGGCCGTGCACATCGCCGCGGCGCAGATCGAAGCGGGCATGGGCGAGGCCTTTCTCTGCGTCGGCGTGGAGTCGATGACGATGGTGCCGCAGGGCGACTTCAACTTCTCGCCGAGCCCCGAGCTGCTGGCCAACTCCGATCCGATGCCTACATCTCGATGGGCGAGACCGCCGAGAACGTCGCGCAGCGCTGGAACGTGAGCCGCGCCGACCAGGAGGCGTTCGCGTCGAATCGCACCGCAAGGTCGCCGCCGCGCGCGCAGAAGGCCGCCTGGCGGGCGAGATCGTGCCGGTGCGCCTCGCATCGGGCGAGGTGATCGATGCCGACGGCTGCATCCGCCCGACGACCACGGCCGAGGCGCTGGCAGGCCTCAAGCCGGCCTTCCGTCCCGACGGGGTGGTCACGGCCGGCACTTCGTCGCCGCTCACCGACGGTGCGGCGGTGGTGCTCGTGACCAGCGATGCCTTCGCGGCGAAGCACGGC
>CAMATD010000212.1 GCA_945860785.1 Variovorax sp. YR752 | reverse complement strand
CGACGATGGCTCCGACACGTAGCGGTAGACGTCGGCAAAGGCCAGCTTCATGGCCTCGATCTGCAGATGCTGCGAAGCGACCGAGTCGACCGGCAGCGAAGCGATGTCGAACTTCTCGAGGATGCCGAGCGCGATCAGCGCCGCGATGCCCTGGCCGTTGGGCGGAATCTCGTGCAGCGTGTGGCCGCGGTAGTCGCGCGAGATGGGCTTGACCCATTCGGGCTGGTAGGCCGCGAGGTCGGCCACGGTGAGCGAGCCGCCCTGCTCGGTCGAGAACTTCGCGAGTGCTTCGGCGATCTCGCCGTTGTAGTAGGCCTCGCCCTTGGTACGGGCAATGGCCCTGAGCGCGCGCGCCGCGGCCGTGAAGCGGAACAGCTCGCCCACCTCGGGCGCGCGGCCCCAGGGCAGGAAGGTTTGCGCGAAGCCCGGCTGCGATTCCAGCAGCGACGCAGCCGCGGCCCACTTGCCCTGCACCACCGGCGGCACGAGGTAGCCGCGCTCGGCGATGTCGATGGCCGGTGCCAGCAGGTCGGCGAAAGGCAGCTTGCCGAAGCGATCGCTCATCGCCACCCAGCCGCGCACCGCGCCCGGCACCGTGACCGAGTCGATGCCGCGCATCGGCGGCGTGGCGGCGTCCGCGCCGTATTTGGCCCTGAAGTACTCGGGCGTCCAGGCCTTGGGCGCCGGGCCCGAGGCGTTGAGGCCGTGCAGTTCCTTGCCGTCCCACAGGATGCAGAAGGCATCGCTGCCAAGGCCGTTGCTCACGGGCTCGACCAGCGTCATGACGGCCGCGGTGGCGATGGCCGCATCGACCGCGTTGCCGCCCTGCTGCAGGATGCGCAGCCTGGCCTGCGAGGCCAGCGGGTGCGAGGTCGACACGACATTGCGCGCGAAGATCGGGATGCGGGTCGAGAGGTACGGGTTGTTGAAATCGAAGTTCATGTCGGCGTCTCGCTATTCGTTGGTGATCTTGCGTTCGACCACGATCTTTTTCCATTTGGCGGCGTCGATGGCCACCATCCTGGCGAACTGGTCGGACATGCCCGCAACGGCCGGTTCGATGCCCAGGCGCGCGAGCTTGTCCTTCACCTCGGGATCGGCCAGCGCTTCGTTGGCCGCCTTGTTGACGCGCGCCACGATGTCGGCAGGCAGGTTCTGCGGGCCGTAGAAGCCGAACCAGGTGTTCGACTCGTAGCCCGGCAGCGTGTCGGCGATCGGTGGCAGCTCGGGCGCCAGCGGGCTGCGCTTGAGCGTGGTGATGCCCAGGGCACGCAACCGGCCGTCGCGCACATGCGGCATGCCCGTGGGCAGCGAGTCGAACAGCACGTCGAGCTTGCCGCTGATCACAGGTCGGGAATGGCGAGCGCCGTGCCCTTGTAGGGAATGTGCGTGACGAACACACCGGCTTGCGCCTTGGCCTTGAAGAGCTCGGCCGTGAGCTGCACGATGGTGCCGTTGCCGCTCGATGCGTAGTTGAGCTTGCCGGGGTTCTTTTTCGCGTAGTCGATCCACTCGCGCACAGTCTTGGCCGGCGAATCGACGGGCACCAGCATGATGCTGGGCGCATCGCCCACGTGGCCGATGGGCGTGAAGTCGCGCACCGTGTCGTAGGGCAGCCTGGCCATGACGGCCGGACCGATCGAATGCGTGCTGGTGGTGGCCAGCAGCAGCGTGTAACCGTCGGGCGCGGCCTTGGCGGCCTGGTCGGAGCCGATGGCGCCGCCGGCGCCGGGCTTGTTGTCGACGATCAGCGTGGTGCCGAGTTTCTCGCCCATCTTCTGCCCGAGCGTGCGGGCGAAGAGATCGGTGGCACCGCCCGCGGGGAACGGCACGATGAGCCGGATCGGCTTGTTCGGGTAACCCTGGGCCAGGCTGGCGGACGACGCGGCCATGCACAGCAGCGCGGCGGCGACCCCTTGAAGGAACTGGATTCTTTTCATGGTGCTGGATTCTGGCCCCGTGGAGAAACCTCGCATGCTATGCAGCTGCCGTGCATCAAGCCAGATAATCCTGCTTATTCAACTATGAGCACTGCTTATGACAAGGAACGCCACGGAAGAGGTCTCGCTGCAGCAGCTCCGGGCGCTGGCGGCGGTCGCCGAGTCGGGCAGCTTCACGCTGGCGGCGGAAAGCCTGCAGCTGACGCAGCCGGCCATCAGCCACCTCGTCAAGCGCATGGAGGAGCAGCTCGGGCAACCGCTGATCGTGCGGGGCCGCCGCATCCAGCTGACGAGCGCGGGCCAGGTGATGGTCGAGACGGCCGTGCGCGCGCTGCGGCTGATCGACGAATCCGTCGGCGCCTGCCGCTCGCAGTCGCAGCTGCGCGAGGGGCGCGTGGTGCTGGCGGTGGGCCACCTCACGGCAGGCGCCCTGCTGCCGCCGATGCTCGGCCGCTTCTCCCAGAAGCATCCGACGCTGGCGACCACGCTGCTCGACAGCACGGCCGAGCAGATGATTTCGCGCATCCTCTCGCAGGAGGCGGACCTGGGCTTCGGCTCGGACATCGGGCAGAAGCATTCGGAGCTCGCGACCGAGCTGCTGTTTACAGAGCGCATGGCCCTCTTCGTGCGCGAGGACCATCCGCTGGCGCAGCGCGTGGTGGTCGATGCGAAGCACCTGGAGTCGCTGCCCTTCATCCACGTCAACCCGGACGCCAACGTGTGGCGCGCCGTGAGCCGCCAGCTCTCGAGCGTGGCGAACGTGTACCCGCGCGTGGTCCATCACGTGTCGATGCTGTCGACGGCCTTCGGCCTGATCCAGGCGGGTGCGGGCGTCGCGTTGCTGCCGCGCTATGTGGAAGTGCTGATGCCCGGCAACCTGCGCGCCGTGGCTGTGACACGCCCGACGCTGGAGTACCCGGTCGTCGCCATACGGCTGGCCAAGCACCCGCTCAACCCGGCCGCCCTGGCTTTCCTGGCCATGGCACGGCAGCACATGAAGCCGCCGCGTGCCGGCAAGCCTTAGGAGGCATTCAGGGCACGCTCACGCCGACGGTGTGCTCCCCTCCGCGAATGTCCCCCGCTTCGCTCCTCCTTTATTTCGCTGCGGGGAGCACCCGGTGCCCTGTGCACGCGCCCCGAACGCTCCCCCTCAGTCCTAACGCAATACGCAGTAAACGAAAAACAGCGCCCGAAGGCGCCGTTTTGCTACAGAGGAGCGAAGCCCCGCTTATTCCTCGACGAAGGCTTCCTCGCGCTTCGACTTCACAGCCGGCAACAGCACGATCACCAACAGCAGCGCCGCAGCAGCCAGCAGACTGGCAGAGATCGGACACGTAATGAACACGCTCCAGTCGCCACGCGACAGCAGCAGCGAGCGGCGCAGGTTCTCTTCCATCATCGGCCCGAGGATGAAGCCCAGCAGCAACGGCGCAGGCTCGCAACCCAGCTTGAAGAAGGTGTAGCCCACCAGACCGAAGATGCCCACCATCCAGATGTCGAAGGTGTTGTTGTTGGTCGAGTACACGCCGATCGCGCAGAACAGCACGATCGCCGGGAACAGGTACTTGTAAGGCACCGACAGCAGCTTGATCCACATGCCGATCAACGGCAGGTTCAGGATGATCAGCATCGCGTTACCGATCCACATCGAGGCGATCAGGCCCCAGAACAGCTCGGGGTTGCTGGTCATCACCTGCGGGCCCGGCTGGATGTTGTGGATCGTCATGGCACCCACCATCAGCGCCATCACCGCGTTGGGCGGAATGCCCAGCGTCAGCAGCGGAATGAAGGAGGTCTGCGCGCCGGCATTGTTGGCCGACTCGGGAGCCGCCACGCCGCGGATGTTGCCCTTGCCGAAGGGCACTTCGCCCGGCTTCAGCTTGGTCTTCTTCTCGATCGTGTAGGCCGCGAAAGCCGCCAGCAACGCACCGCCGCCCGGCAAGATGCCCAGGGCAGAACCCAGCGCCGTACCGCGCAGCACGGCGGGAACCATGCGCTTGAAGTCTTCCTTGGTCGGGAACAGGCCCGAGACCTTGGCTGTGAACACTTCGCGCTCGTCGTCGGGGCGCGAGAGGTTGGCAATAATTGCGCCATAGCCGAACACGCCCATGGCGATGGCCACGAAGCCGATGCCGTCGGTGAGTTCCGGAATGTCGAAGCTGTAGCGCGCCACGCCCGAGTTCACGTCGGTACCGACCAGACCCAGCAGCAGGCCCAGCACGATCATCGCGATGGCCTTGAGCAGCGAGCCCGAAGCCAGCACCACGGCGCCGATCAGGCCCAGGATCATCAGCGAGAAGTATTCGGCCGGGCCGAACTTGAAGGCCAGCTCGGTGAGCGGCGGCGCGAAGGCGGCCAGGATCAGCGTACCGACGCAGCCCGCGAAGAACGAGCCCAGGCCCGCCGCAGCGAGCGCCGGACCTGCACGGCCCTTGCGCGCCATCTGGTAGCCGTCGATCACGGTCACCACCGACGATGACTCGCCCGGCAGGTTGACCAGAATCGCGGTGGTGGAACCACCGTACTGCGCGCCGTAATAAATACCGGCCAGCATGATCAGCGCCGAAACCGGCGGCAGCGCATACGTGGCGGGCAGCAGCACCGCGATGGTCGCGACCGGGCCGATGCCCGGCAGCACGCCGATCAGCGTGCCCAGAATGCAGCCGACCAGGCAGTACAGCAGGTTGGTGAAGGTAAAGGCAACGCCAAAACCCATCGAGAGGTGTTCAACCAATTCCATGATGTGAGCAGCTTTCTTCTCAACCAGTAATGAAGGTCGGCCAGACCTGGATCTGGAGCTTGAGCGCCCAGATGAATGCGACGTAGCTGCCGACGGCCAGGACGGTCGAGAGGATCAGCACCTTCTTGAGGTCGAACTCGCTGCCTGCGAGGCTGGAGATGATCACCAGCGCGTAGATGGCGATGATCATTCCCATCGCCGGCACGCCGAGGCTCGGCAGGCCGCCGAGCAGCACGCCGAACGCGAGGTTGGCGCCCAGGATGAACACCACCTGCTTCCAGGCCCACTTGCCGATTTTTTCTCCGTCGGTGGTTTCGACGGTGAGCCCGCTGAACATGATCCCCAGGCCGATCACGGCCATCAGGATGCCCAGCATCAACGGGAAATACCCCGGACCCATGCGGGCGCCGCTGCCAACGCTGTAGGTGGTGGCGCCCCATGCGAACCCCACACCCACGACGGTGAACATCAGACCCGAGAAAAAGTCTTTCTGACTTTTGATTTTCACGAATAGTCTCCTCGAACAAGTTTCGATGCGGGATTGTCCAGTCAGCTTGTGGTCAGGCGGATGTGGATTTCACTAACCAATGACTTAGGGTTAACCCAAAGGGCAACATCACTCCAGCGGCGGGGTGGTGCTCAGAACCATCTTCGATGGTGGTGACGCCTTCGGCCAGGCGCAGCGGACGCATGCCGTCGATCACGGCCTGGCGCCGCAGCCCGGTGAGGTTGGGCTCCTTGGTAACCTTGTCCTTGAAGGCCTCGGTGACGCTCAGCAGCTCGTAGAGGCCCATGCGGCCCATGTAGCCGTCATGCGGCAGTCGACGCATCCCACGGGCTTGTAGGCGCGCACCGAGCCGGTGATCTGCCAGGGCTTGACGATGGCCTCGAGGCTTTCGCGCGTGACCGTATCGTCGGGCTGCTTGCAATGGGGGCACAGCGTGCGCACCAGCCGCTGCGCGAGCACGCCGAGCATCACGGCGGTGATCAGGTACGAAGGCACGCCCAGTTCCATCATCCGCGTGATGGCGCTCGGCGCATCGTTCGTGTGCAGCGTGCTGAACACGAGGTGGCCGGTGAGCGCGGCCTGCACCGCCATCTCGGCCGTGGCGAGGTCGCGGATTTCGCCGACCATGATGATGTCCGGGTCCTGCCGCATCAGCGCGCGCAGGCCTTCGGTGAAGCCGAAGTCGAGCTGCGGCTGCACCTGTGTCTGGTTGAACGAGGGCTCGATCATTTCGCTCGGGTCCTCGACCGTGCTCACGTTGACCGCTTCGGTCGCCACGCGCTTGAGCGTGGAATACAGCGTGGTGGTCTTGCCAGAACCTGTGGGCCCGGTCACCAGGATGATGCCGTTGGGCCGCGTGACGAGCTGCTCCCAACGCTGCGCATCGTGTTGCGCGAAGCCGAGCGCATCGAGGTCTTTCACCGCGGTGTCGGGGTCGAAGATCCGCATCACCATCTTCTCGCCGAAGGCGGTCGGCAAGGTGGACAGGCGCATTTCGACTTCGTCGCCGCGCATGTTGCGGGTCTTGATGCGGCCGTCGAGCGGGCGGCGCTTCTCGACCACGTCCATGCGGCCCAGGAGCTTGATGCGCGCGACCATCGCGTTCATCACGCCCATGGGCATCTGGTAGGCCGGGTGCAGGATGCCGTCGATGCGAAAGCGGATCACGCCCTGCTCGCGGCGCGGCTCCAAGTGGATGTCGCTGGCGCGCTGGTCGAAGGCGTATTGCCAGAGCCAGTCGACCACCTGCACCACGCTCTGGTCGTTGGCATCGAGCTGCTTGTTGCTCTTGCCCAGCTCCACCAGCTGCTCTTGCCCAGCTCCACCAGCTGCTCGAAACTCGCGCCGCCGGTGTTGCTGCCAGCCTTCTGCGCGGCGCGCACCGACTTCGCGAGCGCGAAGAATTCGGCCGTGTAGCGCTGGATGTCCGAAGGGTTGGCCACCACGCGCCGCACCGTACGCTTCGACTGGCGCTCGACCTCGGAGATCCAGTCGGTGAGAAAAGGCTCGGCCGTGGCCACCACCACCTCATGCGGCAGCACCTGCACCGGCAGCACCTTGTGGCGCTCGGCGTACGCCGCGCTCATGGTGTCGGCCACCTTGCCCACGTCGACCTTGAGCGGATCGATGCGCAAGTAGGCCAACCCGGCGCGGCCCGCGAGCCATTGCGTGAGGGCTTCGAGGTCGAGCGGCTTGCCGTCGCTCTCGCGCGTCATGGCCACGTTGGCGAGCCGCACCAGCGGCGCCTGGCGGCTTTCGGCCTGGGCGCAGCGCGCGATGGTGCGCTTGGCCTCGACCGGGGAAATCACGCCGTCGGTGGCGAGCCATTCGATCAGGCGGCGCAGATCGAGCGGGCCCTCGTGGCGGGCGGCCAGCGGGGCGGGGGCAGAAACAGCGGGAACAGCGCTCATGGGCCGGAAGGTCGGGTGATTGAAAGATTCAGGGGCTTGAACACCCGCAGCCACTTCGGCGCGGGCAAGCCCCAGCGAGTCTGGATCGTTTGGGCGCGCTCGGCAAGGGCCTCGCGTTTCGGGCGGCTGGCGGTGCGCTGCGCCAGCACCACCGTGTTGCCTTCGCGCGTCGGCTTGAAGGCCCAGACGGCATCGGCGCCGAAGGCGGCGGCGATCTTTTCGAGGCTGCGCTCGTAGCTCGACGAGCGGCCGAAGAGGTTGACCGTCATGCAGCCGTCTTCTGTCAGCAGCGCGCGGCAGTCGGCATAGAAGTCTTCGCTGTCGAGCACGGGCGCAGCCGCCTCGTGGTCGTACAGATCGACCTGCAGCGCATCGACCGTGCCCTGCCACTCGGCCTTGCGGATCTCGGCCGCCGCATCGGCGATCACCACGCGCAGCTTCAGGTCGTCGGCCGGCAGCTTGAACCAGCCGCGGCAGGCCGACACCACCTGCGGATTGAGTTCGACCGCCGTGGTGCGCATGCGCAGGGTCTTGCGGCTGAACTTGGTGAGCGTGGCCGCGCCCAGGCCGAGCTGCATCGCGTGGCGGTTGGCGACGCCCTTGCCGTCGACGAACAGCAGCCACGCCATCATGCGCTGCACGTATTCGAGTTCGATCTCGAACGGCGCATCGAGCTTCATCGAGCCCTGGACCCATTCGGTGCCGAGATGCAGATAACGGATATCGCCCCAGTCGGAAAAATTGACTTCGGGAAGGACGGGGGTTTTGCTCGTGGCCATCAGATGAGTTTGTGGGCGACAAAGACCTCGCGCCAGGCTGCGAGCTTGCGCTCGAAGCGCCATGACGCGTTGGCGGGGCTGGTGGAGGGCAGCGGGTAGACCGGCACGCCGAGGGTGCGCGTGTGGCGCGCATGCTTGAAGCTTTCGCCGCCGTTGTGCGCAATGGCCGCCAGTCTGGGCAGATGCAGGCCGGCAATGTCGTTCGCCACAGGCGCGCGGATGGCCGAATCGAGGCTGCCCTCGCGTTCGCAGGCCGCATACACGTCCCACACGCCCAAGCCGCGGTCGAGCAGCCACTGTGTTTTTTCTACATAGCTGTCTGCGCCCAGCGGGAGCGGGTGATCGGGCCAGACGGCTTGCAAGATTTTCCAGAACTGGTTTTGGGGATGCGCATAGTACTGCTGCTGCTGCGCGAGCGAACGGGCGCCCGGAAAGCTGCCCAGGATGAGCACGACGGTGGCCGGCGAGACGATCGGCGCGAGGCCCGTGAGCATCTGGCTGGCAATGTCGGCGGCGGCGGGTGGATTCATGGACGGCATCTTGGCACTGTCGCCGCCCATGAAAAAACCCGCCGAAGCGGGTTCTTTTGCAAGGGCCGAGGCCCGATTACTTCTTGGCGGCTTCGTTTTCTGCCGTGCCGGGGACCTTTTCACCGATGGCCTTGCCGGTGCTGCGCATGCCGTCGGCCGTCTTGTGGCCGGCAGTTTCAACAGCTTCGCCGGTCTTGACGGCGGCCTTCTTGGTGGCGGAGGTCGCCTTCTTGGTGGTGCGCTTGGTGGCGTTCACGGCCTTCTTGGTGGTGTTCTTGGTTGCATCGACGGCTTCCTTGCCGGCTTCCTTCACCTTCTCGGTCGTGGTCGGTGCGGGCGCAGCAGCAGGGGCGGTGGTCTGGGCCACGGCCGACACGCCGATGGCGGCGAGCGCCAGGGCGAGAACGACGGGCACGGTGCGAATGAAAGACGTGGTCATGAAAATGCTCCTGGATGTTGGATGAAGTTTTGGAGTGACGAACTTGCCACTGGTCAAGCAACGAACTTGTGAAGCTCAAGGATGACAGCAAATCCGCGGCATCTGCACGCAGAGGTGCAGGTCGGGGCATTGGCCTACGCGGAATGCGGCGGCCGTTCCGACAAAGACAGGAGACTTTCAAGCCGCGGCAGCGTTTGCACCGCATTTCTGGTGGTGGCCTCGGCCAGCGCCTCGATGCCGATCCCGCGGAGGCCTGCCACCACTTCGGCAATGCGCGGCAGCTCGCCCGGCTCGTTGCGGCCCTGCGCCTCGCCGGCCGTTCGTTGCGCCTGGGTGCGGTAGAGCCAATGCGGCTGGATGTCGGGCGCATCCGTTTCCATCACGATCGCCTCGAGCGGCAGCGTGGCCGCGAGCCGCCGCAACTGCAGCGCGCGGTCGAAGGTCACGGCGCCGCCGAAGCCGAGCTTGAGCCCGAGTTCGATGCAGGCGCCGGCCTGCTGTTCGCTGCCGTTGAAGGCATGGGCGATGCCCTGCCAGGGCCGGCCGCCCGCCGTCTGGCGCAAATGCTTGAGCACCTTGTCGACCGAACGCCGCACATGGATGAGCATGGGTAACCCGTGCTTGCGTGCCAGTTGTAACTGAATGTGAAAAAAACGCTCCTGCTTGACGCCGTCGAGCCCCTCGACGAAGTAGTCGAGCCCGATCTCGCCGACCGCCACCAGCCGTGGATCGTCGCGCCGCGCGGTCAGCTCCGCATCGAGCACCTCCAGGTCGGCGTCCTGCGCCTCGCCCGTGCACAGCGGGTGGATGCCCAGCGCATAGGCGTCGCCCTGCAGGTGGGCCAGCTCGCGCACGGTGGCGAAATTGAAGACCGCCACCGCCGGGATCACGCACAGGGAAACCCCCCGTGCCGCGGCCCGGGCGCGGATGGCGGGCATCTCCGCACCGAATTCGGGCGCATCCAGGTGACAGTGGGTATCGACAAACGAAGCCATCGCACGATGATGCCCGAAGGGATGCACAGGCGCGGAAAGCGTGCTACTGTGAACTCCTTCTCGCGTCTTGTCTTATTAGCCGGAGGTTCTCCGATGCGCAGGCCCGCTTTCTACAGCCGCTCGCCCCGCACGCTGCCGCCGGCCGCAGAACAAGCGGCCGAACAGGCGGATGCTGCGGCATCGCCTAAAGCGACAGGCGCGGGTGGCGTCGTGCAGGCCGCGCCCCCCAGGGCAGGCTGGCAACCCGGGCGCCGCAGCTTCGCGCTGCTGGTCGTTCTTTGCACCGCGCTTGCCACGGGCTCCGTGTGGTGGCCGCGCCAGGGCAGCAAGGCGCTGACGCAAAAAGACATCGATTCGGCCGTCCTGCGCACGCTGCAAACCAACACCCTGCCCTCGCCCGCCGCCCGGGCCGCCGACATCATCCGGCCCTCGGTCGTGCGCGTGGTCGGCTACGGCCCCGAGAAAAGCACGCCCGAGGCCAAGACCCAGAAGCGCGGCCGCAACATGGCCAAGGGCAAGCCGCCCGAAGCCCCGAACGACGGCGGGCCGGCGGGCGAGGTCGAGCGCGGCGTCGGCACCGGCGTAGTGATCGTCGACAAGGGCGTGATCCTTACCAACCTGCACGTCGTGGCCGGCGCCGAGAAGATCAAGGTCACTTTCGCCGACGGCCTGGAGGCAGTGGCCGTCCTCACTGGCGTGCAGCCCGAGAACGACCTCGCGGTGCTGCAGGCCCAGAAGATTCCCGACGACCTGATCCCTGCCACGATGCGCTCCACCGCCGACCTGCGCCCCGGCGACCAGGTGGCGGCCGTGGGTTTTCCGTTCGGCATCGGGCCTTCGGTGTCGGCCGGCGTGGTGTCGGGCCTCAAGCGCTCGTTCCGCTCGCCCGAAGGCAAGCAGGAGCTGGGCAACCTGATCCAGTTCGACGCCGCAGCCAACCCCGGCAATTCGGGCGGCCCGCTGATCAACATGGACGGCGAGGTGCTCGGCATCGTCACCGCCATCCTCAACCCCACGCAGCAGCGCACCTTCATCGGCATCGGCTTCGCGGTGCCGATCGAGAACGCAGCTTCCGCCGCCGGTTCGCCCCCGTTCTGATCTTCTTTCGAAAGCCCTTCGCATGAGCACATAGACCACCTTCTCGACGCCCGCCGCCACAGCCGAGCTGATGGAAAAAATCCTCTACGAGGTCAAGCGCGTGGTCGTGGGCCAGGACCGTTTTCTCGAACGCGTCATGGTCGGCATGCTCGCGGGTGGACACCTGCTGGTCGAAGGCATGCCGGGGCTGGCGAAGACGCTCACCATCAAGACGCTGGCCGACACCGTGCGCGGCCAGTTCAAGCGCATCCAGTTCACGCCCGACCTGGTGCCGGCCGACCTGGTGGGCACGCGCATCTATAACCAGAAGACGGGTGAGTTCAGCACCTCGCTCGGCCCCGTGTTCGCCAACCTGCTGCTGGCCGACGAAATCAA
>CAMATD010000211.1 GCA_945860785.1 Variovorax sp. YR752 | reverse complement strand
GCCCCTCCGGAAGAGGTTGTGCGATTGGGTACGCACACCGGTGTGGCACTCGCGCCGGTACTGGCACGTTGATGCGCAGAGGCGCACAATGGCTTCAACCCTTGGCGCAGGCGCATCCTGAATCAGCCATGGTGGAGTGAATCGTGTGAAGGAGTGAAGCGCCGTGCCGGGCTACGCAAGGAGCCATGCCATGACCCGCTTCATCGACGTTCACAGCCTGGTTCGCCTGGTGGATGAAACCGGCGTTCCGCAATTCCTCCAGGCGCTGTCCGACGCGCTGCGCGACGACTTCATGCGCTGGCGCGAGTTCGATAAAAAGGCGCGCGTCGCCAGCCACTCGCACCTCGGCGTGATCGAGTTGATGCCGGTGGCCGACGACGGCGCCTACGCCTTCAAGTACGTCAACGGCCACCCGCACAACACGGCGGTCGGGCTGCCCACCGTCATGGCCTTCGGCGTGCTGGCCGAGGTCGACACGGGTTACCCGGTGCTGCTGTCCGAACTCACGCTCACCACTGCGCTGCGCACCGCCGCCACCTCGGCGATGGCCGCGCAGGCCCTGGCGCGGCCCGGTTCGCGCAGCCTAGCGCTGATCGGCAACGGCTCGCAGAGCGAGTTCCAGGCGCTGGCCTTCCAGGCACTGCCGGGCATCGAGGAAGTGCGCGTGTTCGACACCGATCCGCACGCCACCGACAAGCTGGTGCGGCACCTTTCGGCCTGCACGCCGCTCGAGATCGTGCGCGCCCGCTCCATCGCCGACGCGGTGCGGGGCGCCGACATCGTCACCACCATCACGGCCCACCAGGGCCACGCAGCCCTCCTCACGCCCGAGATGATCGAGCCGGGCATGCACATCAACGCCGTGGGCGGCGATTCGCCCGGCAAGACCGAGCTGCACCCCGACGTGCTGCGCCGCGCACGCGTGTTCGTCGAATACGAGGCGCAGACCCGCGTCGAGGGCGAGATCCAGCAGTTGGCCGCCGACTTTCCGGTGCACGAACTCTGGAAGGTGCTGGTCGGCGAAGTGCAGGGCCGCGAAAGCGCCGAGCAGGTCACGGTGTTCGATTCGGTCGGCTTCGCACTGGAGGACTACACCGCGCTGCGCTACATCCATCAGCTTGCCATCGAGCGCGGCATCGGCCAGCAGATCGCGCTGGTGCCCGAACTGGACGACCCGAAGGATCTGTTCGGCCTCACCGCGCTGGGCCGGCGCCGGGCCGTGCTGCGGCGTGCGGCATGATGAGAGGCATCCGCAACGCAGACCCTGTTTTTTCATGTTCACCATCTACAACGACCAGCACGCACTGTACCAAGGCAAAGTCGAAATGTTCCGTGGCGAGCTGGTGCCCTGCTTCGAGGTGCCGGCCCGTGTCGACCATGTGAAGCATGAACTGGAGCGCCGCGGCCTCGGCCCGCTGCAGCTGCCCGATGCCTTCGACGAAGCGCTGCTGGCCAAGGTGCATGCGCCGCGCTACCTGGACTTCATCGCGCATGCCTGGGACGAATGGGTGGCGCTCGATCCGGGCAACGTGTCGCGCGATGCCCTGCCTTCGTACTGGCCCACGCGCGGCATGCGCATGGACGGCAACGCAGCGCGTCATCGCCGGCCAGCGTTCGGCCTTCGCGCTCACGCGGCCGCCCGGCCACCATGCGGGCGCCGATTTCTTCGGTGGCTATTGTTTTCTCAACAACGCCGCGGTGGCTGCGCAGGCGCTGCGCGATGCGGGCGTGGAGCGCGTTGCCGTGCTCGACGTGGACTACCACCATGGCAACGGCACGCAGGCCATCTTCTACGAGCGCAGCGACGTGCATGTCGCGAGCCTGCATGGCGATCCGCTGACCGACTATCCGTACTACCTTGGCCATGCCGACGAGCGCGGTGCGGGTGAGGGGCAGGGTTTCAACCACAACCTGCCGCTGGCGCGCGGCACCGACTTCACGACCTGGCGCGCGGCGATGAAGACGGCGCTCGACGGCATCGCAGCGGTGAAGGCCGGGGCGCTGGTGGTCTCGCTCGGCGTCGACACCTTCGAGGGCGATCCGATCTCGGGCTTCAAGCTCAAGAGCGACGACTACCTGCGCATGGGCGAAGACCTGGCGCGCGCGGGCCTGCCGACGGTGTTCGTGTTCGAAGGCGGCTATGCGGTGGCCGAGGTGGGCGTCAACGCCGTCAACGTACTGGAAGGTTTCGACCAGACCGCCGACTGAGCCGCCTCGGCGACAGCAGTCGGGTGAGCACCGATTGCCGCAACTGGCGGGGCAGGGCCCAATGCGCGCCTTGTCCACGTTTCAGGAGCCAGTCATGTCCCGCCGTTCCCTTCTCTGTGCTGCCACGCTCGCCGCGTGCGGCCTCGCTTCTCCGCTGACGGCGTTGGCGCAGACCTTCCCCAGCAAGCCGATCAAGCTCGTCATTGCTTTTCCCGCAGGCGGCCCGACCGACATCACGATGCGCCAGCTCGCCGACAACGCGAGCAAGATCATCGGCCAGCCCGTGATCATCGACAACAAGCCCGGCGCCGGCGGCACGCTGCCCGCGCAGGCGCTGCAGACCGCGCAGCCCGACGGCTACACCGTCGCGCAGATTCCGCTCGGCGTGTTCCGCCTCGGCTACACCACCAAGATCAACTGGGATCCGCTGAAGGACATCACGTACGTCCTCAACGTCACGGGCTATGCCTTCGGCATCGTGGTGCCGGCCAACAGCCCGTTCAAGACCTGGGTCGACTTCGTCGCCTACGCCAAGGCCAACCCCGGAAAGCTCACCTACGGCTCGACCGGCACGCTGACTAGCCCGCATCTCACGACCGAAATCGTGGCGCAGAAGGCCGGCATCGAGCTGCAGCACGTGCCTTACAAGGGCAGCGCCGACCTGATGCTCGCAGTGGTCAGCGGCCAGCTGATGGCCGCGGCCGACAGCACCGGCTTCGCGCCGCAGGTCGAGGCCGGCAAGCTGCGCGTGCTGAACACCTGGGGCGAGAAGCGCCTGGCCAAGTTCCCCGATGCGCCGACGCTGAAAGAGCTGGGCTACGACATCGTGCAGAACTCGCCCTTCGGCATCGGCGCGCCCAAGGGCACGCCGCCCGAGGTGGTGAAGAAGCTGCACGATGCGTTCAAGCAGGCGATGGAGGAGCCGAGCTATGTGGCTTCGCTGGGGCGCTACGACATGCTGCCGAACTACATGAGCTCGGCGACTTACACGAAGTTTGCGCAGGACACGGTGGTGCGGGAGAAGGTGGTTATCGAGAAGCTGGGATTGGCGAAGGGGCAGTAAAGAGGGCCCGCAGCGCGCTTCGGGTCATGCGGCGCGCTCGTCGGCGCTTTGCAGGATCGCGGCGAGCGAGACGTTGACGTAGTAGTTGCCGCGGCTCATCTTCTGCTTTTGCACGAAGCTGCCTTCGACCAGCGCGTCGAGGTACCTGGTCGCGGTGAGGCGTGAAACCTGCAGGTCGCGCTGCACGAATTCGATCTTCGTGTAGGGGTGCGTGAACAGGTTGTTGATCAGGTCCTGGCTATAGAACTTGTATTGTTCGCGGATGCGGGTTTTGTAGTCGAACAGGACTGATTTGATCGCGTTGATGGTCGCGATGGTTTGTCCGGCGGTTTGCTCCACGGCCTCCAATAGGTACAACACCCATTCTTCCCAGGTGTCGTCATCGCGCACCGTCTGCAACAGCCGGTAATAGTCGGCTGTGGTGCGCACGATGTAGCTGCTCAGGTAGAGCACCGGGATCTCGAGCAGGCTTTCCTTCACCAGATAGAGCACGTTGAGAATGCGCCCGGTCCGCCCGTTGCCGTCGTAGAACGGATGAATGCTTTTGAACTGATGATGAATGAGCGCCATCTTGATCAACGGATCGACGCCCAACAGCATGGGCTCGTTGATGAAGCGCTCAAGTTCACGCATCAGTCTCACGATCTCGTCCGGGTCTTGCGGTGGCAGGTAAACGGTGCGACCGGCACCGTCCTGCAACGCCGTGCCGGGCAATGTGCGAAAGCCCGCGTTGTTGCGTTCCAGCTCCGACTGGATCCGGATGATGTGATTGCTCGTGAGGAGGCCGCTCTCGCGGACCTGCTCGAAACCGACGCGCAGCGCCTGCCGGTAACGCAGCACTTCCTTGGCGGCCGGGTTGGCAAATGCCTCGGACAGCAGGTCATCCTTGAACAACTCATCGTGCGTGGTGACGATGTTCTCGATCTCGGAGCTGTCCTTGGCCTCCTGCAGCCCCAGTGTGTGGATCAGGATCTCCTGATTGGGAATGGCTGCTGCAATTCCTTTCAGCTCGGCCAATTTCCGACTGGCGCTGGCGAGCTTCTTGAGGATGGCCGGCGCGTCGCAGCGTGTGGGGTCCAAGTGATCAAGCGGACGAAGGACGTGCATAGAAATCTCGAATTTCTATACACGTCGGATGCATCTGTTCAAAAAAATCTTTGAAGACGGGTGACTTAACTGCGGGTCGCTGCCACCATCGCAAACAGCTCCCCCACCAGCCGCTCCGCCAACTCAGGCTTCACGGGGTCGCCGCCAAACACCAGCCGAAAAATAATCGGCGCAATCAGATGATCGATCACCTGCTGCGCCTCCGGCGCGTGCTCGCCGCGGGCGCGCGCCTGCTCGACCAGCGTCAGTGCTTCCTTGCGGCGGTTGCGCAGGCAGTCGGTGTCCGAGTCGCCGTTGGCCAGCGCGGCCGCGGCTTTCAGGAGCGAGGTGTTGCAGGGCTGTGCGAGGTGCGTGATGAGCTCCTGCGCCCATGCCGTCAGGTCTTCACGCAGCGCGCCGGTGTTGGGCAGCGGCCGGTTCGGATCCAGCCGGCGCGTGGCCGTTTCGGCCAGGAGCCCCGACAGATCGCCCCAGCGGCGGTAGATGCTGGAGGCGCTGACGCCCGCGCGCTCGGCCACGGCCGGCACTGTGACGCGCTCACGCCCCTGTTCGGCCACCAGTTGTTCGAGGGCAGTGCGCACCAGCGCCTGCACCTGGGCGCTGCGGCCACCGGGACGCTTGTTGGGAAGGACAACATCGTTCATGTAAGGACTTTAACGCAAAGATGTTTGCTTTAGTGAATCTACGGGTCTAGAATCGCAAAAGCTAAAAAAGTTGCGTTAAGGACCTCCAATGCCTTCTTCCTCTCCTGACTTGGCCGCGGCCACCCCTGCAGGCTCTGCCCGTTCCAAGCCCTGGCGCCTGCCAGCAGCGGTCGGTTTCCCGCTGCTGGCCGCGGTGCTCTTCGCCTTCTTCTTCGCGGCCGCCGCGCCCACGCCGCTGTTCGTCGTGTTCCAGCACGCCTGGGGCTTCTCGGCGTCGATGCTCACGGTGGCCTTTGCGATCTACGCGATCGCGCTGCTGATCTCGCTGCTGGTGGCGGGCTCGCTGTCGGACCACATCGGCCGGCGGCCGGTGGTGTTGGCGGCGCTGGTGCTGCAGGCGGTGGCGATGGTGCTCTTCGTGGTGGCGCAAGACATCGCGGGGCTGATCGTCGCGCGCGTCGTCCAGGGCGTGGCAACGGGCGTCGCGAGCGGCGCGCTGAGCGCGGCGGTGGTCGAGGCGGCGCCCGCATCGCGCAAGCGCTTGGGCGCGATGATCACGAGCGTGTCGCCGCTCGCGGGGCTGGCGGTGGGCGCGCTGCTGACCGGCATGGCGGTCAGGTTCACTGTCCAGCCGGTGATGCTGGTGTTCGGCGTGCTGGCCGTGGTGTTCGCGGTCGGCGCGGCCGTGGTGCTGTGGATGCCCGAGACCGTCACGCCGCGCGCCGGTGCGCTGGCCTCGTTGGTGCCGCGCGTGTCGATTCCCGTACGGGCTCGCGCCGACTTCGTGCGCGGCCTGCCGGTGTTCATCGCGGTGTGGGCGCTGGGTGGCCTGTACCTCTCGCTGGCGCCGTCGCTGATGCTGCATGTGTTCCACATCGACAACGGCGTGGTCAACGGCCTCACGGTGGCAGTGCTCTCGGGCTTCGGTGCGCTCGCGCCCACGTTGCTCGGCCGTTTCCCCGCACCGCGGACCGTCGTCTTCGGCGCGGCCAGCATCGCGGTCGGACTGGTCTTGCTGCTGGCGTCGCTGGCGACGAAGTCGCTCGCGCTGTTCTTCGTCGGCACCGCGATCGCGGGCCTGGGCTTCGGCGGCGCGTTCTCGGCGCTGGTGCAGACGCTGGCGCCGCTCGCCGATTCGCACGAGCGCGGCGAACTCTTCGCCGCCATCTTCGTGGTCTGCTATCTCGCGTTCAGCCTGCCCGCGATGCTGGCGGGCTTCCTGGTGAAGCCGCTCGGCCTGCTGAACACGGTGGAAGGTTATGCGGCGGTGCTGCTGCTGATCGCCGCCTTCGGCATCTGGCGCCAATGGGCGGTGCTGCGCCGCAACGCGCGCAGCCTGCCGGTCAGCGAGTAGCGCGCACCGAAAGCATCGCGCGCGCCGCCTCGGCAAGCCCACGCCGCGCTCGCCCTCTGTCACGTAGCGCGGCAGGTGTTCCAGCTGCGGCACGAAGCGCGCCACGTTCGCCACGCCGATGCTGCTCGCGAAGGTGCGGAACATCAGCTGGTCGTTGGTCGAATCGCCCACGTAGGCCCAGCGGTCGAGTTCGTCGTCGAGCGTGCGGCCCCACAACTCGCGCACGATCCAGCGCGCGCCTTCGAGCTTGTCGTTGTCGCCGTACCAGCCGTTGATGTGGATGCTGCTGACGGTGGCGTGCATGCCTTCGCTGCGCATCAGCGCGACGACGTGCGCGATGGTCTCTTCGCTCAACTGCACGAACTCGCTGTGATCGATGGCGATATCGGTCTCGCGGCCCGGTGAATCGGTGGCGCGCTGCGCGCCCGGAATCTCGCGCTCGATGCGTGCCAGCACGGCCTGCATGCGGTCGAAATTGGCGGCGCGTGTGGGGGCGTCCTGCTGGTAGCGCTTCCCTACTTGTCCATCGGCCGTGGGCAGCAGCACCACCGCGCCGTTCTCCGCCACGATCGCATCGATCGGCCAGGTGTTGACGAAGGGCATGCTCCAGCCCACCGGCCGGCCCGTGATCGCCACGATGGCAAGGCCCGCGGCCTTGAGTTCGCCGAGCGCCTGCAGCGCATCGGCCGTGATCGCACCTTCGGTGGTGAGCGTGTCGTCGATGTCCGTGAACACGCCGACCAGCGCACTGCGCGCCGGCGCTGCCCAGCGGGTCAAGGGCAGCAGGTGGGTGGGCGAGGAGGGCAGTGAAGGCGACGAAGGCATGGCGAGGAATCTCTGAAGGGTCCGTGATCGTACCGGCCGTTTCGTGTAGCATCCCGCCCCCGCCGCGCCTTCCAGGCCGGCGCGGCGCTTTCCATGCCCCACATCCTCGTCGACCACCTCCTCAAGACCTACCGGATTTCCGAGCGCGACCCTGGCGTGATGGGTGCGCTGCGCGGGCTGCTGCATCGCCGCCACCGCACGGTGGAGGCGATGTCCGGCGTGTCCTTCGAGCTGCAGCGCGGCGAGCTGCTCGGCTTCATCGGGCCGAACGGCGCGGGCAAGTCCACCACCATCAAGATCCTCGCGGGCATCCTGCGGCCCGACGGCGGGCGCGTGGAAATCGACGGGCGCGATCCCTTCTTGGACCGCGAGCGGCACGTGGCGCGCATCGGCGTGGTCTTCGGCCAGCGCACGCAGCTGTGGTGGGACCTGCCCGTGGGCGACGGCTTCGATCTGCTGCGAGACATCTACCGCGTCGACCCGGTACGCTATCGCAGAACGCGCGACGAGCTGGTCGCGCTGCTGCACCTGGAGCGCATGCGCGCCGAGATCGCGGCGGCGCTGCTGCACGAGCCCGACATCCTGTTCCTCGACGAACCGACCATCGGCCTCGATGCGCCGTCGAAGCTCGCGGTGCGCGACTTCGTGCGCCGCGCCAACCGCGAGCGCGGCACCACCGTGCTGCTGACCACGCACGACATGCACGACATCGAGGCGCTGGCCGAGCGCATGATCGTCATCGGCCACGGCCGCGTGCTGGCCGACAGCCCGGTCGAGGCGCTGCGCTCGCAGGTGATGGCCGAGCGCCGGCTGGTGGTCGACTTCGCGCAGGGTGCGGCGCTGCCATCCGAAGTGCCCGGCGCCACGGTGCATGCGCGCGACGGCCAGACGCTGTCGCTCGATTTCGACCCCGCGGTGACCTCCGCCCCCGCGCTGATCGCGCGCATCGCGGCCGACCATGCGGTGGAAGACATCCGCCTCGAAGGCCTCGCGATCGAGGCCGTGATCGCGCGTTTCTATGCCATGCACGGAGCGGCCGAAGCGTGAAGCTGCAAGCCGTTGCGCGCCCCTACGTCGCGGCCTTCGCCTCGCGCTTCCTGCAGATGCTGCAGTACCGCTCGGCCGCGCTCGCGGGCTTCGCGACGCAGTGCTGGTGGGGTGGCATCAAGGTGATGGTGTTCGCGGCCTTCTATGGCGCCACTGCCATCGCGGGCGCAAGCGCGTCGATGTCGCTCGCACAGGCCGTGACCTACACCTGGCTCGCACAGGGGCTGCTCGTGCTGCTGCCCTGGCTGGGCGATCCGGAAGTGGCGCAGGCCGTGCGCACCGGCGCGGTCGCCTACGACCGCCTGCGGCCGGTGGATGCCTATGGCCTGTGGTTCGCGCGCAGCGCCGGCTGGATCGCCGCGCGCGTGCTGCCGCGCGTGGCGCTGATGGCTGCTTTCGCAGCGGTCGCGCTGCCGCTGATGGGCCTGAACGAATGGGCCTGGCAGCCGCCCGCGGGTGTGGCCGCGGGGTTCGCCTTCCTGCTGTCGGCCGTGCTCGCGCTGCTGCTGTCGACAGCGATGGTGATGCTGCTCAACGTGGCGATCACCGCGGCGCTCAACGAGCGCGGCATCAGCGCGGTGGCGACGCCGGTGGTCATCGTGCTCTCCGGGCAACCTGATGCCGCTCGCGCTGCTGCCGGACGCGTGGCAGGTCGCGCTGCTGCTGCAACCGCTGGCGGGGCTGATGGACATTCCGGCGCGGCTGTACTTCGGGCAGTTGAGCGGCTGGCAGGCCATCGGCGGGCTGGGGTTGCAGGTCTTCTGGACCGTCGCGCTCGTGGGGCTGGGGCATTTCGCCATGAGGCGCACGATGCGCAGCCTTCAGATTCAAGGCGGCTGACGATGGGATCGCTCGCGCTCTTCTTCCGGCTGGTCGGTGCGTCCCTCGGCGGCCAGGCGCGCTACCCGGCGTCGGCGTTGATGCTGATGCTCGGCCAGTTCCTGGGTTCCGGCATCGAGGTGATCGCCGTCTGGGCGCTGTTCCTCCGCTTCGGCGACGTGCAGGGCTGGCGCATCGGCGAGGTGGCGCTGTTCTACGGCCTGGTGAACTGCATGTTCGCGCTGGCCGACGCGCTGGGCCGCGGCTTCGACGTGCTCGGCACGGAATTCCTGCGCACCGGCGCCTTCGACCGGTTGCTGCTGCGCCCGCGCCCGCTGGCCCTGCAACTGATGGGCAACGACTTTCGCCTCAGCCGCATGGGCCGTCTGCTCCAAGGCCTGGCCGTGGTGGCCTTCGCCACGCAGCAGGCGGGCATCGCGTGGACGCCCGCCACGGTGGCGATCGCGCTGTTCGCGCTGGCCGGCGGCGTCGCGTTGTTCCTCGGCATCCTGGTGCTGCAGGGCACGCTGTCGTTCTGGACCGTCGAGAGCCTGGAGATCGCTAACGTGCTCACCTATGGCGGCGTGCAGGCGGCGCAGTACCCGCTGGCGCTGTATGAACGCTGGTTTCGCCGGGTGCTGACCTTTGTGGTGCCGCTGGCCTGCGTGGCGTATTACCCGGCGCTGGCGATTCTGGGCAAGGCCGATCCGCTCGGTGCGCCGGGGTGGGTGGGCATCGTGTCGCCGCTCGCGGGTTTCGCGTTTCTCGCGGCGGCTTTCGGCGCATGGCGCTTCGGCCTGCGGCGCTACGCCTCGACGGGCAGTTGATCGCCAGCTCAGCCGATCAGAAAGCGAACACGGTAGCGCAGCGTCCGCACGCGCGTGGCGCCGGCCAGCTCTTCGAAGCTGTCGGCAGGCGCTGATCCCAGTGCGATGGCGCCGCCTGCTGCTGCCCATGGGTAGTCACCATACGCGCCCGAACTCTCTGCCTGCGATCCCAGCTCCTCGATCTGCGCCACGGCGCCCAGCGTCCACCCGCTTCCTGGGCAAGGGCCAGGGCATTGGTTCGCGCCTGCTGGATGGCTGCTGCCCGCGCCGTGGCCTCGCCGCCTTCCGGCGCTTCGAAGCGGGGTTGCTGCATGTCGACGTTCAGCGTGTACCGGGCATTCTCGAAAAGGGGTTGGAGCGCGTCGAGTGCCTGGTAGAGACGCCGGGTCTCGCGGCAAGCGACCAGCACGCGCTGGGAGACTTCCTGGCCCGTGCTCCGCTTCCGGTACCACGGTTGCCAGGCTTCGCGCCCGCCTTCGCTGATCTCGTCCGGCCTCAGCCCTGCATTCTTCAGCGCCCTGATCGCGTCATTGCGCAGGCTACCGGCTTCTGCCAGTGCAACCTCGGTCTTCGACGCCTTGACCGTGATCGTCAGCGTGGCCCGCTGTTCGACGACGGTCTCTACAAGCTGGCCTTGGCCGGCGACCTGGATGTAGGTTTCCATGGCGTGATTACCCCGCGCTCTGCAGCGCCAACCCCGCATGCTCCCGCAGCGGATGGAAGTGAATCTTCGGAAACCGCTCCTGCGCCAGCCGCACGTCGTACGGCGAGGTGCACAGGAAGGCCAGCGTGTCGGCCGCGTCCTTGGCTATGCGCACCGGATAGGCGTTGACGAATTCGCGCAGCTCGGCGGGGCTGTCGGCCGTGATCCAGCGCGCACCGGTGTACTGGCAGCCCTCGAGTCGCACGTCGGCGTCGTACTCGGCCTTCAGGCGGTGCTGCACCACTTCGAACTGCAGCTGGCCGACAGCGCCCAGCAGCATCGGCCCGCCGACTTCGGGACGGAACACCTGGATCGCGCCCTCTTCGCCCAGCTGGGCCAGGCCCTGCTGCAGCTGCTTGGTGCGCAGCGGGTTCTTGAGGATCACGGTCATGAACAGCTCGGGCGCGAAGAAGGGCAAGCCGGTGAATTGCAGGCTCGCGCCGTCGGTGATGGTGTCGCCCAGCTGCACGCCGCCGTGCGTGGTGAAGCCGACGATGTCGCCCGCATAGGCCTCTTCGACCGCTTCGCGGCGCTGGCTCATGAAGGTCACGACGCTGGTGGGGCGCAGCTCTTTCGAGGTGCGCTGCACCTTGAGCTTCATGCCCAGCGTGTACTTGCCCGAGGCCATGCGCACGAAGGCGATGCGGTCGCGGTGGTTGGCGTCCATGTTGGCCTGCACCTTGAACACCACGCCCGCGAAGTCCTTGTCCTCGGGCTGGAT
>CAMATD010000210.1 GCA_945860785.1 Variovorax sp. YR752 | reverse complement strand
CTGAAGGACGCGATGGAGGGCACCATGCGCCTCACGGCCATGGTGGTGTTCATCCTGATCGGCTCGCGCGTGTTCTCGCTGGTGTTCCAGGGCGTGGACGGCGCCAAGTGGATCGAGCACATGCTCTCGGGCCTGCCGGGCGGCCAGGTCGGCTTCCTGATCGCGGTGAACATCTTCGTGTTCTTCCTCGCGTTTTTTCTCGACTTCTTCGAGATCGCGTTCATCATCCTGCCGCTGCTCGGCCCCGTGGCGCACAAGCTCGGCATCGACATGGTGTGGTTCGGCGTGCTGCTGTGCGTGAACATGCAGACCTCGTTCATGCATCCGCCGTTCGGCTTCGCGCTGTTCTACTTGCGAGGCATTGCCGACACCCTCTTCAAGAACGGGGCGTTACCCCGAAAGGTGGAGTCGCGCGACATCTACATCTACCTGGGCGCCGTGCCGTGGGTGCTGATGCAGCTGCTGCTGGTGGCCATCGTGATCTTCTTCCCGCAGACGGTGACCGTGTTCCTCGACAAGGAGAAGGTCGTCGACATCGACAAGGTCAACCTCGACATGCCGGTCGATGCGGAGCCGCCACCCGCGCCCGACAGCAACGGCGTGAACATGGAAGACCCGTTCGGCAACGAGAAGAAGACGCCTGAAGAAACGCCGGCGCCGACCGAAGCGCCGCCGGCCTCCGGCGAAGCCACCAAGCCGTGAGCGAAGAAAGCCAGGGCAGCAACACCCCTCCTCTCGAAAGCGCGGCCTTCCCGCCGCTGCTGCGCACGCTGGCGGTGGTGCTCGTGGTGGACCTCTTCGCCTTCGCGCTCTGGAGCCTGCCTTCGCTGCGCACCACCAGCTGGTCCGCCACCAGCCTCTTCGTGTTCGGCGTGGCGGGCCTGTGCGTGGTGTGGGTCGGCTACTGGATCGTCTACAGCCGCACCCGCCTCGAGGGCGACGTGCTCATCCAGACCTGGCTCTGGAACAAGCGCGTGAGCGCGGCGCAGGACGTGGCGCAGCTCAAGCTGGTGCACATCCGCATGCTCGAACGCGTGATCGCGCCGCGGTTGCTGGTGCGCCGGCGCTATGGCGGCATCACCTGGTTCCATGCCTACGATCCGCAAGTGCTGATCGCGTTCGACCAACGCGTGGCGGAGCGCGCTGTGCCTTCTTCGCCGGTGCCCGAGGCTGGCGCGCAGTAGGAGCCTGTTCGCTGCGCGGCCGTTGTGCGCCTTTGGCCTTTGTTCGGGGCGCGTGCACAGGGCACGCTGTGGGTTTGCGGCTGATCAACAAGTGCTCTGAGCGCTCACGCCGGCGGTGTGCTCTGAACAGCAGCACCCCAGCGTGGCCCCCTGCCGCACAAATGAAAAAAGCCCCACCGAAACCGGCAGGGCTTTTTGCTGTGAGCGAAGTGTTCGTCGACGAAGCGCTTACAGCTTCTGCTGCTGCATGAAGCGGTCGAACGTACCTTCGGTGTAGCGGAACCAGGCGTTCTGGTCGGCCAGGAATTTCGACCAGTCGCCGTAGATCTTCTTCCACTCGGGGTTGCTGTTGTTCAGGTCCGAGTAGATCTGCTGGGCCGACTTGAAGGCCGCGTTCATCACGTCCTGCGAGAACGGACGCAGCTTGGTGCCCGAGCCCACGAGCTGCTTCAGCGCGATCGGGTTCTTGGCGTCGTACTTGGCGGTCATCGTGATGTTGGCATGCGCGGCAGCCGCTTCGACGATCGCCTTGTAGTCGGCCGACAGGCCTTCCCATGCCTTGCTGTTGATGTAGAAGTCCAGCTCGGGGCCGCCTTCCCACCAGCCGGGGTAGTAGTAGAACGGCGCGATCTTGTTGAAGCCGAGCTTCTGGTCGTCGTACGGGCCGACCCACTCCAGGCCGTCCAGCGTGCCCTTTTCGAGCGCGGGGTACAGGTCCGCACCGGGGATCGATTGCGGGATCACGCCGAAGGGCTCGAGCACCTTGCCCGCGAACGGGTTGGTGCGGAACTTCAGGCCCTTCAGGTCAGCGACCGACTTGATTTCCTTGCGGCACCAGCCGCCCATCTGCGCGCCCGTGTTGCCGCCTGGCAGATTGATGATGTTGTACTTGGCGTAGAACGCGCGCATCAGCTTCAGGCCATTGCCTTCGTACATCCATGCGTTCTGCTGGCGCGTGTTCATGCCGAAGGGCACGGCGCAGCCGAGGCAGAAGGTCGGGTCCTTGCCGTAGAAGTAGTAAGGCGCCGTGTGGGCCATTTCGACCGATGCGTTCTGCACGCCGTCGACCACACCGAAGGCGGGCATCAGTTCGCCGCCTGCGTGCACGGAAATCTGGAACTTGCCGCCCGTCATGTCGCTGACGCTCTTGGCGAACACCTCGGCGGTGCCGAAGATGGTGTCCAGGGACTTGGGGAAACTCGACGCCAGGCGCCAGCGAACGGTGGCCTGCGCGTGGACCGCAAGCGCAATGCCGGCGTTTTTGATGAGGGAACGACGATCCATTGATTCACTCCGGGTTCTTTGAAAAAAACGAAACGCGGCTTGTGACCGCGTTGGGGACTTTTGTATAAGTCTTCTTGATTGTAAAAACCGGCTTACAGGCGTCCGGCGGGAGTTTACCCTGCGACCGTGGCGAAGCGCTGCGTGATCGATGCTGCAATGCCCGCAGCATCGAGCCCGATCGACGCGAGCAGCTTGGCCGGATCGCCGTGTTCGATGAAGCGGTCGGGCAGGCCCAGTTGCAGCACCGGCTTCTGCACGTTGGCGGCCTGCAATGCTTCGAGCACCGCACTGCCCGCACCGCCCATGATGGAGCCCTCTTCGAGCGTGACGATGGCGTCGTGCGTGGCTGCCACCTGCAGCAGCAGTTCGACGTCGAGCGGCTTGGCCCAGCGCATGTTGACCACGGTCGCATCGAGCGATTCGGCCGCGGTGAGCGCCGGGTACAGCAAGGTGCCGAAGGCGAGGATCGCGATGCGCTGGCCCTCGCGGCGCACCTCGCCCTTGCCGAAGGGCAAGGCAGCGAGCACGAGGTGCGGCGCCACGCCGGCACCCGCACCGCGCGGGTAGCGCACGGCCACCGGATGGTTCTGTTCGTAGGCGCTCGACAGCAGCTGGCGGCATTCGCGTTCGTCGGCCGGACAGGCGATGCTCATGTTGGGAATGCAGCGCAAAAACGGGATGTCGTAGGCGCCCGCATGCGTCGCGCCGTCGGCGCCGACAAGGCCTGCGCGGTCGAGTGCGAACACCACCGGCAGGTTCTGGATCGCGACGTCGTGGATCAGTTGGTCGTACGCGCGCTGCAGGAAGGTCGAGTAGATCGCGACCACCGGCTTCAGTCCCTCGCATGCCAGGCCGGCTGCGAAAGTGACCGCGTGCTGTTCGGCGATGCCGACATCGTAGTAGCGGTCCGGAAAGCGCTTCTCGAACTCGACCATCCCCGAGCCTTCGCGCATCGCGGGCGTGATGCCGACGAGACGGCCGTCGTGCGCAGCCATGTCGCACAGCCAATGTCCGAACACCTGGGTGAAGGTCTGCTTCGGCACCGCGGCGGGCTTGACGAGGCCGACCTCCGGATCGAATTTGCCGGGCCCGTGATAGGCCACCGGATCGGCTTCGGCCAGCTTGTAGCCCTGCCCCTTCTTCGTGACCACGTGCAGGAACTGCGGGCCGCGCAGGTGCTTGAGGTTCTCGAGCGTGGGCACCAGCGAATCGAGGTCGTGGCCATCGATCGGGCCGACGTAGTTGAAGCCGAACTGCTCGAACAACGTGGCCGGCACCACCATGCCCTTGGCATGCTCCTCGAAGCGCTTGACCAGCTCGAACAGCGGCGGCGCGGCGCGCAGCACGCTCTTGCCGACGCTCTTGGCGGCGGCGTAGAAGTTGCCGCTCATCAGCTGCGCGAGGTAGCGGTTGAGTGCGCCCACGGGCGGGCTGATCGACATGTCGTTGTCGTTCAGGATCACCAGCAGCTTGCAGTCGCACACGCCCGCGTTGTTGAGCGCCTCGAAGGCCATGCCGGCCGTGAGTGCGCCGTCGCCGATGATGGCCACGGTGTAGCGGTCTTCACCCTTCTGCTTGGCGGCCATCGCCATGCCGAGCGCGGCCGAGATGCTGGTCGACGAGTGCGCGGTGCCGAAGGTGTCGTACTCGCTCTCGCTGCGCTGCGGAAAGCCCGAGATGCCGCCGATCTGCCGGAGCGTCGGCATGCGCTCGCGCCGGCCGGTGAGGATCTTGTGCGGATAGGTCTGGTGACCCACGTCCCACACCAGCCGGTCGTGCGGCGTGTTGAACACGTGGTGCAGCGCGACGGTGAGTTCGACCGTGCCGAGGTTGGAGCTCAAGTGGCCGCCGGTGCGCGAGACGTTGTCGAGCACGCAGGCGCGCACCTCGTCGGACAGCTGCCTGAGCAGGGCCCGGTCGTACTGGCGGATCGGCGAGGGGTCGTGAAGAGTGGGAAGCAACGGAGCCATATGGGGGATGTTCTTTTCTCAGCGGTCGCGGTCGACCACCATGTAGGCCAGCGCGCGCAAGGCGGTGGTGTCGGCCAAGCCGCTCTTCGCTAGGGCGGCGAGCGCGTCGGCCAGCAATTGGCGGGCCTGCGTGTGCGCGCCGTCGAGGCCGAGCAGCGACACGTAGGTGGGCTTATCGGCCGCGGCGTCCTTGCCGGCAGTTTTGCCCAGGGTTTGTGAATCGGCGGTGACATCGAGGATGTCGTCGACCACCTGGAAAGCGAGGCCGATGGCCGCGCCGTAGTCGCGCAGGGCGGCCAGCGCGGCCGGGGTCACGTTGCCGCCGCAGGCGGCGCCCATGACGACACTGCCCTGCAGCAGCGCGCCGGTCTTCAGGCGGTGCATTTCGCGCAGTTGCGCTTCGTCGAGGGCGATGCCGACGCTGGCGAGGTCGATCGCCTGGCCGCCGGCCATGCCCTGGCTGCCGGCGGCGCGCGCAAGCAGGCGGCACAGCGTGGCCTGGGTTGCGGAGGGAATCTCGTCGCCCTCGGGCGTCAGCAGCTCGAAGGCCAGGGCCTGCAATGCATCGCCGGCCAAGAGGGCGTCGGCCTCGCCGAACTTCACATGCACCGTGGGCTTGCCGCGGCGCAAGACGTCGTTGTCCATGCACGGCAGATCGTCGTGCACCAGCGAGTAGGCGTGGATCAGTTCTGCGGCACAGGCCGCACGCAGCGCAGCAGCCTTGTTGCCGCCGACCGCCTCGCTGGCCGCGAGCACCAGCAGCGGCCGCAACCGCTTGCCGCCATCGAGCACCGCATAGCGCATCGCATCGCCCAGCAGCACCGGCGAATCGACGCCGACCCAGCGCGACAGCGCCGCCTCGACATTCGCGAGATGCGGCTCGCTCCAGCCGGCCAGGCGTGCGGCGTCCCAATCGGTGATCGTGGCCGCCATCATTCGGCCGTCCAGACCTTGAGGCTGCCCGCGTCGAGCACCTTGATCTGGTCTTCGACCGCCTGCAGCTTGTCGCGGCAGAAGGCGAGCAATGCGGCGCCGCGCTGGTAGCTGCCGAGCAACTGGTCGAGCGGCAGCTGGCCCGATTCGAGTTCTGCAACCAGTTGTTCGAGTTCCTGAAGCCCGGCTTCGTAACTGGCGGGCAACGGGCCCGTATCGGGCGTGGCCGCCGGGCTGGACGAGGAAGGGGAAGGCACCTTGGGCATGCAACGGAACGTGGGTGAAACGGGGCATTTTAGGGCGGGCACTGAATTTGGACGGCGGCCGCCGCCGGGCCGCCCCAAGGCGAGCCGCGCCTCCCCCTCGGGGGGTGGCGAATTACACGCCGCGAAGCGGTGTGAAAAGCCGGGGGCAAAAAAGTGCTCGCGGGTACAATGCGAACTTCTCTCGTTGGCGACAACCCAACGCAACTCTCGGGCCGTCGACCTTCCAGACGGCGCCTTCCGTTCTTTCTTTTTTTCTCCCTGTGGGGAGCTTGGTCAGGTCCTCCATGTCTGATTTAAGTCTTCAACTGCAGCAGGCCGCGAGCCAACTTCCAGTTTCCGCGTATTTCGACGAAGCGCTCTATGCGCGCGAAATGCAGAACCTTTTTGCGCGAGGGCCCCGCTATGTCGGCCATCGCCTCGCCGTGCCCGAAATGGGCAACTTCCATACCCTGCCGCAGGAGCCCCAGGGCCGCGCGCTGGTCCACACGCCCAAGGGCGTGGAGCTGATCTCCAACGTGTGCCGGCACCGCCAGGCGCTGATCCTGCAGGACCGCGGCCAGCTCGACAACCAGGCGGGCGGCAACATCGTCTGCCCGCTGCACCGCTGGACCTACGCCGCGAGCGACCCGCGCACCACCGGCACGCTGATCGGCGCGCCGCATTTCGACCAGGACCCCTGCCTCAACCTGCACAACTACCCGCTCACCGAGTGGAACGGCCTTCTGTTCGAAAAGAACGCCGATGGCACGGGCCGCGACGTGGCGGCCGACATGGCGGAGCTCGGGCCCCGGGCCGACCTCGACTTCAGCGGCTACACGCTCGACCGCGTCGAGCTGCACGAGTGCAACTACAACTGGAAGACCTTCATCGAGGTCTACCTCGAGGACTACCACGTGGGCCCGTTCCACCCCGGCCTGGGCAGCTTCGTCACCTGCGACGACCTGCGCTGGGAGTTCAACCACAACTATTCGGTACAGACGGTGGGCGTGGCCAACCGCCTGGGCCGCGCGGGCAGCCCGGTCTACCAGAAGTGGCAGGAGCAACTGCTCAAGTACCGCGACGGCAAGCCGCCGAAGTACGGCGCCATCTGGCTCACCTACTACCCGCACGTGATGATCGAGTGGTATCCGCACGTGCTCACGGTGTCGACGCTGCACCCGGTGAGCCCGACCAAGACGCTCAACATGGTTGAGTTCTTCTACCCTGAGGAAATCGTCGCCTTCGAACGCGAATTCGTCGAGGCCCAGCAGGCCGCCTACATGGAAACCTGCGTGGAAGACGACGAGATCGCCGAGCGCATGGACGCCGGCCGCCGCGCGCTGATGCTGCGTGGCGACAACGAAACCGGCCCGTACCAAAGCCCGATGGAAGACGGCATGCAGCAGTTCCACGAGTGGTACCGCACGGCAATGCAAAACGCCGCGTGATCCCGACCCGCCCCGAACCTTCCGGGGCACCCTTCCTTCTTACATAGAGTAGAGACGATGCAAGCGCTCTGGATGGTGCTCGGCGCCTTTTTGTTCGCCACCATGGGCGTGGTGGTGAAGATCGCATCGAACTGGTTCTCCAGCGCCGAACTGGTGTTGGGGCGGGGCCTGATCGGCATCGTCTTTCTCTGGCTGCTGGCGCGCAACCGCGGCGTTTCGCTCGCCACCCGGTATCCCGGCATGCACGCCTGGCGCAGCATCATCGGCGTGGTGTCGCTCGGTGCATGGTTCTATGCCATTGCCCACATGTCGCTGGCCACCGCCGTCACGCTCAACTACATGAGCAGCGTGTGGATCGCGGCCTTCCTCGTCGGCGGGTCGCTGCTGGCCTGGGTGCCGGTGCCCGGGCGCGACGGCCGCGTGGCACGCCCGCCCTTGCAGGCGCCGCTGGTGGTCACGGTGCTGGCGGGCTTCGTCGGCGTGGTGCTGATGCTCAGGCCCTCGGTGGATGCGAGCCAGGGCTTTGCGGGCCTGCTCGGCCTGCTGTCGGGGCTGACGGCCGCCTTCGCCTACATGCAGGTGGTGGCACTGTCGCGCATCGGCGAGCCCGAGCTGCGCACGGTGTTCTATTTCGCGGTCGGCTCGGCGGTGGCGGGTGCCCTTGCCACGGCCGTCACCGGCTTTTCGGGCCCGGCCTCCTGGACGTGGCCGCACGCGCTGTGGCTGCTGCCGATCGGTTTGCTGGCCGCTCTCGGACAGCTGTGCATGACGCGCGCCTACGCCACCGCCAAGACCCAGGCCGGTACCCTTGTGGTGGCCAACCTCCAGTACTCCGGCATCATCTTTGCAGCCTTCTACAGCGTGGTGGTGTTCGACGATCGCCTCGATGCCGCCGGCTGGGGCGGCATGGCGCTCATCGTCGTGAGCGGCCTTGCAGCCACCGCGCTGCGCCAGCGGGCCGTGCCCAAGGCGCCGGTCGAAGAACATTGAATCTCATCGAAGGAGAACACGCCATGTACACCACCCTCGTCAGCGTCGAACAACTCCAGCAACTGCAAGCCGGGGACACCCCCTTCATGGTGTTCGACTGCAGTTTCGAACTCATGAAGCCCGAAGCCGGCCCCCAGCTCTATGCCGCCGCGCATGTTCCGGGCGCGCAGTACGCCAACCTCGACACCGACCTCAGCGCGAAGCACGGCGTGCCCGGCGCCCATGGCGACGTGGTGGTGGCGCAAGACGACGGCCTGCCGGCCTCGGGCGGCCGCCATCCGCTGCCCAGCCGCGAGAAGTTCGCGGCCTGGCTCTCGAGCGTCGGCTTCGCCAACGGCATGCAGGCCGTGGTGTACGACCGCAACGGCGCCAACTACTGCGGGCGCCTGTGGTGGATGCTCAAGTGGATGGGCCACGACGCGGTGGCCGTGCTCGACGGCGGCCTGCAGGCCTGGCAGGCCGCGGGCGGCGAAGTGACCGACCGCGAGGAGCCCGCGCGCTTCCAGTCGAACTTCGTCGTGGGCGAGCCCCTTGCGAAGCTCGTCACCACCGACACCGTGGTGCGCCGGCTCGGCCAAACTGACCAGAGCCTGATCGACGCACGGGCCGGTGCACGATATCGCGGCGAGGTGGAACCTCTGGACCCTATTGCCGGTCACATCCCCGGGGCCCTCAACCGGCCCTTCGCCGAGAACCTCGGTCCCGACGGCAAATTCAAGCCGGCATCGCAATTGCGTGCCGAGTTCGAAACGCTGCTCGCGGGACGCGACGCGGCGACAGTCGTCCACCAATGCGGCAGCGGCGTGAGCGCCGTGCCCAACCTGCTTGCGATGCAGATCGCAGGGCTCGGGACGACTGCGCTCTATGCCGGCAGCTGGAGCGAATGGAGCAACACGCCGGGGCTGCCGACCCGGCAAGGCGCAGAACCATGAAACACATTCGACTCCGACGCATCTCCGGTCTCGCAATCGCCGCCGCGCTGTTCGCGGCGGCCCCGTTCCTTGCTGCACAAGCCCAGCAGCAACACGCCCACGTGCACGGCCAGCTCAAGCTCGACGTGGCCATCGACGGCCCCACCGTCGTGATCGACATGGAATCCCCGCTCGACAACATCTTCGGCTTCGAACGCGCCCCGAAGACCGATGTCGAGAAGAAGACCGTCGAAGCCGCCATCGCCCAGCTGCGCGCGGCCGACAAGCTCTTCGCCATCGACCCGGCGGCCAACTGCAAGCTCGGCCCGGTCGACCTGCGCTCCGGTGCACTCGGCCTCGGCAACCCCGACCCGAGCGAGCCCGTCGGCCACGCCGACCTCGATGCAACTTTTTCCTTCAACTGCACCAATGCAGCCGCGGCCCGCTTCATCGACCTGAACCTCTTCAGCGTCTTCAAGGGCCTGCGCCAGATCGACTCGCAGATCGCTTCCGCGCAAGGCCAGTTCAAGCGCCAACTCAAGCGCCCGGCCGGCGCCCAGGCGAGCCAGCCCGCTCGCCTGAGCTGGGGTAAGTAAGACTGTGAGCACCCCTTTGCAGGCCGAGTCGACAGCCTTGCGCGTCGTGCTCGCCGCCGAAGCGCTGCGTTTTGCGTGGCCTGGCGTGAAGGCGCCCTGCATCGACATCGAGGCCTTTCGCATCACCGCCGGCGAGTCCGTGTTCCTGCATGGCCCGAGCGGCTGCGGCAAGAGCACGCTGCTGTCGCTCCTGGCCGGCGTGCTGGTGGCCGACGAGGGCCGCGTCACCCTGCTGGGGCATGACTGGTCGCAGCTCTCGGGCGCCGCGCGCGATCGCAGCCGCGTGGCCCACGTGGGCTACATCTTCCAGCAGTTCAACCTGCTGCCTTACCTGAGCGTGCTCGACAACGTGCTGCTGCCCTGCCGCTTCTCGGCCCGGCGCGAGACGCAAGCCTCGCGCAACGGCAGTTCGCGCGCAGAGGCCGAGCACCTGCTCGACCAGATGGGCCTCGACCGCAACCTGTGGAAGCGCCAGGCGCTGCAACTCTCGGTCGGCCAGCAGCAGCGCGTGGCCGCGGCACGCGCGCTCATCGGCCAGCCCGAAGTGGTGATCGCCGACGAGCCCACCTCCGCGCTCGACGAAGACCGGCGCGAAGCCTTTCTCGACGTGCTGCTGACGGCCTGCGCCGTGAACCACAGCGCGCTCGTGTTCGTGAGCCACGACCAGCGCATTGCGCAGCGCTTTGCGCGGCATGTGCTGCTGCCGGAGATCAACCGCGCGGCATCGAGCGCGATGGCGGTGGATGCATGAGGGCACTCTTTTCCATCGCCTGGCGCAGTGCCTGGAACCGGCGCTTCACGCTCGCGCTCACCGTGTTCTCGATCGCGCTGTCGACCTTCCTGCTGCTCGGCGTCGAGCGCATCCGCACCGAACTGCGCGAGAACTTCGCATCGTCCGTCTCGGGCACCGACCTGATCGTCGGCGCACGCACCGGCTCCACGCAACTGCTGCTGTACTCGGTGTTCCGCATCGGCGCGGCCACCAACAACATCTCGTGGAAGAGCGTGCAGGCGCTGGCCGCGCACCAGGGCGTCGACTGGGTCGTGCCGCTGTCGCTCGGCGATTCGCACCGCGGCTTCGCGGTGCTGGCCACCTCGCCCGAATACTTCACGCGCTTTCGCTATGGCGACAAGCAGTTGCTGAAGCTGCGCGAAGGCAAGCCCTTCAGCGAACTCTTCGATGCGGTGGTCAGCGCCGAAGTGGCCGACAAGCTCAGCTACCACGTGGGCCAGAAGATCACGCTCGCGCACGGCAGCGGCGAACTCAACGTGGCCGAGCATGCCGACAAGCCCTTCACCGTGGTCGGCGTGCTCGCGCGCACCGGCACGCCGGTGGACCGCACGGTGCACATCGGCCTCGAGGCGATGGAGGCCATCCACCTCGAGTGGGTGGGCGGTGCCCCGATGCCGGGCGTGCACATCCCGGCCGAGCAGGTGCGCAAGTTCGACCTCACGCCGAAGAACGTGACGGCCGCGCTGGTGGGCCTGAAGAACCGCGCCGCGGTGTTCGGCGTGCAGCGCTGGATTTCGACCTACACCGGCGAGCCGCTGATGGCCATCCTCCCGGGCGTGGCGCTCGACGAACTGTGGAGCGTGATCGGCATCGGCGAGAACGCGCTGCTGCTGATGTCGGCGCTGGTCGCGCTGGTGAGCCTTGCGGGGTTGGTGTCGGTGGTGATGGCCGGGCTCAACAAACGCAGACGCGAACTCGCCGTACTGCGCGCCGTCGGCGCGGGCCTCCGCCACGTGCTGGCGCTGCTCGCGCTCGAAGGCGCGATGGTCACCGTGCTGGGCGTGGCCTTCGGCATGG
>CAMATD010000209.1 GCA_945860785.1 Variovorax sp. YR752 | reverse complement strand
CACACCGTCGGCGTGAGCGCTCCCTGAACAGCAGCGCCCCAGATAGATCGCAGACAGGCCCTAAGACATGCGCCCAGTGGCGAGCGCATGGGCCCAGTCCGGCCGTTGGTGCTTCAGCGCCAGTGCCGACATGGCCGTGTGGTCGTAAGGCACTGCAATCAGCCTGGAAGTCCAACCACCATCACGCCGCTCGACGATCGCATAGCGCGCATTCGGCGAGCCGGTTTCGACGACGTGCGGATACGGATGAATGTCGGCATATGCCGGCAGCCCAACGCTGCCCGGGTTGACGATCAACTGCCCGCTGGACGCACGCACCGCGCGCGGCACATGCGTGTGGCCGCATGCGATCAGCTCGGCCTTGACGTGGCCGAGGCGCGCATCGATTTCCGGCAGCGTGGCCGCGCGGAAATTCGCGGGCTCCAACGGTCTCCAGAAAGTATTCGAGATCGCTGGCCGGTGTGCCGTGGCAGAGCAGGACTTCCGGGCTGAAGCGAAGGTTGGGCACCAGCGAGGCCATCCATTCGAACTCCTTCGCACCGAGCCGCGCATGCGCGAACTCGTCGGACGGGCCTCGTTGGCCGGCAGGCAGGGTGAGAAGCTGGCGCTCATGGTTCCCGGAAAGGTGAACCCAGTCCTGCGCCATCAGGAACTGCGCGGTCTCCAGCGGCATCAACGGGCCGGAGAGGCTGTCGCCCAGGTTGACGATCGCATCCGCGCCACGGCGGTTGATGTCCTCGACCACGGCTTCGAGCGCGGGGAGATTTCCGTGAATGTCGGAGACGATGGCAATGCGCATTCGTGAGCCTCTTCAGTCCGAGCCCGGCCGCCACACCCGCGCCAGCGCGGCCATCTTCCCGCGAAAACCCAGCCGGTCGTTCGACAGCGCATCGATGAAGTCCGACAGTCGCTGCGACTTCACCATCGTGTAGATCGTGAGCCACGTCGTTGCGACGAACACCACGCCGAACCACAGCGCCTTGCGCCACAAGGGCGCATCGGCCTCGGCCAGCAGGTTCATGCCGAGGAAGCCTGTCGTAACGGTGCCGATCAGCCCGAACAGCGTGACCACCGTGAGCCGCACCACGGTGCTGGCCTGCCGGCGCAGGCTGTCGGCGTCGAGGTACGTGTTCATGTCCGCGATGCGTGCCTTGACCTCGTCGTAGAGCGGATCGAGCCCGAGGTGCGCGGCGCACATGTGCGAGAGCGCGCGCACCTGCGCCTGCTCCGAGATCTCGTGGAACCAGTAGCGGTGCGTGAAGCGCAGAAAGCGCTCGAAGCTCGAGCGGATCGCGCGCTTGAACTGCTTCACGCTCGGCGTGCTGCGGATGTCGAGCCGCTTGAGCGCCTCGACCAGCTGGTCCGAGAACATCAGCAGCGACGCCTTCTGGAAGTGCGCGATCAAGAACAGCAGGAAGTGCTGGTGCCTGAACTGCGCGAGCACGCCGCGGTCGCGGCAGCAGAAGAATTCGGAGTGCGCATCGCCCACCACGACCAGCGCGTGGCCGTTGCACAGGTAGCGCGTGTTGGGCGCCGCACTGGCATTCAGCCAGAAGCGGTCATAACAGTACTTGTGCTCAAAGTCGGCGAGGTGATGGTCGGCGTAGGGCAGGTGGGCATCGGTGGCGCCCGCGCCCGTGACCAGCGCGAGCCGCACGAAGTCGTCGCGCGTGAGGCGGCGCGGGTCGTCCATCGACAGGTAGGCCATCACCGGCATGCGGTAGTACTCGATCTGCCGGTAGCGCAGCGTGCCGGGTTCGTCGGAATGGTCGCTCACCAGCGGCTGCATCAGGAAGGCCCAGTGCGACGAGATGCGCGGCGCACGGTGTTGCGCGACGTGCGAGAGAAAGCTCTCGCGCTGCTGCGCGTCGGAGCTCGCGAGCACGCGGCCGTCGGCGTCCAGCCACTCGACGCTTGCCATGCAATGCAGTGCCGAACCGTCGGGCTCCCAACCCGAGGGGTAGGCGCGGCCGAAGCGGTAGAGGATGTCTTGTGCCTGCGCGAGGCTCAGGTTGTTCACCCCGACCTCGAGGTTGAGCAGCACCACGTCGATGTCGAAGAAGAAGTAGAGATCGCAGTGCACCACGTCGAGCGTGATCGGCGCATCGCCGGGCTGCGACACCACGCGCACCGCCGCGATGTCGTTGCGGCGAAAGATGCGCATCGGCGAGTCGCCGTCGTTGCCCGAAGCCGAATCGTCGCCCTTGTTCCGCGAGCGGCCTTCGCCGTACAGGAAGCGCTGCACATAGGGCAGGAAGCTCACGAACTCGTTGTAGTGCCGCTCATGGAAGCGGCTGCGGCTGCTGTCGCCCGTGTATTCGTCGACCTCTTCGCGCCAGGGCGAGGCATCGCCCATGTCGCGCAGCACCTGCCAGGGGCCATGGTGAGTGGGCTTGGTGTCCGGCGAGGGCATCAGCCGCAGGGGCCAGAGCAGGGCCTGCCTGAAATGCTGCACGGTGGGAGCGCCCGAAGCGCCGGACGAGGGCGCGTGCGCCTCTGTGGGCATGGTGGCCGCGGGTGGGTTCAGCATGGCGCCAGTGTAGGCAGAAGGTAGGTCAAAACGCCCACCTAGGGGAATCCCTAACTCGTTATGAAACCGGTTTCATATAAGCTGCAAGCATTGCTTTCGAGGCATGCGCACGGCCCCACCGTGCTCGCCCCACCATGAACTACCAGTTTCAATTCGACGCCGTTTTCGCTGCCTGGCCGCTGCTGTTTAAGGGCACGTGGATCACGATCCAGCTCTCGCTCATCGCCACGGTGCTGGGCCTCGTGGTCGCGATTTTTTGCGCCTGGGGCAAGACCTCAGGGCCGGGCTGGCTGCGCTTTCTCGTCAATGCCTACATCGAGGTGATCCGCAACACGCCATTCCTCGTGCAGCTGTTTTTCTTCTTCTTCGCGCTGCCGGCCATCGACCTGCGCTGGTCGCCGCAGACGGCCGCGCTGGTGGCGATGGTGGTCAACCTCGGCGCGTATGCAACGGAAATCATCCGCGCGGGCATCGAGTCGATTCCCAAGGGGCAGATCGAGGCGGGCAGGGCGCTCAACCTCAAGCCCTGGGAAATCTTCCGCTTCGTGATCATCAAGCCCGCGCTCAAGGCCATCTACCCGGCGCTCACGAGCCAGTTCATCTTGCTGATGCTGAGTTCGGCCGTGGTGTCGGTGATCTCGGCCGACGACCTGACTTCGGTGGCCGCCAACCTGCAGTCGCAGACCTTCCGCAGCTTCGAGATCTACATCGTCGTGGCTGCCATCTACCTCGCGCTGGCACTGGCCTTCTCGGCCATGTTCAAGCTGATCGACAAGCGCATGCTCAACTACCCGGACCGCCGGTAGTCAGACCGAACGGAGCAAGACAAAAATGCGTACCTTCGGCTTTCCCGAATTCCTTTTCATCCTCGAAGCGGCCAAGTGGACGCTCGCGCTGTCGCTCATCGCCTTCATCGGTGGCGCGGTGCTGGGGCTCATCGTGGCGCTCATGCGCACCTCCGAATCGAAGGGGGCGCGCGCCGTCGCGACCACCTTCATCCAGATCTTCCAGGGCACGCCGCTGCTGCTGCAGCTCTTTTTGATCTTCTTCGGCGCGCCGGTGCTGGGGCTCGACATCAACCCGTGGATCGCCGCGGGCGTGGCGCTCATCCTCAACAGCGCCGCCTTCCTCGGCGAGATCTGGCGCGGCTGCATCGAGGCGATTCCGCGCGGCCAGTGGGAAGCGGCCGAGGCGCTGAGCCTCAAGTACGGCGCCCGCATGCGCGACGTGGTGCTGCCGCAGGCCTTCAAGATCGCGCTCGCGCCCACGGTGGGCTACCTGGTGCAGATCATCAAGGGCACCTCGCTCGCGGCCCTCATCGGCTTCACCGAGATCACGCGGGCCGGGCAGATCATCAACAACGCCACCTTCCAGCCGCTGATCGTGTTCTCGGTGGTGGCCGCCATCTACTTCGCGATCTGCTGGCCGCTCTCGTTGATCGCGGCCCGCATGGAGCGCAAGCGCGCCCAGGCGCTCGCACGCTGATTCCAGTTTTCTTTTCTCCTCGCTTCCTTCCCTTATTCAGGAGACACATCCAATGACCCGTTCCACCACCCGCCGCGTCGCGCTGGCAGTCCTCAGCCTCGGCGCCGCGCTCACCGTGTTCGCACTCTTCGCCTCGGCACAGTCCGTGGCCGACATCAAGAAGAAGGGCGAGATCACCATCGGCATGCTGGTCGACTTTCCGCCCTACGGCACCACCGACGCGAAGAACCAGCCCGACGGCTACGACGCCGACGTGGCCAAGCTGCTGGCCAAGGACTGGGGCGTCAAGGCCAACATCGTGCCGGTGACCGGCCCGAACCGCATTCCCTGCCTGCTGACCAACAAGGTCGACGTGCTGGTCGCCTCGCTGGCCATCACGCCGGAGCGTTCGAAGCAGGTGCAGTTCTCGCAGCCCTACGCGGCCGCGACCATCGTGCTGTACGGCGCAACCAAGACCCCCATCAAGGCCGCAGGCGACCTGAAGGGCCTGCGCGTGGGCGTGGCTCGTGCCTCGACGCAGGACGTGGCCGTGACCAAGGCCGCACCGGAAGGCACCGAAATCCGCCGCTTCGACGACGACGCCTCGGCCATGCAGGCGCTGATCTCGGACCAGGTCGATGCCATCGGCTGCTCGGTCACCGTGGCGGCGCAGATTGCCAAGCGCGTGCCTGCCGGCACCTACGAAAACAAGTTCACGCTGGTGCAGCAGTCGATGGGCATCGCGATGCGTCCGGGCCAGGAAGAGCTGCACAAGGCGGTCAACGACTTCGTTGCCAAGAACACCGCCAACGGCGAGCTCAACAAGCTCTATCAAAAGTGGCTGCAGGTCGACCTGCCGAAGATGCAGTGAGCCGCCAAGGCTGAAGAAGAAGGAATCCTGGCATGACGACGGAATCGATCATCCGCATGGAAGCGGTCAACAAGTGGTACGGTGAATTCCAGGTGTTGACCGGCATCGACCTGTCGGTGCGCCAGGGCGAGCGCATCGTGATCTGCGGCCCTTCGGGCTCGGGCAAGTCGACGCTCATCCGCTGCATCAACCGGCTCGAGACGGTGCAGAAGGGCCGCATCGTGGTCGATGGCATCGACCTCACGGCCGGCGGCAAGAACGTGGATGCGGTGCGCGCCGAGGTCGGCATGGTGTTCCAGCAGTTCAACCTGTTTCCGCACCTCACCATCCTCGAGAACTGCACGCTCGCGCGGCATGACGAAGGCGCAGGCCGAGGAGTTGGCCATGAAGTACCTCACGCGCGTGCACATTCCCGAGCAGGCCGGCAAGTACCCCAGCCAGCTTTCCGGCGGCCAGCAGCAGCGTGTGGCGATTGCGCGCGCGCTGTGCATGTCGCCCAAGATCATGCTGTTCGACGAGCCCACCTCGGCGCTCGACCCCTAGATGGTCAAGGAAGTGCTCGACACCATGATCGGCCTGGCCGAAGACGGCATGACCATGCTGTGCGTGACGCACGAAATGGGCTTTGCCCGCAGCGTGGCTGATCGCGTGATCTTCATGGCGGAAGGCAAGATCGTGGAGCAGGCGCCGCCGGAAGAGTTCTTCGGCAATCCCAAGGACGAGAGGACGCGACAATTCCTCGGCCAGATCCTCAGCTCCCCCCAGGCCCACTGAATGTCCTTTTCCGTTCTTATTTCTCTGTCGTCCTTCGGCGCGGCCGAGGTGGGGCGGCATGGCCAGCTCTGGTGCTCGCAACTGGCGCGGGCCGCCGGCGCCGATTCGGTCGAAGTGCGCGGCGAGATGCTGCGCGACGCGGATGCCGAGCTGCCGGCGCTGAACGGTCTCGCCTCCGTGTATTCCAGCCCCGAAGGCCTCTGGGCCGAAGGCGGCTGGCTCGACAGCGCTGCGCTCAAGCGTGGCATTGCCGCTGCCACGCGCGTGGGTGCGAAGCGGCTCCAGATGTCCATCGGCGACTTCCAGGCCTCATCGCATGGCTCGCTCTGGGGCCTGAAGGTGGAGCTGGCGCAAACCCGCATCGAACTGCTGATCGAGAACGACCAGACCGTGCGCGCGGGCACGCTCTCGGCCTTGCAGACCTTCTTCGACGTGGCCGACCGCGCCGGCGTCGAGCTCGGCATGACCTTCGACATGGGCAACTGGCACTGGGTCGGCGAGTGCCCGCTGCAGGCCGCGCAGGCGCTCGGCCACCGCGTGCGCTATGTGCATTGCAAGGGCGCGCAGCGCCTGCCGCACAAGTGGGTGGCCGTGCCGCTGGGCGACTCGGTCGCGCCATGGCGCGCGGTGCTGCGTGCGCTGCCCGCCGATGTGCCGCACGCCATCGAATACCCGCTCGTGGGTGACGACCTGCTGGCCGTCACGCGCACGCACATCGACTTCATCCGCGCCGCCCGGGCGTAGAACCACATGACAGAACCTACCGCCTTCGATGTCGCCTTGTTTGGCGAGGCCATGATGCTGCTCGTGGCCGACCGGCCCGGGCCGCTGGAGAATGCGCAGTCGTTTCACAAGCGCACCGCTGGCGCCGAGACCAACGTGGCCATCGGCCTCTCGCGCCTGGGCCTCAAGGTGGGCTGGGCCAGCCGGCTCGGCACCGACTCGATGGCGCGCGCGCTGCTCGCGACCATGCAGGGCGAGGGCATCGATTGTTCGCACGTGATCTGCGACCCCACGCAACGCACCGGCTTCCAGTTCAAGGGCCGCGTCACCGACGGCAGCGATCCGCCGGTCGAATACCACCGCAAGGGATCGGCCGCGAGCCAGATGGGCCCGGCCGATGTGGACGAGGCCTGGCTGCGCTCGGCGCGCCACCTGCATGCCACGGGCGTGTTCGCGGCGATCTCCGACACCAGCCTGCAGGCCGCGCTCAAGACCATGGATGTGATGCGCGCGGCCGGCCGCACGATCTCGTTCGACACCAACCTGCGGCCCACGCTGTGGGCTTCGACCGAGACCATGCGTCACTGGATCAACGAGCTGGCCTCGCGCGCCGACTGGGTGCTGCCCGGCATCGAAGAAGGCCTGCTGCTGACGGGCCACACCGAGCCCGAAGCCGTGGCGCGCTTCTATCGCGAGCGCGGCGCGAAGCTGGTGGTCGTCAAGCTCGGGGCCGAAGGCGCCTACTACGACAGCGACGTGGCCGGCACCGGCCGTTTGGATGGCTTTCCGGTGAAGGAAGTGATCGACACCGTGGGCGCGGGCGATGGTTTCGCGGCCGGCGTGGTGAGCGCATTGCTCGAAGGCAAGAGCGTGCCCGAGGCCGTGCGCCGCGGCGCCTGGATCGGTGCGCGCGCCGTGCAGGTGCTGGGCGACACCGAGGGACTGCCGACACGCGCGGAACTCGAAGAAGCGGGGCTCTGACCATGACGAAAAAGAATGTGCTTGTCTTCCGGCCCTTGCCCGAAGACCAATTGGCGCGGCTGCAGGCTGCGCACCACGTGACCGTTGCCGATCCGCGCAAGGAGCCCGAGGCCTTTGCCGCCGCGCTGCGCACCGCGAACGGCCTGATCGGTTCGAGCCACACAGTCGATGCGGCGCTGCTCGATGCGGCGCCGCAGCTCGAGGTGATCTCGAGCGTGTCGGTCGGCGTCGACAACTACCCGCTGGCGGAACTGCACAAACGCAGCATCGTGCTGTGCCACACCCCTGACGTGCTCACCGAGACCGTGGCCGACACCGTGTTCGCGATCCTGATGGCCACGCAGCGCCGGGTCGTCGAACTGTCGAACCTGGTGCGCGAAGGCCGCTGGGACAAGAACATCGGCGAAGAACTCTTCGGCACCGACGTGCACGGCAAGACGCTCGGCATCCTCGGTTTCGGCCGCATCGGGCAGGCCGTGGCGCGCCGCGCCGCATTGGGCTTCGGCATGCCGGTGCTGTACCACGCACGCCGGCCCGTCGACCTGGCGACGCAAGCGCCCGAGCTGCAAGGTCGCGCCACCCACACGCCGCTGGACGACCTGCTGGCACGTTCCGACATCGTGCTCGCCATGCTGCCGCTGACCGACGCCACGCGCGGCATGATCGACGCTGCCTTCTTCGCGCGCATGAAGCCGGGGGCCGCATTCATCAACGGCGGCCGGGGCGCCACCGTGAACGAAGAGGCGCTGCTGCACGCGCTGGATCATGGTGGCCTGCGCGCTGCCGGTCTCGATGTGTTCGCCAAAGAACCGCTGCCGCTCGATTCGCCGCTGCGCACGCACCCGCGCGTGACGCCGCTGCCGCACATCGGCTCGGCCACGCACGAGACGCGGCATGCGATGGCCGAACTGGCGACCACGAACCTGTTGCAGGTGCTGGCCGGCGAGCAACCGACGGCGCCGTACGACACGGCCGTCGCATGAGCGCGATCCGGTTTTTCTCCCTCCCCCGCTGGGGGAGGGCAGGGGTGGGGGCCAGCGGCGCATCCATCGAGCGCTCCGCTTGCCCCCATCCCAACCTTCCCCCAAAGGGGGAAGGAGCAAGACCATGAAGCCGACGGGCCGCGCCACCATCGCCGACGTTGCCGAGGCCGCGGGCGTTTCCAAAGCCACTGTCTCGCGCTTTCTGAATCACCGCGAGCGCCTGCTCAGCCCCGACATCGCCGCGCGCGTCGAGGTTGCCATCGCGGCGCTGGCCTATTCGCCGAGCCCGATGGCCCAAGCGCTGAGCCACGGCCGCTCGCGGCTCATCGGCCTGATCGTGGCCGACATCACCAACCCCTATTCGGTGGCCGTGCTGCGCGGCGCCGAGAAGGCCTGCCAGGACGCGGGCTATCTCGTGATGCTGTTCAACCTCGGCAACGAGAGCGAGCGCGAGCGCGAGGCCATCAATGCGCTGGCGGGCTACCAGGTCGACGGCTTCATCCTCAACACGCTGGGGCGCGGCAGCAACGTGGTCGATGCGGTCACGCTGCACGGCAAGCCCGCGGTGCTGGTGGATCGCCGGCACACGGGCATGCACACCGACTTCGTCTCGCTCGACAACCACGCCGCGATGCAGGCCACCTGCGGTCATCTGGTCGAAGGCGGCTACCGCGAATTGCTCTATGTCACCGAGCCACAGAAGGGCGTGAGCTCGCGGCGCGAACGCACGGCGGCCTTCGGCGCCTGCGTGATGGCGCACGAACCGCGCGTGGCGGGTGAGGTGTTCGAAAGCGTCGAGGGCGAGAGCGATGCGCTGGATGCGGCACTGACCGCCTTGCGCAAGCGCGCCAAGCGCGGCCGCCGCGCCGCCGTGGTCGCCGGCAATGCCGTGGTCACGCTGCGCGTGGCGCAGGCCATGGCTCGGCTCGGCTTGCAGTTCGGCAGCGACCTGGGCTTTGTCGGCTTCGACGATCCCGAATGGGCCTCGCTGATCGGCCCCGGCCTGAGCACGGTCGCGCAGCCCACCGATGCCATTGGCCGCACGGCAGCTACATGCCTGATCGAGCGGCTGCGTGGGCTGGACTCGGCACCGCGTCAGCTGCTGCTTCCGGGAGAACTGATGGTTCGGGGCTCGTCGCAGGCGCTCTAGCATCCTGCACCGCGCGGTCGAAAGTGATGGGTCCGCGCATCCAGTCGGCCGCACGCTCGGCGAGCATGAGGGTCGGCGCATTGGTGTTGCCGCCGATGAGCGTCGGCATCACCGAGGCATCGACCACGCGCAGGTTCTCGATGCCGTGCACGCGCAATTGCGCATCGACCACGGCCATCGCGTCCACGCCCATCTTGCAGGTGCCCACCGGGTGGTAGATGGTGTCGGCGCGCGCGCGGATGTGCTGCGTGAGTTCTTCGTCGGTGTGGGCGTCGGCGGTGTAGACCTCGCTGTGCCGGTATTTTTCGAGCGCGGGCGCACGCAGGATCTCGCGCGTTTTCTTCACGCCTTGCAGCAGCAAGGCCATGTCATCGGCATCCGAGAGAAAGCGCGGGTCGATGCGCGGCGCGGACTCGGGGTTCGCATCGTTCAGGCGCACATCGCCGCGGCCCTTGGGGCGCAGCACGCACACATGGCATGAGAAGCCGAAGCCCGCGTGCAGCTTGCGCGCATGGTCGTCGGTGATCGCGATCACGAAGTGCAGCTGCAGGTCGGGTCGGCGCAATTCGGGCGACGACTTGAAGAAGGCGCCGCCTTCGGCGAAGGGCGTTGCGATCATGCCCTTGCCGCTCTTGCGCCACTCGAGAATCGCCTTCATCAGGTGCAGGCCGCCGACCACGCCGATGCCGAACAGGTCGGTCTGCTTCGACTTGTAGGCGAGGATGAAGTCCGTGTGGTCCTGCAGGTTCTTGCCGACGCCCGGCAACGCGTGCTGCACGACGATGCCGTGGCGGCCCAGTTCGGCCGGGTCGCCGATGCCCGAGAGCATGAGCAACTGCGGCGAGTTGAACGCACCGCCGCACAGCACCACCTCGCGCCGCGCCGCGATCACCTCGGTGTTGCCGCCGCGTCGCACCTCGACGCCAACGGCGCGCCTGTCTTCGAGCACCACGCGCAGGGCCTGGGTGCCGGTCAGCACCGTGAGGTTGGCGCGGTCCATCACCGGATGCAGGTAGGCCGCCGCTGTCGAGCTGCGCTCGCCGTTCTTCGCGCCGCCGTGGAACTGCGTGACCTGGTAGAGGCCCGCGCCTTCCTGCTCGGCACCGTTGAAGTCGTCGTTGCGCGGAATGCCGCACTCGGCTGCGGCCCGCACGAAGTCTTCGGTGATCGGGCGCGGGCTTTGCTGTTCGCCCACCTGCAGCGGGCCGTCGGCGCCATGCAGCGCGCTCTCGCCGCGCTGGTTGCCTTCGGCGCGCTTGAAGTACGGCAGCACGTCGTCGAACGACCAGCCCGCGCAGCCCGAGCGTTCCCAATCGTCGTAGTCGTCACGATGGCCGCGCACATAGAGCATGGCGTTGATCGCGCTGGAGCCGCCCAGGCAGCGCCCGCGCGGCTGGTAGCCGCGGCGCCCGTCGAGGCCGGGCTGCGGCACGGTCTGGTAGGCGTAGTTGTTGATGGGTGGGCGGCCCGGCAGCATCGCCACCGTGCCGGCCGGTGCCCGCACCAGGATGCCGCGGCCTTCGCCGCCGGCCTCGATCAGGCAGACATGCACCGATGGGTCTTCACTGAGTCGCGAGGCCAGCGTCGCGCCGCCCGAGCCTCCACCCACGATCACGTAGTCGAACTCCATGGCATGTCTTTCCGGGTTGTTGTGTCTTGCCGTGCGAGCCTGAACTGTAGGAACGAACGGGGTGGGGTACCTAGCGTTTGCCCGCTGGTCAGGTGCCACGCCGGCCATTGCCGCTGCGGGCTTCCTCGTCCACACTGCGGCTCCATGAAAACGACCGATGCATCGCGTTCAGCAGACCCTGTGTGCGGTTGTTCGTCATTGGGGCGGCGCGGCTTTCTGACCGGCCTTCTGGCGGCAGGTGCCGGCAGTGCGCTGCTGTCCGGGGGCGCACCGTTGGCAGGTACATCCGTGGCATCGGCAAGACGCATCGACACTCACCATCACTGCTTTTCACCTGCCTATG
>CAMATD010000208.1 GCA_945860785.1 Variovorax sp. YR752 | reverse complement strand
CGCTGGCGGTGTGCTCTGCGCAGCGAAATAAAGGAGGAGCGAAGCGGGGGGACATTCGCGGAGCAGAGCACACCGTCGGCGTGATCTCGTCCCGAACAACGCACTTGAAACACATCGCGAAGAATCGAAAAGCAGGATCTCATCCCAGTATTTCCAGCAAGCGGTCAAGGCCACCTTCGTTGATGGCCACCATGGCTTGCTCGCGCACCTTGGGCTTGGCGTGATACGCCACGGAGAGGCCGGCCTCGCCCATCATCGGCAGGTCGTTGGCACCGTCGCTGACGGCGATGGTCTCCTGCGGCGAAATTCCCATGAGCGAGGCGACTTCGAGCAGCGTGCGGCGCTTTTCGGCACCGTCGCAGATGTCGCCCCAGCTCTGCGTCACCACCTGGCCGGTGAGCTTGCCGTCGGCTTCATCGAGCAGGTTCGAGCGCGCGAAGTCGATGCCCAGTCGGTTCTTCACGCGGTTCGCGAAGAAGGTGAAACCGCCCGACACCAGCAGCACCTTGAGGCCCGCCGCCTTGCAGGCCGCGACCAGCTTGGTCGCGCCCGGGTTGAGCTTCAGCCGCTCGTCGTAGACCTGCTGCAGCGCTTGCACAGGCACGCCCTGAAGCAATGCCACGCGGCGCCGCAGGCTTTCCTTGAAGTCCTTGATCTCGCCGCGCATCGTGGCTTCGGTGATCGCGGCCACCTCGGCCTTCTTGCCGACGGCATCGGCGATCTCGTCGATGCATTCGATGTTGATCAGCGTCGAGTCCATGTCGAACGCGATCAGCTTGAAGTCGGCGAGCGCGAGCGGCGGCTTCACGCGCTGGATGACGAGACCGGGGGCAATTTCTGTAGCGCTCATGCGGGGACAGTTTCCTTGACGATGGGTTGACCGAGGCTGCGCAGCACGTCGCGCACCATTTGCGCCCGGTCCTTGGACTCCTTGAGCTCGCGCTCGATGCGCAGCTTCTCGTTGCCGGCGAGCTTGATGTGCTTGTTCTTCTGGATCAGGTGAATGATGGCCATCGAATCGACCGGCGGGTCTTTCTTGAAGGTGATGTGGATCACGCCCGGCGCCGCATCCACTTTCACCACGCCGTAAGGCCGCGCCAGCACGCGCAGCCGGTGTGTGTCGATCAGCGTCTGCGCCTGCGGCGGCAGCTTGCCGAAGCGGTCGACGATTTCTTCCAGCAGGATGTCGATCTGCTCGGGCGTTTTCGCGGTCGCGAGCTTCTTGTAGAACGACAGCCGCAGGTGCACGTCGCCGCAGTAATCGTCGGGCAGCAGGGCGGGGGCATGCAGGTTGATCTCGGTCGTGACCGACAACGGCGCCAGCAGATCGGGCTCCTGCCCGGCCTTGAGCGAGCGCACGGCTTCGCTCAGCATCTCGTTGTAGAGCTGGAAGCCGATCTCCATCATGTTGCCGCTCTGGTTTTCGCCGAGCACTTCGCCGGTGCCGCGGATTTCCAGGTCGTGCATCGCGAGGTAGAAGCCGGAGCCCAGTTCTTCCATCTGCTGGATCGCGTCGAGCCGCTGCGCCGCCTGCTTGGTCAGGCCTTCGGTGTCGGGAACCATCAGGTAGGCATAGGCCTGGTGGTGCGAACGCCCGACGCGGCCGCGCAGCTGGTGCAATTGCGCCAGGCCGAACTTGTCGGCGCGGCTCATCACGATGGTGTTGGCGGTCGGCACGTCGATGCCGGTCTCGATGATGGTCGAGCACAGCAAGAGGTTGTAGCGCTGCGCCACGAAGTCGCGCATCACGCGCTCCAGCTCGCGCTCGGGCATCTGGCCGTGGGCGACCGCGATGCGGGCCTCGGGCAATATCTCTTCGAGCTTCTGGCGGCGGTTCTCGATGGTCTCGACCTCGTTGTGCAGGAAGTAGACCTGCCCGCCGCGCTTGAGCTCGCGCAGCACGGCCTCGCGGATCACGCCGGTGCCTTCATTGCGAACGAAGGTCTTGATCGCCAGCCGGCGTTGCGGCGCGGTCGCGATCACGCTCAGGTCGCGCAGGCCTTCGAGCGCCATGCCCAGCGTGCGCGGAATCGGCGTGGCGGTGAGCGTGAGCACGTCGACCTCGGCGCGCATCGCCTTCATCGCCTCCTTGTGGCGCACGCCGAAGCGATGCTCCTCGTCGATGATGAGCAGGCCCAGGTTCTTGAACTTGATCGACGGCGACAGCAGCTTGTGCGTGCCGACCACGATGTCGACCGTGCCCTCGGCCAGCCCCTTGGCGGCGGCGTTGATTTCCTTGGTCGAGCGAAAGCGGCTCATCTCGGCCACCCGGACCGGCCACTTGGCGAAGCGATCGACCAGCGTCTGGTAGTGCTGCTCGGCCAAGAGCGTGGTGGGCGCAAGGAACGCCACCTGCTTGCCGCCGGTGATCGCGATGAAGGCCGCGCGCAATGCCACCTCGGTCTTGCCGAAGCCCACGTCGCCGCAGACCAGGCGGTCCATCGGCTGCGGCGAGATCATGTCCTGCACCACGGCGTGGATCGCGGCCTTCTGGTCGGCGGTTTCCTGGAAGCCGAAGTCGTTGGCGAACACCTCGTAGTCGGCGGCCGAGTAGCAGAAGGCATGGCCTTCGCGCGCGGCGCGGCGGGCGTAGATGTTGAGCAGCTCGGCGGCCGAGTCGCGCACCTGTTCGGCGGCCTTGCGCTTGGCTTTCTCCCACTGGCCGGAGCCCAGCCTGTGCAGCGGGGCCTCGTCGGCGCTGACGCCGGTGTAGCGGCTGATCTGGTGCAGCTGCGAAACGGGCACGTAGAGCGTGGCCTTGTCGGCGTACTCCAGGTGCAGCATTTCCTGCAGCAGCGGCTTGCCTTCTTCATCGACGCCCTGGCCCAGGTCCATGTGCATCAGCCCGCGATAACGGCCGATGCCGTGAGCGGTGTGGACCACCGGGTCGCCGACGTTGAGCTCCGAGAGGTCCTTGATCAGCGCCTCGACGTCGCTGACCTGTTCCTGCTTCTTGTTGCGGCGGCGCGTGGTGGGCGCGGTGGCGAAGAGTTCGGTCTCGGTGACGAGGTCGATGCCTTGTTCACGCCATGCGAAGCCCGAAGCCAGCGCGGCGGTGACGATGCCGATCTTCTCGTCGGCCATGGCCTCGAACTCGGCGAGCGAGTCGAAGGCCGGCGGGCTCACGCCGCTGGCGCGCAGGAAGTCGAGCAGGCTTTCGCGCCGGCCGTCGCTTTCGGCGATCAGCAGCACGCGGTGCGGCGTGGCGGCAATGTGCGCCTTGAGGCCGACCAGCGGGTCTTCGGCGCCGCGCACCACCGCGAAGGGCGGGAGTTTGTCGAACTCGGCGTAGGGGGTGTCGGTGGCGATGTCGCCGCGAATTGCCAGCTGGGCGTGCGGCTTGGCGCGTTGGTAGAACTGCTCGGCGTTGAGGAACAGCGCCTCGGGCGGCAGCGCCGGGCGTTCGGAGTCGCCGCGCACCAGCCGGTAGCGTTCGTTCGCGTCCTGCCAGAAATGCTGGAACGCGGGCTCGAGCTCGCCATGCAGCACGACGGTGGCATCGGGGCCGAGGTAGTCGAACACCGTGGCCGTCTCGTCGAAGAACAGCGGCAGGTAGTACTCGATGCCCGCAGTGGCCACGCCGTTGCCCATGTCCTTGTAGATGCGGCTCTTGGTCGGGTCGCCTTCGAGCAGTTCGCGCCAGCGGCTGCGAAAGCGCGCGCGGGCGTCGTCGTCCATCGGGAACTCGCGACCCGGCAGCAGGCGCACCTCGGGCACGGGGTAGAGGCTGCGCTGGGTGTCGGGGTCGAAGGTGCGGATCGAATCGATCTCGTCGTCGAACAGGTCGACGCGGAACGGCACCGGCGAGCCCATGGGAAACAGGTCGATCAATCCGCCGCGCACCGCGTACTCGCCGGGGCTCACCACCTGCGTCACATGGCTGTAGCCGGCCAGCGTGAGCTGGGCCTTGAGCTTCGATTCCTCGAGCTTCTGCTTGGCCTTGAAGTGGAAGGTGTAGCCGGCCAGGAAGGCGGGCGGTGCGAGCCGGTAGAGCGCGGTGGTGGCCGGCACCAACACCACGTCGGCCTCTTTCTGGCTGATGCGCCAGAGGGTGGCGAGGCGCTCGCTGATCAGGTCCTGGTGGGGGGAGAAGCTGTCGTAGGGCAGCGTTTCCCAATCGGGGAACAGGGCGCAGCGCAGGTCGGGCGCGAAGAAGGCGATCTCGTCGATGAGGCGCTGCGCGTCGTTGGCGTCGGCCGTGAACATCGCGGTGGCGCGGCCGGCGGCTTTCTCGCGCATGCCCAGCTGTGCGAGCAGCAAGGCATCGGCCGACAAAGGGGGGCGCGGCAGCGTGAAACGCTTGCCCGCCGTGAGGTGGGGGAGGTCCATGGAACGCCTAGGGTCTGGTCACCCTATGCAAGGGGCCCCTTTGCGAAGCAACGCGACCCCTTGCATAGGGTGACCAGACCCTCATAAAAATGCACAACACCCCGCGCCGACTGGCGAGGGGTGTGCGAAGGTCAATTCTAGAATGGCGGCCCCTTATCCGCTTGTCGGCCGTTGGCCCGTGCCGCACCCCATGTCTTCTTCCCGATTTTTCGTGCTGATTCCCTGTGCCGGCACCGGCCATCGCGCGGGTGGCGTGCAGCCCAAGCAGTACCAGCGGCTGGCGGGGCTGCCCATGGTGGCCCACACGGTGGAGGCTTTCCGCGCGCTGGCGGGCCGATTCGCCGGGCTGGCGGTGGTGGTGTCGCCGGACGACCGCGAGGTGCAGACGGCGCTGCCGCGCTTTCCGGCCGCGGACGAATACCTGCTGCGCGTGGGCGGCGTGACGCGCGCGGCCACGGTGCGCAACGGCCTCGCGGCATTGCGCCAGAAGGGCGCGGGGGCGCACGACTGGGTGCTGGTGCACGACGCGGCGCGCTGCCTCATCACCTCGAGCCAGATCGAGGCGCTGATCGCAGCCTGCGAGCACGATGCCGTCGGCGGCCTGCTGGCGCTGCGGCTGGCCGACACGCTGAAGGTGTCCTCGACCGACAGCCGCGTCTCGCAAACCCTGTCGCGGGCCGACAAGTGGCTGGCGCAGACGCCGCAGATGTTCCGCATCGGCATGCTGCTCGACGCGCTGGAGCGCGTGGGCGACGTGGTGACCGACGAGGCCAGCGCGATCGAGACCATCGGCCTTTCACCGCTCCTGGTGCCGGGCAGCGCACAGACCTTCAAGGTGACCTTTCCCGAAGACTTTGCATTGGCCGAGGCGGTTCTGCTCAGCCGCAAGAAAGCCATCGCATGACAGCCATACCGTTCAACATCCGCGTCGGCGAGGGTTGGGACGTCCACCAGCTCGTCGCGGGGCGCAAGCTGATCCTGGGTGGCGTCGAGGTGCCGCACACCACCGGCCTGCTGGGGCATTCGGATGCCGACGTGCTGCTGCACGCGATCACCGATGCGCTGCTCGGCGGAGCGGGGCTGGGCGACATCGGCCGGCACTTTCCCGATACCGACGTGCAGTTCCGCGGCGCCGATTCGGCCGTGCTGCTGGCCGAGGCGGCACGCCGCGTGCGTGCCGCCGGTTGGGAGATCGGCAATGTCGACAGCACCGTGATCGCGCAGGCGCCCAAGCTCGCGCCGCACATCCCGGCCATGTGCCAGCGCATTGCCGACACGCTGGGCATCGCGCTCGATCAGGTCAACGTGAAGGCCAAGACGGCCGAAAAGCTCGGCCCGGTGGGTGAGGGGCGCGCGATGGAAGCCCGCGCGACCGTCCTGCTGCACCGCTGAAGCAGGCTCGGGTAGGCTTCAGCTCTTCTTGCCCGGCAGCGTTTCGCCGGGCTTGGTGCCCACCGGTCTACCCTCGGGCATGGCGCGCGGCATCCGGATGTGGGCCGCAAGGCCACGCCCCGGCGTGCTGGTGAGCGCGAAGGTACCGCCCATGCGCTCGATGTTCTTGGCCACGATCGACAGGCCGAGGCCCGCACCGGCTGCCGAAGTGCGCGCCGCATCGCCACGGAAGAAGGGCTTGGTCAGTTGCGAGAGCAGGGTCGGCTCGACGCCCACGCCGTGGTCGCGCACCTTGATCAGCACCGCATCGTTGTTCGCCTGTGCCTGGATCGTGACGTCCGCGACGCCGGTGGCAGGCGTCTTGCCGTAGCGCCGCGCGTTCTCGACCAGGTTGGAGATCACGCGCGTGAGCTCGACCTCGTCGCCCAGCACCCGCAGGTCGACAGGCACGTCGACGTTGATGTTCATCTCCTCGTAGTCCTGCACCGCGTAGGTACAGGCATCGACCACGTCGCGCAGCAGCACCGGCCGTGGATCGACATGGTCGGGGCGGGCGTAGTCGAGGAACTTGTCGATGATCGCGTCGAGCTGGGCGATGTCGGCGGCCATGTGGTCGCGTGCGTCCTCGTCGGCCACGCTCATTTCGGTTTCGAGCCGCAGGCGCGCGAGCGGCGTGCGCAGGTCGTGCGAGATGCCGGCCAGCATGATGGCGCGGTCCTGCTCGATTTTTGCGAGCTGGTCCGCCATGCGGTTGAAGCCGATGTTCACCGCGCGAATCTCGTTGGTGCGGGCGCGTTCGTCGAGCCGATGCGCCTCGTACTCGCCTTCGCGCACCTGCATGGTCGCGCGCGACAGCTGCTTGAGCGGCAGGTTGATCAGCCGGGTGATCAGCGCCGCGCCGGCCAGCGAGAGCGCCATGGCGGTGCTGAGCCAGACCAGCCAGGTGCGGCCGCCCACGCGACTGAAGCGCGTCGGGTCGAGCAGCAGCCAGTAGGTGTCGCTCTCGATCGTGAAGCCGATCCACAGGCCCGCCTCGTCGTTGACGCGGCTGGCCACCGTGGTGCCTTCGCCGAGCTGGTCGATCAGCTCCTCGGTCACGCGCAGGTCGAGCGCGCCGCTGGTGTAGGGCTGGAAGCGGTCGTTGGGCTCGCGGGGCAGGATGCGCACGCCCTCCTGGTCGGCCAGCGTCTTGATCAGCGAGACCCGCGTGATGGCGTCCGAATACACCAGCGCCGCGCGCGTGAGGTTCACGAGCGCGGCGATCTGGTGCGCCGTCTGGATGGCACGCGGCTCGTATTCGAGCGAGCGGAAGGTCTGCAGCCAAGCGACCGTGCAGCCGATCAGCAGCAGTGCGAGCAGGAAGAAAGTGCGCCAGAAAAGGCTGAATCCCAGCTTGAGGCCGGGGCGACGGTCACGCGCCGCGCTGGCCTCCAGCGGGCTCGGCATGGTGACCTGTGCGCCATCCTCCTGCGCCGGGCCGGGTCTGGCAGATGGGTCGATGGCCACCTCTCAGCGGGGTGTCAGGCCGTGCCGTCCGGCACGAACACGTAGCCCACGCCCCAGACGGTCTGGATGTAGCGCGGCGCCGCGGCGTCCGACTCGACCAGCTTGCGCAGGCGCGAGATCTGCACGTCCAGGCTGCGGTCGAAGGGTTCGAACTCGCGGCCGCGGGCCAGCTGGGCGAGCTTTTCGCGCGACAGCGGCTGGCGGGGATGGCGTACCAGCGCCTTCAGCATCGCAAACTCGCCAGTGGTCAGCGAGAGTTCCTCGCCGTCCTTCTTGAGCGTGCGCGAGCCGAGGTCGAAGGCGAACGGGCCGAAGGTGACGGTCTCGTTCTCGGTGGAGGGCGCGCCCGGCGCCTCCAGCGGCGGACGGCGGCGCAGCACGGCGTGCACGCGCGCCAGCAGCTCGCGGGGGTTGAAAGGTTTACCAAGGTAGTCGTCGGCGCCGACTTCGAGGCCGACGATGCGGTCGACGTCTTCGCCCTTGGCGGTGAGCATGATGATCGGCGTGCGGTCGTTGGCGGCACGAAGGCGCCGGCAGACCGAGAGGCCGTCTTCGCCGGGCATCATCAGGTCGAGCACGATCAGGTCGACCGTGTCGCGCAACAGGATGCGGTTGAGCGCCTTGCCGTCCTCGGCCACGATCACCTCGAAGCCTTCCTGCGTCAGGTAGCGGCGAAGCAGGTCACGGATGCGGGCGTCGTCGTCGACGATCACGATCTTGTCAGTGCGAGCGGGAACTTGAGTCATTTCTACAACGTTGAATTTGTAACAGCGCCGATTCTGAAGGCGTTAGCGTCCCATCGAGCCAGATTTACTTATTGTTTAACACTAAGTTACAAAACTTGCGGACGCTCGCCCTCTGGTCATCCGGCGTTCGCGCAGAGGTGGCAAAGTTCCGCTACCCTTATGACAAATGCTCAATGAGACTCCCTTTTTCTGCACTGCCATTGCTTTTTGTGTGCGCCTGTGGTTCGACGTGGGCCATTTCCGGTGACTTTTTCAGGGTCGGCGAGGTGCGCCGCAGCGAAGTGCGCGATGCGGTGGCCGCCCACCGGGCCGCACAGCGCGAGGAAATCCGCCGCGAGGAGGCGGTTGCGGGCAGGCGCCTGACGGCGGCGGAGCTGTTCGAGCTGCGGCAGCAGGTGCGGGGCCAGTGGACGCCGCCGAATCTGGGCGCCATGGCGAATTCGGCAGAATCGCAGCCAGCCGAGCGAATCGCGTCGGCACCGACATCCGCAGCCCGTTCGCTGACCGCGCCGCGCAGCCAGCGCCCCTGAGGGCTCTGGCGCGGGTGTTTCCTCGCTATCAACCCTGGGAGTCCCTCGTCTTGAAAAATATCAAATTGCTCGCTGTGTGCGCCGCCTTGGCTGCCGCGGGTTCCGCACTCGCCCAGACTGTGTCACCGCGCCGGCGCCGCAGAACGTGCTGCAGCTGACCGCTCCGGGACGGTCGAAGTCCAGCAGGACATGCTGAGCATGACGCTCGTGACCACGCGCGATGCGACCGACGCCGCCACCGTGCAGACCCAGCTCAAGGCAGCGCTCGACGCCGCTCTGAGCGAAGCCAAGAAGAACGCCCAGCCGGGCCAGCTCGACGTGCGCACCGGCAATTTCAGCCTCTCGCCGCGCTACACGAAGGACGGGAAGATCAATGGCTGGCAGGGTTCGACCGAGCTGGTGCTCGAGGGCCGCGACTTTCCGCGCATCACCCAGACGGCCGGCCGCATCACCACGCTCAGCGTGGGCAATGTGGGTTTCGGCCTGAGCCGCGAGCAGCGCGCCAAGACCGAGACCGAAGCGCAGAACATCGCGATCGAGAACTTCAAGCAGAAGGCCAATGAGCTGGCCAAGGGCTTCGGCTGCAGCGGCTACACGCTGCGCGAGGTGTCGGTGAACGCGAACGACGGCGGCCCGCGCCCGCGCGTGATGGCGATGCAGGCCAAGTCGTTCTCGGCGGATTCGGCTGTGCCGGTCGAAGCCGGCAAGACCAGCGTGGTGGTCAGCGTGTCGGGGGCGGTGCAACTCAAGTAAAGAGCGCAGGCACCGCTGGGCGGCGCTTTATTGCGCTGTCCAGCCGCCGTCCATTTGCCAAGCGACGCCGCGCACCTGGTCGGCCGCCGGCGAGCACAGGAAGACGGCGAGCCCGCCGAGCTGCTCGACCGTGGTGAATTGCAGCGAAGGCTGCTTCTCTCCCAGCAGATCGTTTTGCGCCTGCGTGGCCGAGATGCCTTCGCGTGCCGCGCGGTCGTCGATCTGCTTTTGCACGAGCTGCGTCAGCACCCAGCCCGGGCAGATCGCATTGCTGGTGATGCCCGTCGTCGCGGTTTCGAGCGCGACCGACTTGGTGAAGCCGACGATGCCGTGCTTTGCCGCCACATAGGCCGACTTCTGCGCCGAGGCGACCAGGCCGTGGGCCGAGGCGATGTTGACGATGCGGCCCCAGTTGGCTTCGCGCATGGCGAGAATCGCCAGGCGCGTCGTATGAAATGCGCTCGTGAGGTTGATTGCGATGATGGCGTCCCAACGTTCGACGGGAAAGTCCTCGACCTTGGCGACATGCTGGATGCCGGCGTTGTTCACGAGGATGTCCACACGGCCGAACTTCGACGCGGCGAACTTCATCATGTCTTCGATCTGCTCAGGCTTGCTCATGTCGGCGCCGTGGTACTCGGCACGCACGCCGAGCGCTTCGATCTCGGCCCTGGGTGCTTCGGCATCGCCGAAACCGTTGAGCACGATGTGTGCGCCTTGCTGCGCGAGTGCCTTGGCGATGGCGAGGCCAATGCCACTGGTGGACCCCGTGACAAGCGCGGTTTTGCCTTTGAGCATGAAGATCAATCTCCGGATGAATTAGGATGCGACGAAACCATTATCCGTACCAGGAGGCCCCCGTTTTCATGACCGAACCGACGCTTCATTACGTGGCATGCGACGACGCCCTGGGCGGTCATCGCATGGCCTATTGGCAATGGGGCGATGCGCGCAGCGCGCATGTCGTGATCTGCGTGCACGGGCTGACCCGGCAAGGGCGCGACTTCGATGTGCTGGCACAGGCCATCGTGGCGCGTGCGGGCGGCAATGTGCGCGTGATCTGCCCCGATGTCGCGGGCCGTGGCCGCAGCGACTGGTTGCGCGATCCTGCTTTCTATCAAGTGCCTGTCTATGCGGCCGACATGATCGCGCTGCTGGAGCAACTGCAGCGCGAGCAGGCCATCGACACGCTCGACTACGTCGGCACCAGCATGGGCGGGCTGATCGGCTTCGTGCTGGCGGGCCACAAGGAGTTGCCATTGCCACGGCCAGTGCGCCGCTTCATCGCGAACGATGTCGGCCCGACGATCGAGCCGGTGGCCTTGCAGCGCATCGCCGCCTATGTGGGGCAGGGCGGTCGCTACGGCAGCGTGCAGGAGGCGGCTGACGCCATGTGGGCGCTGTCGACCACCTTCGGCCCGCACACGCCGGCTCAATGGCTGGCGCTGTCGCAGCACATGGTCGTGCCTGTATCGCAGCGTGCGGCCGACGGTGCCGCCAAGGTTGAAGCCGGTGACGACAACGGCGCTGGCGCCTGGGCCCTTCACTACGACCCCGCCATTGCCGTGGCGTTGCGCGCCATCACGCCCGAGGCGGCGGTGCAGGGCGGCGCGATCATGTGGAGCCTGTACGACGCCATCGAGGCGCGCACGCTCCTGACGCGTGGCGCCGTGTCGGATCTGCTGTCGCGCGAGACAGCCGTGGCCATGACGCAGCGCGGCCCCCATGCAACGCTCGTCGAGTTCGAGGGCGTGGGCCATGCGCCGACCCTCATCGATCCCGCGCAGGTCGCCGTCGTCACTTCCTTTCTGTTCGATTGAGTGGGTGAACCAGCGTGAAGCGCGAGTCCTCGAGCCTCCAGACGGCACCCATGTCCGATACCGCCGTGGTCGACTACCCGTTGTCCGCCGCAACGGCCGACCGCACGCCGGTGATCGAGAACATGCTCGCTCGCGCCCGCGCGTTTGCCGAGCCGCTGATCGCCGATGAAAAACTCGACACGGGCGAGAACACGCTGGCGCATGCCGATGCGGTGGCCGCCATCGTCGCGAAGATGGGCGGCTCCGAGGCCATGCAGGCGGCCAGCTATCTCGTCTATTCGTGCCAGCACCTGAACCGCCCGCAGGAAGTGATCGCCAAGGTGTTCGGCGACAACTTCGCGGCGCTCGCGGTCGAAACCACCAAGCTGGTCCGCGTGCAGGAGCAGGCC
>CAMATD010000207.1 GCA_945860785.1 Variovorax sp. YR752 | reverse complement strand
AGCTGGTGCGGCTGCGCATTCCGAGTGCGCTGCCGTATTTCTTCGGCGGGCTGCGCATCTCCAGCGGTCTCGCGCTGATCGGTGCCGTGGTGGCCGAGTTCGTTGCGGGCACCGGGGGCTCGGGCGCAGGGCTGGCCTACCAGATCCTGCAGGCGGGCTTCCAGCTCAACATTCCGCGCATGTTCGCGGCCCTGCTGCTGATCTCGCTGACCGGCGTGGCGCTCTTCGCGCTGATGGCCTGGCTCACCAAGGCGGCGCTGGGCTCGTGGCATGCGAGCGAACTTTCCCAGGATTGACCTTGACGACCATGAACGCTTCCGTTTCCCCCATCGAACAGCTGCTGTTCGAATTGCCCGATCTCGACTGGATCACCGACGAGAGCCGCGTCACGCGCCTTTCGCAGGACTTCTCGTGGTTCAGCCCCGTGCTCAACCGCCAGTTGAAGGACAAGCGCGCAGACGTGGTCGTGCGCCCACGCACCGAGGACGAGATCCGCGCCGTCGTCGGCGCCTGCGCGCGCCGCGGCGTGCCGATCACCATCCGCGGCAGCGGCACCGGCAACTACGGACAGACCACGCCGCTCGCGGGTGGCGTGGTGCTTGACATGACGGGCTACAACGCCTTCCTGTGGGTGCGGCCCGGCGTGGCGCGCGCGCAGGCCGGCATCCGGCTCGGCGAACTCGAAAAGCAGACGAAGCCCTCGGGGCAGGAGATGCGCTGCGTGCCTTCCACCTACCGCAGTGCCACGCTGGGTGGCCTCTTCGGTGGCGGCTTCGGTGGGGTGGGGTCGATCAACTACGGGCCACTGGGTGCGCCCGGCAATGTGCTCGGCATTCGCGCGATGACCGTCGAGGCAGAGCCGCAGGTGGTCGAGCTGCGCGGCGCCGAGGCGATGCGCATGCACCACCTGTGGGGCACCAACGGCCTCGTGCTGGAGCTGGAGATTGCATTGGCGCCCGCGCATCCGTGGCTCGAAACGCTGGTGACTTTCGACGGCTTTGCCGATGCATTGAACTTTGCCGACAAGCTGGCGAACGCACCCGGCATCGTGAAGCGCGAGATTGCCTTCTTTGCCGCGCCGATTTCGGATCATCTGGCCCAGCTCGCTGCGCATCTGCCCAAGGGCTGCCACACGGTGCTGTCGCTGGTGGCCGAGTCGTGCGAGCCGGCCCTGCTGCAGCTGGTCGAAGCGCACGGCGGCGCCGTGGGCTATCGCAAGACCGCGGCCGAGGTGCAGAAGAGCAACCGCACGCTGATGGAGTTCACCTGGAACCACACCACGCTGCACGCCCTCAAGGTAGACCCCACGCTGACCTACCTGCAGAGCGGTTTCGTGCCGGGCAGGCAGGTCGAGCAGGTCATCGAGATGGAGCAGCTGCTCGGCGGCGAGGTGATGATGCACATCGAATTCATCCGCAACGTGGCGGGCCTCATGACCTGCAGCGGGCTGCAGCTGGTGCGCTTCAGCACCGAGGAGCGGCTCGCCGAAATCATCCGCATCCACCGCGAGCACAACGTGCACATCAACAATCCGCACGTGAACATCGTGGAAGACGGCAAGGCCGGCGGCCCGCTGCCGCCCGAAGTCATCGAGATGAAGAAGCGCTTCGATCCGCTGGGACTGCTGAATCCGGGCAAGCTGCGCGACTGGCCGGTGCCGGCCGCGGCCTGAACCTTCCTTCAGCGCTGGCGGCGGCCCAGCACGAAGGCGATGGCGACGATGGCGAGGGCCGCGATCCACAGCGGCCACAGGCCGAAGGGCGCCACCCAGCGCGCATAGGGCGTGAGCCCGTTGCGGCCTTGGACCGATGCTTCGAGCACACCGCGCGTGAGGCGCGGCAGCTGGTGCGTCACGCGGCCTTCGGCATCGATGACGATGGTGGCGCCGGTGTTGGTGGCACGCACCATCGGCCGCGCGAACTCGAGCGCGCGCATGCGGGAGATGGAAAGGTGCTCGTCGATGGCGACCGAATCGCCGAACCACGCGATGTTGCTCACGTTGAGCAGGATGGTCGGCGCCGTCGCCTCGTCGCGGAAGTTCGCGCCGATCTCGTCGCCGAACAAGTCTTCGTAGCAGATGTTCGTCGCGATGCGCTGGCCCTGCCATACGAAGGGCGCCTGGGCGAGCCCGCCGCGTTCGAAGTCGCCGAGCGGGATGCTCATCATCTGGATGAACCAGCGAAAGCCCATGGGAATGAACTCGCCGAAGGGCACGAGGTGGTGCTTGCTGTACTTGTACGGCTGAGTGGCGTCGGGCTGGAAACCGAGCACGGAGTTGCTGTAGCTGCCGCGGTCCCCCATCGGCAGGCCGACGATGGCGGCCTGCGTGCCGTTGCTGTAGCGCGCCTGGATCGCTTCGAGGTAGCCGGCCGGCAGTTGCTGCGGCAGCAGGGGCAAGGCGGTTTCGGGTGTCACGACGAGCGAGGCCTTGGCGTCGCGCAGCTGTTCGCCGTACCAGCGCAGGGCGGTTTCGATGCCGCCGCCCGGAATGAATTTCTCGTCCTGGGGGATGTTGCCTTGCAGGAGGGCGACCTGGAGGCTGCCGGTGCTCGCGCCGCCGGCATCGCTGCGCAGCGATGCTGCGAGTTGCGGGAATCCGAACGCGAGCGCGATCAACAACAGTCCCTGCACGATCTCGGCGCGACGAACCAGCGGGCCCCCTGCGATGAGGGCTGCCACCAGCGCGGCGACAGCGCCGATGCCGTAGACGCCGACCCACGGCGCCCACGCGGCGAACGGGCCTTCCACATGCGCATAGCCGCCTGCCCCCCAGGGAAAGCCGGTGAACCAGCTGCCGCGCACGAGCTCGGCCAGCGTCCAGAGCGCCGCGAAGACCAGCGCACTCGTCACCCGGCCCTTGGGGCCGCGCGCCACGAACCATGCACAGGCGGCGGCGTAGTACAGCCCCAGTGCCGCCGCCAGCGCCAGCACGGCAATGGCAGCCAGCGGCGCCGGGAGCCCGCCATAGGTGTGCATCGAAATGAAGAGCCACCAGAAGCTGCCGGTGAGCCAGGTGGTCGAGAAGAGCCAGGCATGGAGGCCGGCACGGCGCCAGCCCGCGCCCTCGGCGCGCAACCGGCCGAGCAGCCAGACGAGCGCGCCCAGCGACAGGAGTTGGAGCCACCACAGCGGCTGCCCATGGGTCGGCGCAGCGATGGAAAGCGCCTGCGCCAGTCCGGCCAGCCCGCAGCCGAGCAGACGGAACAAGCCAACCACGGGAGAAGAAGGCGAGACGCGCGCCGTCGCCGCTGCAGGCAGCGGCATCAGTCAGCCGCGTCGCCGCCGCGGGCCGGCGACACCTTGAACCAGCGCACCGCGCCGCCCTTGGTGTGCAGCACCACGAAGTCGAAGCCGCCCATCGCATGGTGCTCGCCGCGCTTGGGCACGTGGCCCATCTCGTGCGCGATCAGGCCGCCGATGGTGTCGAAGTCTTCGCTGAGCTGTTCCTCGTCGAACACGATGCCGAAGGCCTCGGCCACGCGGTCGATGGGCGTGTCGCCCGAAACGCGGTAGGTGTGGTCGGCGAGGCCGAAGATGTCGCCCTCGTCCTCGGCGATGTCGAACTCGTCCTCGATCTCGCCGACGATCTGCTCGAGCACGTCCTCGATGGTGATGAGGCCGGCCACGCGGCCGAACTCGTCGATCACGATCGCGAGATGGTTGCGGTTGCCGCGAAACTCGCGCAGCAGGTCGTTCAGGCCCTTGCTCTCGGGCACGAAGGTGGCCGGTCGCAAGAGCGCGCGAATGTTCAGGCCCGGCGCGCGCTGCAGCTTGAGCAGGTCCTTCGCGAGCAGAATGCCGATGATGTTTTCTTTTTCGCCCTCATACACCGGGAAGCGCGAGTGCGCGGTGTCGATGATGAGGTGCAGGAGCGCATCGAAGGGCGCATCGATGTTGATGACGTCCATGCGCGGCGCCGCGACCATCACGTCACCGGCCGTCATGTCGGCCATGCGCAGCACGCCTTCGAGCATCACGCGCGACTCGGCGCCGATCACCTCGTTGTCCTCGGCATCTGCCAGAGTGTCGATCAGCTCGTCGCGTGAGTCCGGTCCGGGGTGGATGAATTCGGCAAGCTTCTGGAGGAAGCCGCGCTTGTCTTCCCGTTCTACGGGTGCGCGTTCAGAGTGAGGTTCGGCCACTGCGGGAGGGCGTAGTTGAAGAGAAGCAAGGATAACGGATTGCGTGTGACACGCTCTACCGCACGGCCGGCATAGGCCGTTTCGGGGCCTTTCGGGCGCGGATCAGGGTGCGGATTTGCTGCGCGCGTTTCTCATGCCGCTGCGCACTTCCTGCAGGCTGGCCAGGAAGGCCCAGAACTGCTTGGCGCGGCGCTTGAGCGCGAAGTCGACCGCCGCGTAGTGCTCGAGCGCGATTTCGCTCATGCGGCTGTCGAAGGTGGCGACGGGCAGTTGCAGATGCGCTTCGGCTTCCGCCCCGCTGCGCACCACCGTGGCGCCGGCGTTGCGGGCGATCTTGAGCATGGCGGCGTTTTCGCTCAGCGCATGAATGAAGAGCATGCCCACGCCTTCGTTGCGGGCCACGACCATCGCGCGCTCGAACAGGCGGGCGCCATAGCCACGGCCGCGGGCGTGCGCGGACACCGAGACGCCGAACTCGGCGCAGTCGCTGTGCTCGTCACCGGGCGCGAAGGCCAGGTGGGACATGGCGATCAGTTCGAGGCGGCGGTTGTAGATGCCGAACAACTCGTCGCGCTCGAAGTCGAGGCTGTCGACGTAGCGCTGGATCTGCTCGTCGGCTGCGGCATAGCCGAAACGCAGGTAACGGTCATGAGGGGTCAATGCGAACAGGTGGCTCGCAATGCGGTCCCGTTCGCGGGGGCCGATCGAACGGATCGGCACCATGACGGGATGGGGTGCAGAGACAGCGCGTGGCTGGGTCTCAACCATCGGCGCTTTCAGGAAAGAGCCGATGCCTAGAGACGCTTTGAGGAGGATCTTGGCGGTAAGCATGGCTCAAATGTAAGGGTTTTCCCTTAACCAACAAGCCCACCTGGACACTTCCAGGACACATTCGTGACTCTTTACCAGAGCGCGTGGCGCTCACGCAACCAGTTTGTCGCTAAACAGGCACAGCTGTTGTGGCCTTGACACGGTCCAGCACGAAGCTGGTCTTGCAGTCTTCGACGCTGGGGTGCTTGAGCAGGGTGTCCATGATGAAGCGGCTGTAGTGGGCCATGTCCGCCACCACGACGCGCAGCAGATAGTCCATGTCGCCTGTGAGCGCCGCGCACTCGACCACTTCGGGCCAAGTCTGGACGCTGGCGCGGAAGAGGTCCATCGGATTGCGTTTGTGGCTCTCGGTGTGCTTTTCGAGCCGCACGTTGAGGTAGGCGGTCAGGCCCAGCCCGATCACCTCGGGCCGGACGAGTGCGACGTAGCGGTCGATCACGCCGCTTTCCTCCAGGCGCTTGACCCGGCGCAGCACGGCGCTCGGCGACAGGTTCACCTGCTCTGCGAGCTGGTCGTAAGTTGCGCGCCCGTCTGCTTGCAGCGTGCGCAGAATGAGCCTATCAATCTTGTCTAGTGCTTCCATTTCATTATTTTTGCAATTTTACTGCGTGTCCGCTACCAAAGGCGCCCAACAACGCTGAAAACTTGAGCGGCATCCAACCTACATTGCAGCACTGGCCGATTTCGCCCATTTAATTCAATCCCCACTTCCGGAGACCGCACATGAGCCAAGCCGACGCGCCCGCCTTCACCCCTTGGGACAACCCCATGGGCACCGACGGCTTCGAATTCATCGAGTACGCGGCGCCGGATCCGGTCGCGATGGGCAAGGTGTTCGAACGCATGGGCTTCAAGGCCGTCGCCAAGCACCGCCACAAGAACGTGCTGCTCTACCGCCAGGGCACCATCAACTTCATCATCAACGCCGAGCCCGATTCGTTCGCGCAGCGCTTTGCGCGCGAACACGGGCCGAGCGTCTGCGCGATCGCCTTCCGCGTGCAGGATGCCAAGCAGGCTTATGAGCGTGCCACCGCTTTGGGCGCCTGGGGCTTTGCCGACAAGGCCGGCCCCGGCGAGCTGAACATCCCCGCCATCAAGGGCGTCGGCGACAGCCTGATCTATCTGGTTGACCGCTGGCCCGGCAAGAACGGTGCGCAGCCGGGCAACATCGGCTTCTACGACGTCGACTTCGAAGCACTGCCGGGCGTGTCGCCGCAGCAGGCGCTATCGCCGGTGGGCAATGGCCTCACCTACGTCGACCACCTGACGCACAACGTGTACCGCGGCCGGATGAACGTCTGGGCCGGCTTCTACGAGAAGCTCTTCAACTTCCGCGAGATCAAGTACTTCGACATCGAAGGCCAGCTCACGGGCGTCAAGAGCAAGGCCATGACCAGCCCCTGCGGCAAGATCCGCATCCCGATCAACGAAGAGGGCAAGGAGCAGGCCGGCCAGATCCAAGAGTACCTGGACATGTACCACGGCGAAGGCATCCAGCACATCGCGATGGGCTCGGACAACCTGTACGAAACCGTCGATGCAATGCGTGCCAAGGGCGTGGTTTTGCTCGACACCATCGACACGTATTACGAACTGGTCGACAAGCGCATTCCCGAGCATGGCGAAAGCGTGGCCGAGCTGAAGAAGCGCAAGATCCTGATCGACGGCAAGAAGGACGCGCTGCTGCTGCAGATCTTCAGCGAGAACCAGCTCGGCCCGATCTTCTTCGAGTTCATCCAGCGCAAGGGCGACGACGGCTTCGGCAACGGCAACTTCAAGGCGCTGTTCGAGAGCATCGAGCTCGATCAGATGCGCCGGGGCGTGCTGAGCCCCGCAAAATAAGGGCTTCTTCAACTGTTCCCTTTGCCCCAGGAGCCCGCATGCGCAGCAGCACGTCTTCGATCGGTTTGACCTTCATCGCGGCGGCTGCCGCCGTTCTTTCGGGTTGCGCGATGGCGCCGGCGGCAACGCCGGTCGCCGCCTCTCACCTGGACGCGGTGCAGAAGGCGGCGGTGCTGCGCATTTGCACGCCGGGGGACTACAAGCCCTTCAGCTTCCAGAAGACTGATGCGTCCTTCGAAGGCATCGACGTCGATTTGATGACGGGCTTCAGTGCGAGCCTTGGGGCGAAACCCGAGTGGGTCAAGACCACCTGGGCGAACCTGCTGCCCGACCTGGCGGCCGGCAAGTGCGACATCGCGGTCGGTGGCGTGTCTGTCACCACAGACCGGCAGAAGCGCGCGTTCTTCAGCGCACCCTACATGGTCAACGGCAAGACGCCGATCGCGCGCTGCGCCGACGTGGCCAAGTACCAGAGCGTGGCTGCCATCGACAAGCCTTCGACACGCGTGATCTTCAACCCGGGCGGCAGCAACGAACGCTTCGCCCGTACCAATTTCAAACAGGCCAAGCTCACGCTGCACGGCGAGAACGTGACGATCTTCGACGAGATCCTCGCCAACCGCGCCGACGTGTTCGTGACCGAAGCGGCCGAGGCCATCACGCAGCAGAAGCTCAAGCCGGGCCTTTGCGCGGTCAACCCTGACAAGCCGCTGCAGTACGGCGAAATGGCCTGGATGCTGCCGCGCGACGACGTGGCCTTCAAGTCGTACGTCGACCAATGGCTGCACCTGCAGCAGGCCGGCGGCGACTTCCAGCGCGTGATGGACCGCTGGCTCAAATAACCCAAGAAGCACTCCCCATGGACACCCCTGCCGCCGCTGTTGTCACCCCCGCCGTCTACGGCGCCTCGGACCGCCCCCCGCGCGGTGATTACTCGCGCGGCGGCACGGTGCTTGCCGACTACACCTGCCCGCAGGACTGGGCCAGCTACACGGCGGCCGATCACGACACCTACAAGCGGCTCTACGAACGGCAGGCCGCGCAGTTGCCGGGCCTGGCATGCGATGCGTTCATCAAGGCGCTGCCCCCGCTGGGCGTGAAGGATCGCATCCCGCGCTTCGACGAGATCAACGAACGGCTGCACAAGGCCACAGGCTGGGAAATCGTGGCGGTGCCGGGGCTGATTCCGGAGTTGCCGTTCTTCACGCTGCTCGCGAACCGCAAGTTTCCGGTGACGGACTGGATTCGCAAGCCGGAAGAATTCAACTACATCGTCGAGCCCGATGTGTTCCACGATCTCTTCGGCCACGTGCCGATGCTGTTCGACCCGACCTTTGCCGACTACGTGCAGCGCTATGGCGCCGGCGGTATCCAGGCGCACGAGCTGGGCGCTGGCGAGAAGCTGTCGCGGCTGTACTGGTACACGGTGGAATTCGGGTTGATTCGCCAGCCGGACGGCCTGCGTGCCTATGGCGCCGGCATCCTGAGCTCGGTGGGCGAGCTGAAGCACGCCGTGCTCAGCGACGAGCCGCGCCGCCTGCCGCTGGACCTGCTGCGCGCCATGCGCACGCGCTACAAGATCGACACCTACCAGAGCAACTACTTCGTGATCGAGAGCTTCGCGCAGCTCTTCGAGTTCACGGCACCCGATTTCACGCCGCTCTATCAGGCGCTGCAGGTCGAGCCGGACATCGAGGCTGGTATGTTGCTGCCGGGCGAAACAGGCAAGGCCTGAGCGAGGGCGGCTATCGCCTGCGCGACAGCACATGCGCGCACCCTAGGACAAGCCCGCTGGTGGCTGGGAGCGACTGGCTCCCACAATCCGCGCCAAAGGAGCTTGCATGCAGACATCCACGCGACAAAACTATCCGGCCGGCGTACCGCAGGAGATTCACCCCGAGCAGTACCGGTCCTTGCCCCATATGTTCGAGGAGGCTTTCGGTCGCCATAAAGACCGGCCGTTCTCGGTCTGCATGGAGCGCTGGATGTCCTATGGGGGGCTCGACGTGCTGTCGAAGGCGCTGGGCGCCTGGCTGCAGTCGCGCGGTCTCGAGCCGGGCGCGCGCGTGGCGATCATGCTGCCCAACATTCCACAGTTCGCAGTCACGATGTGCGGCGTGCTGCGGGCGGGCTATACCTGCGTCAACGTCAATCCGCTCTATACCGCGCGCGAGCTGGAACATCAGCTCAAGGACTCCGGCGCCACGGCCATCGTCATTCTCGAAAACTTCGCGGCGACGCTCGAGAAGGTGATCGAGCGCACGCCGGTGAAGCCATGTGGTGATGACCTCGATGGGCGATCTGCTGGGTGGCTTGTATGGCGCCTGGATCACGCTCGCCGTGCGTCACCTCGCCAAGATGGTGCCGCCGTACAAGCTGCCGTTGAACGCCGGCCTTACGGTGACGCCGTTCACGCAGGTGATTGCCGAGGGTCGCGGGCGCACGCTCGGGCCTGACCAGAGCACGCTCGATTCGGTTGCTTTTCTCCAGTACACCGGCGGCACGACCGGCTTGTCGAAGGGCGCGGTGCTGACCCATCGCAACATCGTGGCGGCCACCCTGCAGGCCGAAGCCTGGTTCACGCCAGCGCTGGCCCGTGCCGGCGACCTCGCGAAGGTCAACAGCATAGCGACGCTGCCACTGTATCACATCTTCGCGCTGACGCTGTGCCTGCTGGTGATCCGGCAGGGCTCGCACATGACGCTGATTCCGAATCCGCGCGACTTCAACAAGTTCATCGCGGTGCTGAAGAAGCGGCCGTTCCACATGCTGCCCGCGGTGAACACGCTGTTCAATGCGCTGCTGATGCATCCGGAGTTCAAGACGATCGACTTCTCGACGCTGTTCGTCTCGCAGGCGGGAGGCATGGCGGCGTCGGAAGGTACAGCGCGCAAATGGTTCGAGGCAACCGGCTGTCCGATGATCGAAGGGTGGGGGATGAGCGAGACCTGTGCAATCGGCACGAACAACCCAGTGTCGAACACCAAGTTCACGGGGACCATCGGGCTTCCGTTGCCGAGTATCGAGATCGCGATCAAGGACGACGAATGGCAATTCGCTGCCCGTGGGCGAGTCGGGCGAGCTGTGCATCAAGGGGCCGAATGTGATGACGGACTCCTACAACCAGCCCGCCGAGACAGCGGCCGCGTTCACCGCCGATGGCTTCATGCGGACGGGTGATATCGCCGTGATGCAGGAAGATGGCTACAGCCGCATCGTCGATCGCAAGAAGGACATGATTCTTGTGAGCGGATTCAACGTGTTCCCGAACGAGCTGGAGAACGTGATCTCGCTGTGCCCCGGGGTCGTCGAATGCGCGGCTGTGGGCGTACCCGACGAGAAACAGGGCGAAGCGATTAAGGTTTTCGTGGTCCGCAGGGATCTGCAGCTGACCGAGGACGCTGTTCTGCAGTACTGCAATGGGCAACTCACGGGCTACAAGCAGCCGAAGCACATCGAGTTCAGGGATTCACTTCCGAAGACCAATGTGGGGAAGATTCTGCGGCGCGCAGCTTCGCACCAGTGCGGGCACCTGAATGAGCCACACCGCGGCGAGCGTCGGCTTGCCGGCGGGCGTCGTCGTGTTCGAGCGCGGGTGGCTTTCTTCGAACAACATCCTGTTTATCGGGAGCGACGAGACCGCGCTGGTCGACACCGGCTATGCCACGCATGCCGATCAGACGCTGGCACTGGTCGAGTCTGCACTGGGAGCCCGGCCGCTCGACCGTGTTCTGAATACGCACCTCCACAGTGACCATTGCGGTGGTAACGCTGCCTTGCAGCAGCGTTACCCGGCACTTCGGACGGATATACCGCCGGGAGAGGCTGCGCTGGTTGAACAGTGGGATGAGCGCGGCTTGAGCTTTCTTGCGACGGGGCAGACTTGTCCCCGGTTTCGGTTCACCGGGTTGCTGCTGCCTGGGACGGAATGCCTGCTCGGTGACAGGGCGTGGGAAGTGCACAGCGCGCCAGGTCACGACCCGCATTCGATCATCCTGATCGATTCCGCTTCGCGGACGCTGATCTCTGCGGACGCTCTGTGGGAGAACGGCTTCGGGATCGCATTTTCCGAGCTGGTGGGGGAGCCGTCTTTCGGAGATATGGCTGCGACGCTGGATCGCATCGAAGAGTTAGCACCATTGCAGGTGATTCCGGGACACGGTCGTGTTTTCAATGAAGTCGGCAGCGCCTTGATCACTGCTCGTCGTCGTCTTGACGGTCTGCAGCGCAATCCCGTGAAGCATGCCCGGCATGCCATCAAGGTATTGATGAAGTTCAAGCTGTTGGAAGCTCAGTACATCACGCTCGAGGACTGGTCAGCATGGCTTCGAAGCACGCCGTACCTCGATGCCATTCGTCTTCGTTTCTTTGCAGCTGAAGACCTGAGTCAATTGACCGGGGATATCCTGGCCGAATTGATTGGTGCCAGTGCGGCGGAGATGGACTCTTTGGGCATTCACAATACCTGAATTTGACCTCTTCAGAAATTAAAAAGCGCGCCATCTTGGATGGCGCGCTTTTTAATTTTCAAAGTCCGCAAAGCAAAACTCCAGTCAAAGTTGACAGGGGTTTTCTGGGCTGTAAGAGCCTGACGATGACCTACTTTCACACGGGAACCCGCACTATCATCGGCGCTGAGTCGTTTCACTGTCCTGTTCGGGATGGGAAGGAGTGGTACCAACTC
>CAMATD010000206.1 GCA_945860785.1 Variovorax sp. YR752 | reverse complement strand
GGCCTGCAGGGCAAGACCTTCGCGTACTACGGATCGAAGCTCGCCGGCCGCTTCTGGCAGGTGGTCGACCTCCAGCGCCGGTCGCTCGTGCAGATCGATGTCTACGGTGCAACCGACGGCCTGAACGATGCGATGGCCGAGGCTCGAAGCATGCTGGAGTCCATGGACCTGGAGGCCTCGCCATGAACCTCACTGTCCCCGAACAGGACCGCGGCGACTGGCCGGTCGGCACCGACTCGTTCTTCCAGCCTCATCGCGCGGCGTTCTGACTGCTGGCAGCGATGATCGTCAACGGCCTCTTCTACACCGTCAACATGTTCTCCATGGGGTTCCGCGTGGTCCCCGTCACCGCGTTGCTGGGCCTGTTGGTGTGGGGCGTCTACACACTGGTGTTTCTTCTCGTCTTTCGCACATTGGATCTGCTCGAGCAGCACCCGCCGGAGGCTTTCGTCCTGGCGTTTGCGTGGGGTGGTCTGGGCGCGGTCTATTTCGCCGCGCCGGCGAACATCGCCATCCAGAGCCTGTGCGCCAAACTGGTGTCACCGGATTTCGTGGCGGTCTGGGGGCCGGCCATCGCGGACCCGATCACCGAGGAGTTTCTGAAGCTCGCCGGCGTCATCCTGTTGGTGCTGGTCGCGCGCAACCAGTTCCAGACCTACCTTTCGGTGCTGATCGTCGGTGCCATGGCGGGGCTGGGGTTTCAGGTGGTCGAGAACCTGAGCTACACCGTCAACGCCTCGATGCACTTTCCGCTCGAGAACCAAGTGTACCCGGTGCTTCTCAACCTGCTGACGCGCGGGCTGCTGAGCGGGCTGTGGAGCCACGCGGCCTACACGACGATCGCGTCCTTCGGCGTCGCCTGGTTCCTGCTCCACCCGGAGCGACCGATGGTGACAAGAGTCGCTTGCGCCTTCCTGTGCTTCGCACTGGCGTGGGCCATGCACTTCGTATGGAACTCGCCGCTGCTGGAAGACCTGTTCGACGGTGGGTACGGCGAGATGGCGCTGTTGCTCGTCATCAAGGGCATCCCCGCGATGATCGCGGCCGGGCTCTTCTGGCATGTGGCCGCCCGCGAGAACGGCGCGTACCTCCATGCCCTTGCGGCCTACTTCGTGCCGGAGCGCGAGTTGATCCGCGATGACGAATGGGTCCGCCTGGGCGCGCCTTTGTCACGGTACAGGGTTCGCAGGCAGATGGGCTGGGCCTTCGGCTTGCGGGCCAGGCGGCTGAAGACGCAGCTGCAGCGCGAGCAACTGCGGCTGATCCGCACGGCCATGACGTACGGGCGCGGGGCGCAGACGCTGCGGCATGAAGTGGCGATCAGGCGCATACGGACTGAGCTGGAGCCGCTCATCGCGACACGACCCTGAGGCCGCGGCCACGCGCACGCGTCGAATCGCGCAATTGACTCAGGTCGTTTCTCGCATCCTCTTGATGTCGCGCAGCGGCGGCGCCCCAAACAGGCGCGCGTATTCGCGACTGAACTGCGAGGCAGACTCGTATCCCACACGCGCCCCTGCGGTGCCGGCGTCGACACCTTGGTTCAGCATCAGTTGCCGAGCTTCCTGCAGGCGCAACTGCTTCAGGTATTGCATCGGACTCATGCCCGCCACGGCACGGAAGTGCTGCCGGAATGTCGATGGGCTCATGTGCACGGAAGCGGCCAGGTCGTCTGCGAGCACGGGCTGCATGAAATTCATCTTGAGCCAGGCCATGCTCTGTACCACCTGCTGGCCCGGAGAGCCGACGGCCACGACGCGCTGCAGCTGCGGGCCGTGGCGCCCGGCGAGCAAGCGAACGACGATTTCCTGTTGAAGCAGCGGGGCGAGCTGGGGAATCAGTCTGGGTTCGGCGAGCAGTTCGACGAGCCGTGTCAGTGTGCCGAGCAGCGTCGGATCGAGATCGCCGAGCGACATGGCGCGATAGCTGTAGTCCTTTGTCGGCTGGCGCAATGCCATCTCGGCCGCTATCTGCACGACGGCGCGCGAATCGAGCTTGAGCATCAGGCCCAGAAAAGGCTGCGCGGCGCTGGCTTGGGTGACATGGGCAACCACCGGAAGATCGGCCGTCGTCAGCAGCGATTGACCCGCGGCATAGTCAAAAACCTCCTCGCCGAGCGCGACCCGCTTCTGCCCGCTGACAGTGATCCCCACGCCAAAGCCATAGATGCAATGCACAGGCTCGGTCACGGCGCTGCGACGGTGGAGCGAGAGTTCGGGGATGGCGGTGATGTGGTCACCGTAATTCTTGACAATGCGTCCGACCGCTTTGGCCAGGCCGCTCAGGACGAGCCGATTCGCTTTGTTGCGTCAGCTGCGGCGCTTCCATTGGAATCCTTTGGTAGGTGCTCGCGCAAAGTCTAGCGCGCGCACTTCGCCCGGCCCGCGTTTCCAGCGCAGTCTCATCGTTTCAGGCAAGAACACGCGCACTTTCGGCAAACGGTCGACGGCTCTTGGGCAGACACTGACCCAACCGAAAGGAACACTCCATGACCGACAAGAAAATCTGGTTCATCACCGGCGCAGGCCGAGGCCTGGGCGTCGACATCGCCAGGGCAGCGCTGGCCGCAGGCCACGCCGTCGTGGCCACCGGCCGCGACCCCGTGAAGGTCGCCGCGGCCATCGGCGATCACGCGGACCTGTTGAGCGTCAAGCTCGACGTCCCCCGCCCCGATGACGCACAGGCCGCAGTGGAGGCCGCCGTCGCAAAGTTCGGGCGCATCGACGTCCTGGTCAACAACGCGGGCAACTTCTACGCCGGCTTCTTCGAGGAGCTGAACCCCGAGCAGGTCCGCCACCAGATCGAGACGCTGCTGTTCGGCCCGATGAACGTCGCCCGCGCCGCGCTGCCGGCGATGCGCAGGCAGCGCTCGGGTCTGCTGCTCACCATCTCTTCGACCGCCGGGATTGCCGGCGGAATGTTCTGCACGGCGTATGCCGCCGCGAAGTTCGGCGTCGAAGGATGGATCGAGTCGCTGGCCCCCGAGGTTGCCCCCTTCGGCATACGCACCATGCTGGTAGAGCCCGGCTTCTTTCGCACCGAACTGCTCACCGCCGGCTCCACCACTTTCGCCGAGCCGAACATCGACGACGACGCCGAGCGCACCCGGGAGACCGTTGCTGCCTGGAGCGGCATGAGCGGCAAGCAGGGCGGCGACCCCGCCAAGCTCGCCGACGCCATCGTGCGGCTTGCCGCGCTCGACGAGCCATCGGCCCGATTCGCCGCAGGCGCCGACGCCGTGCAGACCTTCGAAGCCAAGGCCAACGCGCTGCTTGCCCAGGCTCGCGCGCATCGCGACCTGTCCTCGTCCCTCGCCCACGGTGAAACAAGATGACCGACGACCGGAAACACCAACGCGGCACCGACTGCATCGCAGCCGTCCAACGCTCCTTTGCCGCCTCCCTCGTTGCAGCGCTGGGTATCGGCGTGAGCGTCGCGTGGCCGGCACGGGCCGTGGCCAGCCAGGCGCTGGCGCAGAAGTACGCATGCATCGCATGCCATCAGCCCACGGCCAAGGTGGTGGGCCCGTCCTGGAAAGACATCGGTACGAGGTACGGCGAAGGAAAAGGAACCGCCGCACAGCTCGCTGCAAGCATCAAGGCCGGCAGCTCCGGAAAGTGGGGCGCGATGCCCATGGCGGCGCAAGCCCAGGTCCCCGATGCCGACGTGCAGTCGCTCGCGCAATGGCTGCTCGACGGCGCCAAGTGAATCCGATCCAACCTAATCCACCTACGAAGAACCGAACATGAGCACGCTCCATGTCAACGGCCGTGAGCGCACGGTCGACGCCGACCCCGGCACTCCCATCCTCTGGGCCCTGCGCGACACGCTGGGCATGACCGGCACCAAGTTCGGCTGCGGCGCCGCGCTGTGCGGTGCCTGCACCGTGCACCTGGACGACCAGGCCATCCGCTCGTGCATCACGCCCATTTCGGCCGCCGAGGGCAAGAAGATCACCACGATCGAAGCCACCACCGACGGCAGCGACCGCGTCGGCGCATCCGTGCATGCCGCGTGGGTCAAGCACGACGTGGCGCAGTGCGGCTACTGCCAGAGCGGCCAGATCATGAGCGCGACCGCGTTCCTGAAGTCGCTGCCCAAGGGCAAGCAGCCCAGCGTGGAGGAGATCGACTCGGCCATGGCCGGCAACATCTGCCGCTGTGGCACCTACACCCGCATCCGCGCCGCCGTGGCCGATGCGGCCAAGACCCTCGCCTGAAAGAGCCGCCATGCTGCCCAACATCGACTATCGCGAACTGCCGCGCGCCATGCAACGCCTGATGGCCCAGGGCCCGACCGAAGAAACCGCCACGCTGCCTCGCCGCAGCTTCCTGAAGATGGCTGGCGCCGGCAGCCTCGTGCTCGGCGTCTTTCCTCGCCTTGCCATGGCGCAGGCCGATGGCGCCAAGCCGGCGGCTGGCGCCATCAAGCCGACGCAACAGCCATCGGCCTTCGTGCAGATCGCATCCAACGGCGAAGTCACCGTGACCATCAACCGGCTGGAATTCGGCCAGGGCGTGCAGACCGGCCTGCCGATGATCCTGGCCGAGGAGCTCGATGCGGACTGGGCCCTGGTGCGCAGCCGAAACGGCTCGAACGACGCCGCCTACGTCGACCCGCTTTTCGGCATCAACATGACCGGCGGCTCCCACTCGATCAAGAACAGCTTCACGCAGTACCGCGAACTCGGCGCACTCGCCCGGGCCATGCTGCTCGCGGCGGCCGCAAAACGCTGGAACGTCGACGTGGCCATGCTGCGCACGCAGGCCGGCACGGTGCTCGGCCCGGGTGGCCGCAAGCTGCGCTACGGCGAGCTGGCCGAGGCCGCCATGGCTTTGCCGGTGCCCGAGAAGGTCACGCTGAAGGACCCGAAGGACTTCCGCCTCATCGGCCGCCCCGTCACGCGGCTGGACGCACGCGCCAAGAGCAGCGGCAAGCAGGACTTCGGCATCGACGTGCGGCACCCCGGCCAGCTCACGGCGGTCGTGGCCCATCCGCCGGTGTTCGGCGCCCGCCTCACCTCGGTGGACGACAGTGCGGCGCGCGCCATCAAGGGCGTGAAGGCCGTGCTGCGCATCCCGCTGGACCGCGGCGCCGAAGGCGTGGCCGTGGTGGCCGACGGCTACTGGCCGGCCAAGATGGGCCGCGATGCGCTGAAGCTGCAATGGGACACCGCTGCCGTGGAAAAGGTCGACACCGACAAGCAGCTGGTCCAGTACCGCGAGTTGGCCGGCCGCCCCGGCCCGCGCAAGTTCGATGCCGACATGGCACCGCTGGCCACCGCGCCCAAGCAGCTGGAAGCCGAGTTCGTATTCCCCTACCTGGCCCATGCGCCGATGGAGCCGCTGAACTGCACCGTCAAGCTGTCGAACGGGCGCGCCGAGCTGTGGGTCGGCACCCAGTGCGCCGGCCTGGACGCCGGGGCCGCCGCACGCGTGCTGGGCCTCAAGCCCGAGCAGGTGGTGGTGCATGTGCAGACGGCGGGTGGTGGCTTCGGCCGGCGTTTCGTGGGCACGGGCGACTACGTCGTCGAGGCCTGCGAGATCGCCAAGGCCGCGCGCACCGCCGGCCTGAACGTGCCGGTGCGCCTGCTGTGGAGCCGCGAGGACGACATCAAGGGCGGCTACTACCGCCCCATGCACCTGCACCGCGCGCGCATCGGCTTCGACGAGCGCGGCAAGATCCTGGCCTGGGACCACGTCATCGTCGGCCAGTCCATCACCACGGGCACGGTGTTCGGCGAGTTCCAGGTGAAGGACGGCATCGACGCCACGGCCACCGAGGGCATGCGCGATCCGTACCCGCTGCCGATGCGCCTGACCGTGCATCACCCCCAGGTCAACGTGCCTGTGCTGTGGTGGCGCAGCGTGGGTTCCACCCACACCGCCTTCGTGATGGAGACCCTGATCGACGAGATCGCCCGCAGCACCAGGCAAGACCCGGTGGCCTACCGGATGCAGCTCTTTGGCGACAAGCACCCACGCCACCGCGCCGCGCTCCAGCTGGCGGTGGATAAGAGCGGCTACGGCAAGAGGCAACTGGCAGACGGTCGTGCCTGGGGCGTGGCGGTGCACGAGTCCTTCGACTCCGTGGTGGCCTACGTGGTGGAGGCCTCGGTCAAGGACGGCCAGCCGGTGCTGCATCGGGTCACCAGCGGCGTGCACTGCAACCTGGCCGTCAACCCTCGCAGCGTGGAGGCCCAGGTGCAGGGCGCGGCCGTCATGGGCCTGTCGACGTGCCTGCCCGGTGGCGCCATCACGTTGAAGGACGGCGTTGTGCAGCAGAACAACTTCGGCGACTTCACGGTGGCCCGCATCACCCAGATGCCGGAGTTCGACATCCACATCGTGCCCAGCACCGATGCACCCACCGGCATGGGCGAGCCCGGCCTGCCGCCATTGGCGCCCGCATTCGCGAACGCCATCGCGCGGGTGACCGGCAAGCCGCTGCGCCAGCTGCCCTTCAACCTGGCTTGACGGCGGCGCGCTCGTCTCTCCCTAGGCCGCTGGCCGCAAGGACGCTCGCGCGCACGCCAGGAACGGCTCGATCAGAGGGCTCTCCCAATCGCTGCGCCAGCAGGCAGCGATGTCCATCTTTGCATCGACGTTCCGGAAGGGCCTGAACACCACGCCCGGAGGCCGGCCGATCTGGGCGCATGCAGGCAGGATGGCCACGCCCTTGCCCGCCAGGACGAGGCCAGCGCCGACACCATGGTCTCGACCCGTTGCGCGATCGGCATCGCTGACATCGTGCCGCCGAAGCATCGAAGCGACGACGGACTTGTCGACGTCCCCTTCGGGAACAGGGAGTCCGATAAGGGGCACGCCCGAAAGCCGCGCCAGCGGAATGCTGGACATCCGGGCCAAGGACGAATCCGCACGCACGGCCAGCATCAAAGGCTGGGTTCCGATGCGTTCGACGGCAATGCCCGCCTGGGCAATGGGCGGAATGCAGATCGCGACGGACACCTGCGAGTCGGTGATGGCCGAGACGTTGTTGACGGCATTCAACTCCACATACTGGATCTCCACGTCCGGCAATTTCGCGCGAAGCACGTTTTCCAGGCGAGGCAGCACCAGGTAGGAAAGCACGATCATGGTCCCGACCGTGAGTCGTCCTCTGCTGCCTGACCCGATGGCCCGTGCAGCGTCGAATCCTTCATTGGCAAGGAGCAGAGCCTCCTTCGCACGCTGGAAGAGCGCATTGCCGGCGTCGGTGATTTCCATGCCGCGCGCCGCCCTGCGAAACAGCGGCGTGCCCACCGCCGCCTCCAGATTCTTGATGTGAACCGACAGCGGCGGCTGGGCCATGTTGAGCCGGCGTGCTGCCTTGCCGACGCTGCGTTCCTCGGCCACAGCCACGAAGTAGCTGAGCGTTTTAAAGTCTGGTGCAGCCATACGCTGGTCATATGCCTTTTCAGAAAAACAGTATTGGACGCGATGTTGCGGCACATCAATCATTTGCACCATGAAAAAGTTTCCGCGTCTTCCGAAGTCCGAGATCTGCGAAATTTCCGCTGCAACGATGCGCACGCTCGTCGCGCAGCGAAAGCTCTCGCCGGTAGAGATCGTCGAAGAAGTACTGCGCCGGGCCGACGCAGTCCAGCCGCACCTGAACTGCTTCATCACGCTCTGCCACGAGCAGGCGATGGCGCAAGCCAGGAACGCGGAAGGCGCCGTGATGCGGGGCGAGCCGCTGGGCCTGCTGCACGGCTTGCCCTTCACGGTGAAGACATCGTCGACACAGGGAACGTCAGGACCACCTACGGCTCCTTGCTGCATCGCGACCACGTTCCCACGCAAGACGCAGTGGCCGTGGCGCGCATGCGGGCGGCATCCTGATCGGCAAGACGACCACCTCCGAGTTCGGCGCCAAGTGCATGACCGACGCGCCTCTTTTCGGAAGCACCCGCAACGCATGGGATGCAACGCGCACGAGTGGCGGCTCGAGCGGAGGGGCGGCCGCCTCCATCGCGGCGGGTATCGCGCCCCTGGCCATCGCTACTGATGGCGGAGGCTCGACCCGCATTCCCGCCGCCTGCAACGGCGTCGTCGGTTTGAAGCAAAGCCTGGGCGTGGTTCCCCACAGCCAGGTGCAGGACGCCTTCGGCAACTACACCTACGTGACGCCCACCACGCGCAACGTAGCCGACACGGCGCTCATGCTGCAGGCGATGACCGGTGCCCATGGGTCCGACCCTTGGTCACTGGGTGTGCCGGCGCAGCGCTACTTCGATGCGCTGCAGCCCGCCGGCGATCTTCGCGGAAAGCGAATCCTCTGCTGTGCAACGCCTGCGGGGCGCCCGATCTCCGCCGACGTCGCCACCGCCTTCGAAGCCGCCCTTGCCACCTTGCGTTCGATGGGCGCCGACCTCGAGGAGATGTCGGGCGACGGATACGACGTCGAGCCGTTGTGGCGCGTGATCAATCACACCAGCTGGCGCGGCCGCTTCGCGCCGCTGGCTGCGGCGCATGCCGACCAGCTGAGTCCGTCGTTGCTGCAACAGCTCGCGCTCGCGGAGCATGTCGACGGGGTCGCCTTCCAGCAGGCCATGTTTGCCAGGACCGCGCTCTTTCGCAAGGTCCAGGCCCAGATGGAGACCCACGACTTCATCTTCACGCCGACTCTCTCGCGCACAGCCTTGCCGATCGACCAGGACCTGTTCGGCAGCATCGAGATCGATGGCGAAACCTTTGCCGAAGTGCGGCCGAACTGGTTTCCGTGGACGATGCCCTTCAACCTCACGGGCCACCCCGCCATCAGCTTGCCGTGCGGCGCAGGCCGCGATGGCCTGCCCATCGGCATGCAACTCGTCGGTCGATTTCGCGAGGACATGCAGTTGCTGCAAGCCGCGGCGTCTTTCGAAGCCACGCACCGGCCGGCGAACGCGCTGCCCATCCTGGCCTTCTGATTCCACCCTCCCCGTTCCGATCTCAACTTTGCAGGTACATCCACCATGGCCTCGTTCCTCAAGACACTTTTTCTCGGTGCGTCGATCGCCTGGATCGGCGCCGCCGCGCATGCCGACGGCAACGTGCCCATCCGGCTGATCATCGGCTTTCCGCCGGGTGGCGCCCTCGACAACCTGGCGCGCTCGCTGGCCGAGGATTTGCGCACCACGCTCAAGGAGCCCGTGCTGGTGGAGAACCGGCCCGGCGCCTCGACCCGGATTGCCATCGAGGCCGTCAAGACCGCACGGCCCGATGGCCGCACCATCCTGATCGGCGCGACGCCGCCGTTCGTCCTCTTTCCGATGACCTATGCGCGGCTGAACTATGACGTCGACAAGGATTGCGTACCCGTCGCGCACCTGGCGAACGTGCCCAGCGTCGTTTCCGCGGGCGCAGACCAGCCGTTCAAGACGATTCCCGAATACGTTGCGTGGGTCCGGAAGAATCCCGCCGGCGGCAGCGTGGGAATGACCAACCTCGGCGGCGGACTGCACTTCAGCGTGCTGCAGTTGTCCAAGGCCATCGGCGTGCCGCTCACGCCAGTCACCTACAGGGGTGGTGCGCCGCTCGCGACCGACATCATCGGCGCCCACGTGCCGCTCGGCGCCGACGCACTGGCCAGCCAGCTCGAGCTCCACCGCTCGGGCAAGCTGCGGATCTTGGGCGTTGCAGGGACAAAGCGGCTGAGCTGGCTGCCCGACGTTCCGACGATCAGGGAATCGGGCTACGACGCTTTCGACCGCGCCAATGCCTCCTATGCGGCATTCGTGCCGGCGGCAACGCCGAAGGATGTGGCCGCGAAGCTGGAGACGGCCTTTCTCGCCGCGATGCGCAGCCCGCAAGTGCGCGCACAAGTCGATCGCATGGGTCTCGAGCCGACAGGGCTCCCCGGCGCGGAAGTGAAGCGGATCATGGCCGAGGACCGGGCGTACTGGCGCCCCATCGTCGAGGCATCGGGGTTCAAGAGCGAAGACTGAATCGATGATGACCGACGACGACGCGGACCGGGTGGGCTGGGCGGTGCTCGTCGCCGCCAGCTCGGGCGCGCTGCTGTGTTTTCTCAATCTCAGCGCGCTCAATGTCGCGCTGCCCGCCGTGGCGCGGAGCCTGCACGCCTCGCCAACGCAGGCGAGCTGGCTTCTGCTGTCCTACATGCTGGTCAGCACCGTCTGCATTCTCAGCTTCGGACGCCTGGCCGATCTCTGGGGACGGCGCCGGCTCTTCCTCGCGGGGCTGTGGCTTTTCGTGGTCGCCTGTGCGGCATGCGCCTTCGCACCGACCGCCGAGCTGATGCTGGCGAGCCGCACAGGCCAGGCCATCGGCGCGGCCGGCGTCATGGCCAACGCCAGCGCGTTGGTGGGCGATGCGTTCGGCCGCCGCAAGATGGGGTTGGCGCTCGCCATGGTGGCGGCCCTGGCCCAAGTCGTGGGTCCGCTGGCAGGCGGCTTCGTCGTGTCGTGGTGGGGATGGCGCGTTCTTTTCATGCTCAACGTGCCCATCGGGCTTTGCGTGCTGGCGTGGTCCTGGAAGGTCCTGCCCAAAAGCGTGGCCGGCCAGGCCGAGCGTTTCGACCTGGCCGGCGCGGCGCTGTCCCTCGTCGGGATCGGATGCGTGACCTATGCACTCTCGATGGCAGGGGGCCGAGGATGGACGAGTACGCCGGTGTGGGCATTCATGCTCGCGGGGCTTTGCGCCCTCGTTCTTTTCTCCGGCGTTCAAATGCGCGTGGCCAGTCCGCTGGTCGACCCCTCGCTGTTCAGCGACCCGGGACGCCGGACCGCCTACGCGGGCATCCTGCTCCTGTCGATGACCCAAGCGGCTCCCCTGCTGTTGGTGGCCCTGTATCTCCAGGCTTACGCGGGCCTGCAACCATCGGAGGCGGGCCTGCGCATCGCACCGGTCGCGTTCGGCATGCTGATGGCCGCGCCGGTGGCGGGCATCCTGCTTCGGCGCTTCAGGGCCGAATCCATCTGCGTGGGCGGCATGCTGCTCGCAGGATGCGCATTGGCGATGCTGGCCGCTCTGCTGCAGCCAACGATCGGCGCCGTGCAACTGTCCCTGTGCCTCTGGGTACTCGGCCTGGGCATCGGGAGTTTCGTGACGCCAAACAACGCGTCGATCCTCCAGAACGTGGTCCCCCAACGCCGAGGCATCGCCAACGGCGTCCGATCGACGCTGCAGAACACCGGCATCATGATGGGCACTGCGCTCACGCTGAGCGTGGCGATGGCGCAGCTTTCTTCCGGCTCGCAACGCATGATCCTGGGAAATGGCAGCCCGGGACTTTCGAATCCGGACGTGGCGACCTTTACCCACGGGGCCAGTTCTGCGCTGGTCTTGCTTGCAGTCCTTTGCTTTGCCGGCTCGGCGCTGATCGCGAACAGCTGCCGTCTGGCCGAGCGGCGAGTGACGGGCGCACCGGCCATTCGATGAATTGATCAGCGCTTGCTCAGATGCTCCTGCAGGAACTCGATGAAGCGCTGCGTCTTCGCCGGCAGCAAGCGGGTTTCGGTCAGGGCATAGACCGGTGTCGCCTTGCCCTCCCAGTCGGGC
>CAMATD010000205.1 GCA_945860785.1 Variovorax sp. YR752 | reverse complement strand
CCGCTCATGTGCAGCACGGCATGCTCGCCGCTGACCGCCAGATTGTCGATCACGATGTCGTTGTAGGCGCGCCGTCCCAGCGTCGTACGGTCCTTGGCGAGCGCCACTTGCCCGATGACAACGCCATCGACCGAAATGATCATCTTCGGCATTGCCGACTCCCCAATTGCAAAACTTGATCGACTGCAGGCGGCGCGGCGGATTGCCGTCGGGGCCTGCTACTTGGCTGTGCGGAGCGTTTCGTCAACGCTGGCGCTGGCCAGAACAACCGAAATGTTGCCCCGCCCGCCATTGTCGTTTGCAATTGCAACCAAAAGTTGTGCTTTTTTCTGAAGGGCGACATCGTGTCCTAAAAGCGTAAAAAGCTGCGCATCGGAGACCATCTCGCTCAGTCCATCGGAGCAAAGCATATAGAGATCGCCGGGTCTTGCGCTGTGTTCATGCATTTCCAGCAAGACTTGGGCCTCCACGCCCACCGCCCGCGTCACGAGGTTGCGGGTGGGCGAATTCAGGGCTTCTTCGGCGGTAATGGCGCCGGCGTCGAGTTGTTGCTGGCGCAGCGAATGGTCGCGCGTGAGCAGTTCCAGCTTGTTGTTGCGCAGCCGATAGCAGCGCGAATCGCCGATGTGCCCGACCACCACGCGCTGCGGGCGGAACGCGGCCAGCACCAGCGTCGTCCCCATGCCCTGCAGCTCCATGTTGGTCGCGCCGGCGTGGAGGACGAGGTGTTGGCTTCGTCCGTGGCGGCCTGGAGCGCCCGCCGCACCACGCGCGCCGGCGCCTGGAGCTCGGCCTGGGCGAACCAGCGATCGAAACTGGCGTGCATCAGCGAGATCGCCATCGCACTTGCGACTTCGCCGCCCTTGTAGCCGCCCATGCCGTCGGCCAGCAGGGCCAGCCCGAGCACGGGGTCCACATGAACGGCGTCTTCGTTGTGAGCGCGCACTCGCCCGACATCGGTCAGCGCGGCGAACTCCCAGGACAGCGCAGGCCGGGTCGAGAAAAGGGAAACGGCCGACACTCGCCATGGTCTGCAAGCGTCGGCCGAGCGAACGCTGCAGTGTGCAGCGGCGTGGGCGCGCCGTTGCAGCAGGCGGCCGGCGGCCACGACGAACAACGCACCGGCGGCAGCCGCCGCGTAGTGCAACCAGGGGTTGGCCACCAGCACGTCGCGCAGTGCGACATCGCTCACGATGGTTTCGCCGCCGACCCAGCCGATCAGCGCGGCACCCAGCATGATGATGATCGGGAAGCGTTCCATGAGCTTGATCATGAGCGTGCTGCCGAAGATCACCAACGGAATGCTGATCGCCAGGCCCAGCACCAGCAGGACCATGCTGCCCTGCGCGGCGGCCGCGACGGCGATCACGTTGTCCAGGCTCATCACCAGGTCGGCCAGCAGGATGGTGCAAACGGCGGCCATCATGCTGCCGTATTCCTTGGACTCGCCCTCGCCCTCGTCTTCCTCGCTCAGCAGCTGCAGGCCGATCCAGAGCAGCAGCAGGCCGCCGATGATCTGCAGATAGGCAGCGCGAGCAGCTTGGCCGCCACCACCGTGAGCGCGATCCGCAGCACCACGGCCGCGCCCGAGCCGAACAGCACGGCCTTTCTCTGTTGCGCGGGCGGCAGCGAGCGCGCCGCCATGGCGATCACCACGGCGTTGTCGCCCGACAGGATGATGTTGATCCAGACGATCTTGAGAAGACCGATCCAGAAGTCTGTGCTTTGAAGGAGTTCCATGTCTCTGATCCCACTGTGTTTTATTTGAAAAAAGCGCCCGCAATCCAGTGCGGGCGCTTTTTTGTTTCTGCGTGGTCTTGCGGCGAGCCGCTGCCGTCTGGCGGTTTAGAGCTGCGCCTTGAGCAGCTTGGCCAGTTCCGAGAAGTTGCGCGTCACGGTGAAGCCGCACTCTTCCATGATGGCGAGCTTGGCATCGGCCGTGTCGGCACCGCCCGAGATCAGCGCGCCGGCGTGGCCCATGCGCTTGCCGGGAGGGGCGGTGACACCGGCGATGAAGCCGACGACCGGCTTCTTCATGTGTTCCTTGCACCAGCGGGCTGCATCGGCTTCGTCGGGGCCGCCGATTTCGCCGATCATGATGACGGCGTCGGTGTCCGGATCGTCGTTGAAGGCCTTCATCACGTCGATGTGCTTCAGACCGTTGATCGGGTCGCCGCCGATGCCGACAGCGCTCGACTGGCCGAGGCCGATTTCGGTGAGCTGCGCAACCGCTTCATAGGTCAGCGTGCCCGAGCGCGAAACCACGCCGATGCGACCCTTGCGGTGGATGTGACCGGGCATGATGCCGATCTTGATTTCGTCGGGCGTGATGAGGCCGGGGCAGTTCGGGCCCAGCAGCAAGGTCTTCTTGCCGCCAGCCGCTTCCTTGGCCTTCATCTTGTTGCGCACTTCGAGCATGTCGCGAACCGGGATGCCTTCGGTGATGCAGATCGCCAGGTCCAGGTCGGCTTCGACAGCTTCCCAGATGGCGGCCGCGGCGCCTGCCGGCGGCACGTAGATCACCGACACGGTGGCGCCGGTTTGCGCAGCGGCTTCCTTCACCGAACCGAAGATCGGGATGTTGAAGATCGACTCGCCGGCCTTCTTCGGGTTCACGCCTGCCACGAAGGCGTTCTTGCCGTTCGCGTATTCCTGGCACTTCTCGGTGTGGAACTGGCCGGTCTTGCCCGTGATGCCTTGCGTGATGACTTTGGTGTCTTTGTTGATGTAGATCGACATGACGTTTCCTTAGGCTTTCTTGACTGCTGCCACGACCTTCTGGGCCGCGTCCGCCATGGTGTCGGCGCTGATGATCGGCAGGCCCGAATCGGCCAGCAGCTTCTTGCCTTCGACTTCGTTGGTGCCCTTCATGCGCACGACCAGCGGCACTTGCAGGTTCACGGCCTTGCAGGCTGCGATCACGCCGGTGGCGATGGTGTCGCACTTCATGATGCCGCCGAAGATGTTGACGAGGATGGCCTCGACATTCTTGTTCTTCAGCATGATCTTGAAGGCTTCCGTGACCTTCTCGGGGGTGGCACCGCCGCCCACGTCCAGGAAGTTGGCCGGCTCGCCGCCGAACAGCTTGATGGTGTCCATGGTGGCCATGGCCAGGCCGGCACCGTTCACCAGGCAGCCGATGTTACCGTCCAGCGAGATGTAGGCGAGGTCGAACTTCGAGGCTTCGACTTCGGCCGCGTCTTCTTCGTCGAGGTCGCGCAGGGCCACGATGTCGGGGTGGCGGAACAGCGCGTTGCTGTCGAAGTTGAACTTGGCGTCGAGCGCCATGATGTTGCCCTTGCTGTCACGGTTGAGCGGGTTGATCTCGACCAGCGAGGCGTCCGTCTCCATGTAGCAGGTGTAGAGCTTCTTGAGCACGTCCACGGCCTGGGCGGTGGAGTCGGCCGGGATGCCGATGGCGTCGGAGATCTTCTTGGCCTGCGCGTCGCCGAGGCCGGTGAGCGGGTCGACGAACTCGGTGACGATCTTCTCGGGCGTGGAATGGGCCACTTCCTCAATGTCCATGCCGCCTTCGCTGGAAGCGATGATCGCGACCTTCTGCGTGGCGCGGTCGGTCACGGCCGAAACGTAGTATTCCTTCTGGATGTCGGCGCCATCTTCGATGTAGAGGCGGCGCACCTTCTGGCCTTCGGGGCCGGTCTGGTGGGTCTTGAGCTGCATGCCGAGGATTTCACCGGCGAGCTTCTTGACGTCTTCGATCGACTTGGCGACCTTGACGCCGCCGCCCTTGCCGCGGCCACCCGTGTGAATCTGGGCCTTGACGACCCAGACCGGGCCTCCAAGTTTCTGGGCGGCCTCGACCGCCTCCTGGACCGTATAGGCCGGGATGCCGCGCGGCACCGGCACGCCGAACTTGGCAAGGATTTCCTTGCCTTGGTACTCGTGAATCTTCATGAGGGATGTCTCTCGGAAGGAGGAGGTTGAAAACGGGAGATCTGGGAGGGCGGTATTGGCTCTGTTGTCCGCGGGCGACGGCAGCCTGACGGCTGGGGGCGGCGAACAACCGTGGACTGTATCATGGTGCGCCGCACCAACGCATTTTGCGGCCATGCGGTCAATACGTACTTTTTTCTAGGCGGCCCTCTATGGCAAAGGTTTTCATCGACGGCGAAGCCGGCACCACCGGCCTGCAGATTCGCGAGCGGCTCCAGACGATGCCGCAGATCGCACTCGTGAGCATCGCGCCCGAGCTGCGAAAAGACGTGAACGCCAAGCGCGACCTGATGGCCGGCGTCGACCTCGTGGTGCTGTGCCTGCACGACGACGCGGCCCGCGAATCGGTCGCCCTGATCGACCAGCTGCCAAGCAAGAAGCCCAAGATCATCGATGCCTCTACCGCGCACCGCGTGGCGCCCGGCTGGGTGTTCGGCTTTCCCGAGCTGGTGGAAGGCCACTGGCAGGCCGTGGCCAAGGCCGACCGCGTCGGCAACCCCGGCTGCTACGCCACCGGCGCCATCGCCATGGTGCGCCCGCTGGTCGATGCGGGCCTGCTGCCAGTCGATTTTCCGGTGTCGCTGCCTTCGGTGAGCGGCTATTCAGGCGGCGGCCGGACCATGATCGAGGACTACGAAAAGGGCAACGCGCCGCTTTTCGAGACCTATGCGCTGGGCCTCAAGCACAAGCACATCCCCGAAATCATGAAGTACACCGGCCTGACCCGCCGCCCGGTCTTCATTCCTTCGGTGGGCAATTTCAAGCAGGGCATGCTGGTCCAACTGCCGCTGCACCTCGACCTGCTGCCCGGTAAGCCGAAGTCCGGCGACCTGCAGGACGCGCTGGCCGCGCACTATGCGCGCAGCAACACGCCCGAGCAGTTCGTGAAGGTGCTTCCGCCCACCGACGACGGCAAGCTCGATGCGCTGGCGCTCAACGACACCAACCAGCTCGAGATCCGCGTGTTCCCGAACGAAGATCACCGCCATGCCGTGGTGATCGCGCGCCTGGACAACCTCGGCAAGGGCGCCAGCGGCGCCGCGGTGCAGAACCTGAAGCTGATGCTGGCGCTCTGAGCGCCACGCCATCCGTCGTCTTCAGTTCACGAGCCACAGCCCGACGCCCAGCAGCGCCGCATGCGCGCCCAGCGCGATGTACAGCGGCTTGCGCGAGGGCGTCGACATTTCCTGCAGCGTCTCGTTGATGCGGCGCGTCAGCAGGGCGCGCAGCGCAGGGTCTTGCGCAGCGCCCTCCCCCGCCACCGGCTCCCCGTGCTCCGCACGGCCTTGCTGCCACTCGGCGAGCATCTCGCTCATCGGCAGCCGGTTCAGCACAAAGGCGACCACCGACCGTACCGCCCTGCCCTCGCCCAGCACCGGCGCCAGCTGCTTGCTCAAGGCGTCGACGACAGCCAGTCGGCCGCGCGCTGCAGCGTGCCGTGGGCGCGCGGCATGGCTTCGATGCGGCCCGCGATCGCGCCGGCCAGCCGCTGCGACACGGCCTCCCCGCGCGCAGCGACCAGATGCTGCATCGCGCGGGCGCGCGCCTTGCGCCACACCCAGCATCAGGTAGACGACGACGAACAGCGCCAGCAGAACGGCCACCAGCAGAGGCGGCGAAGTGATCAGCGCCACGATGGCCCCGAATCCGCCGGCCCGCGCCGCCGGACTGCCCGGACCCTGGAGCTGGCTCACATAGAAGAAAGAAGAAAACGCCGCCGCCCAGGATCAGGCCGAGCAGGTCGCCCTTGATCACCGAGCCGACAAAAGCAAAGCCGGCCTTGGCGCCGGTGCGCACGAGGGACGGCTAGCCGAGGGGTTCTGAAGACATGACAAGCTCCTCCGATATTTTTGAAAGCCGCCCCGCGCGAGGCCGGTCGCCGCCGATCGATGCCATCGACATCCACCATCATAATCGCGCCTGATCACAACGAGGAGGATCGCAATGGCAGTCAAGTTTCAGAAACCGACCGGGGCGTTTGTCGCCGCTTCCTGGGCCGCGCTGTTCTCGGCGCCATCGTCTACCTGATCGGGCTGTGGAATGCCTCGATGCAGCTCAACGAGAAGCGCTACTACTTCACCATCCTCATGTACGACCTGTTTTCCGCCGTGTCGCTGCAGAAGACCGTGCGCGACCGGATCGAAGGCATGTCCGTCACCAGCATCTACTACGGCCTGTGCTGGGTCTCGCTGCTGCTGTCGGTCGGCCTGCGCGCGGTCGGCCTGTTCAATGCCACGCTGGCCGCCAGCGAAAAGGGCTTCTACGGCATGGCGTTCCTGCTGGCCCTGTTCGGCGCGGTGGCCGTGCAGAAGAACGTGCGCGACGTCGCCGCGCACAAGGGCGAAAACCCGTCGATCGACGACATCCCCGACGCGGGCTGAAGCCTGCTCCCGCGCCGGCCGCTACTCGTTGTCGTTGTAGCCGCTGGCGCCCATCAGCGCCGACAGGCGCGCCGCGATGTTGCCGACGATGTCCCGCACCTGCGTCACGTCGGGGCCGGCCTTCTGGTCGATGCGCTCCAGGTGCGGCACGTTGATGGCCGCGATCACGTGGTCGGCCACGCCCATCACCGGAAACGCGATGTTCGTGATGCCGCGGATCTGCCGGCTCGGCATCGCCGCATGGCCGCGCTCGCGCACTTCCTGCAGGATCGCGAAGAGCTCGCCCGGATCGATGTCCTGCTCGCCCTCGACCTTGATGTGCGTGCCCAGCATGCGGGCGCGGTCGATCTCGTCGCGAAAGGCCAGCAGCACGTGGCCAGAGGAGGTATCGGTCAGCCCCATCATCACCCCCACCTTGAGGCCGAAGGACCAGCGCTCGGGGCTCTCGACCTGCGCGATCACCACCACCCGACCGCCCTGGTACATGGCCAGATGGCAGGACTGGCGCGAGCGATTGGCCAGCTCGCGCAAGAGCGGCAAGGCCGCGCTCACCAGGCTCTTGAGCGGCTGCTGGCGATGGGCCAGCTCGAACATCCGCAGCGTGAGCGTGTAGCGGTCGTTCTCGTCGACCTGCACGAAGCCGCGCCGCTGCAGCGTCACGGCCATGCGGAAGATCTCGCTGACCTTGCGCCCGACCTTCTGCGCCAGCTCGTTCAGCGTGTAGCCGGTGACGCTGTCGGCCAGCACTTCGAGAATGTCCAGCCCCTTCTCGAGGGCCGGCGCCGAATAGCGCGGCCCGGCCTCCGAGTCGTCCTCGGGTTCGGACGAAGGTGGCTCGATCGATGGCTCGGAAAGGCTGCTCGGCATCTTTGGATTCATGGCATCGGAAGCGTACACGCACGGCCGGTCGCTTCCGGCCGGCGCATGCATCAGCCCACGCGGTCCTTTCCGGCGATCTGCCGCGGCAGGGCAAACAGGATGAGCGCCGCGGCCAGCAGCGTCACGGCGGCGATCACATAGAGGCCGACCTGCGTGCTGCCGGTCATGTCGTGCACCTTGCCCACCATGTAGGGGCTGATGATGCCGCCCAGGTTGCCGATGGAGTTGATCAGCGCAATGCCGCCTGCCGCGGCCGTGCCCGTCAGGAACTTGGGCGGCAGCGTCCAGAACACCGGCAGGCAGCCGATCACGCCCACGGCCGTCACCGTCAGCGCGGCCATCGCCAGGCCGGTCGAGGCGCCGAAGTAGGCGCTGCAGATGTAGCCCAGCCCGCCCACGGCCACGGTCAGGCCGAGGTGCCATCGGCGCTCGCCGGAGCGGTCCGAGCTGGCGCCGATCAGGAGCATCGCGATGCCCGCGGCCGCATAGGGAATGGCCGTGAGCAGGCCGATGTTCAGCGGATTCGTGATGCCGGTGTTCTTGATCAGCTGCGGCATCCAGAACGTCAGGCCGTACAGCCCCATCAGCATGAACATGTAGATCAGCGCCAGCAGCGCGGTGCCGGGCTGACGCAGGGCCGCCAGGAAGTTGTGTTCGGCGTGGCCAGCCTCGCGGTCCACGTTGGCGCGCAGCAGGCGCTTCTCGGAGCTGTCGAGCCACTTCGCATCCTCGGCGGTTGTCCAGCAAGAGCAGCACCACCAGCCCCAGGACGATCGTCGGCAGCCCTTCCAGCAGGAACAGCCACTGCCAACCCGCCCAGCCATTCATGCCCGCGAAGTGCGTCATGATCCAACCGGCCAGCGGCCCGCCGATGACGCCCGAGATCGCGATCGAGGTCATGAACCACGCGTTGATGCGCGCGCGCCGCCGGGCCGGAAACCAGTAGGTGAAGTACAGGATGACGCCCGGCAGAAAGCCCGCCTCCGCCGCGCCCACCAGAAAAGAAAGCGCAGGACGTAGAACGAGGTCTCCGACTGCACGAACATCATCGCGGTCGAGGCCAGCCCCCAGGTGATCATGATGCGAGCGATCCAGCGCGTGGCACCCACGCGATGCATGATGATGTTGCTGGGCACCTCGAAGATGAAGTAGCCCACGAAGAAGATGCTGGCTCCGAGCCCGTAGGCGGCATCCGAGAGGGACAGGTCCCCCTGCATCTGCAGCTTAGCGAAGCTGATGTTGACGCGGTCGAAGTACGCAAAGATGAAGCACACGACCAGCAGCGGCAGCACGCGCCAGCCGACCTTGCGGTAGATCGCGTCTTCCTCGACGGTGCTGCCTGCCGCGACGAGCACCTGGGCGACGGTGGGACTGTGCATGCTCAGTTCGACCAGTCGCCGTCGATCATGTGCGTGGTGCCGGTCGTGAAGGCCGACTCGTCCGACGCCAGGTACACCACCAACGCGGCAATTTCCTCCGGCCGGCCCACGCGGCCGAGCGGCTGGCGGGCCACGAAGGCGGCGCGCACCGTGGCCTCGTCGGCGCCGGCCTGCTCGGCCTGAGCCGCGATGCGGTCGCGCAGCGAAGGCGACTCGACGGTGCCCGGGCAGATGGCGTTGCAGCGGATGCCCTGCTGGATGAAATCGGCCGCGACAGCCTTGGTCAGGCCGATGACCGCGGCCTTCGAGGCGCCATAGACAAAGCGGTTCGGCACGCCCTTCACGCTCGATGCGGCCGAAGCCATGTTGATGATCGAGCCGCCGTGTTCCAGCATCGCGGGCAGGAAGGCGCGGATGGTCCGGTACATCGACTTCACGTTGAGGTCCATGCTGAAGTCCCAGTCGGCTTCCTCGCAGGCCAAGATGCTGCCGCTGTGCACGAAGCCGGCGCAGTTGAAGAGCACGTCGAGCCGGCCGGTCTTCTGCGCGAAGGCCTGCAGCGCGGCGCTGTCGCGCACGTTGAGCGACGCCGTCTTGAGCCCCGCCAGCCCTTCGTCGCGGGCCAGTGCCGCGAGCTCGGCCAATGCGCCTTCATCCACGTCGGTCGCCCACACCGTGGCGCCCTCGCGCGCCAGCGCCAACGCGCTGGCGCGGCCGATGCCCTTGCCGGCTGCAGTGACGAGGATGTTCTTTCCCTGAACGCGTTGGCTCATGTTGCTGTGTCCTTTGAATGATGCGATGGAGTGCGGGTGAAATTTATATTTCATTGATGAAATTAAATGTACGCCAATGAATCGGGGTTTGGGCCTGCAAAAAGCTGCCAAGGTTCTGATTTCTCTTGGAGTTTACCCGTAAATCGGCGCAAACTCCAGCGCCAATATTGGTCCATCCTGTTAGCCTAAACACTGAAATTTAGTTTTACCTAAGAAAACGAGACAACATGGCCACCACGACCGATTCATTGCTGCCACGGCTGCAGGCCTGCTACACCGGCATCCTTCACGACGTCATGCGCGCTGCGGGCTTGCGCAACTTCACGCTGCCGCCCACGCTGCGCCCGCTGATCGCCGGCCAGAAAATCTGCGGCCCGGCCTTCACCGTGAACGGCCGCGTCGACACCACCGCCGATCCGCACGAGACGCTGATGGCCTGGACCGGCTTTCTCTCGCGCGCCAAGCCGGGCCACATCGCGGTGATCCAGCCCAACGACTCGGTGGTCTCGCACATGGGCGAGCTCTCCGCCGAAACTCTCGGCCGCACGGGCGTGCTGGGCGTGATCGCCGACGGCGGCGTGCGCGATGCCGAATTCATCATTGCGCAGGGCTTCCAGGTCTGGCACCGCTACTTCACGCCGCGCGACATCGTGGGCTACTGGCTGCCGGACGCGATGGACGTGCCCGTGCGCATCGGCGAGGTCACGGTGAACCCGGGCGACCTGCTGCTGGCCGACACCGACGGCGTGATCTGCCTGCCGCTTGCGCAGGCCGAGGCCATCGTCACCGAGGCCGAACACATGATGGGCCGCGAGAACCTCGTGCGCCCCGCCATCCTCGCGGGTACCGACCCGCAAGAGGCCTACCTCAAGTACCGCAAGTTCTGAGGCGTCGAACGGTGAGCGCTTCGAACTCCCTCGATCCCCGGCTGGTGCTGCTGTCCCCCGAGGACAACTGCCTGATCGCCTGCAGCCATCTCGCTGGAGGCACCGTGGTGCAGCTCGAAGGCGGCAGTGTCACGCTGCCGCGCGAGATCGGCCTCGGCCACAAGCTCGCGCGCCGTGCCATCGCCGCGGGCGAGAAGGTGCTCAAGTACGGCGCCGTCATCGGCAGCCTGCGCGTGCCCGTCGAGGCCGGCGAGCACATCCACACGCACAACCTCGACAGCGACTACACCCCCACCTACACACTGGACGAGGGCAAGACCTTCGTCGGCCATGCCTGAAGCGACTCGACCCGCAATGAGCCCAACAAATCCGCTTCCGCTCCACGGCTACCTGCGCGCCGACGGCCGCAAGGGCATCCGCAACGTGGTGGTCGTCGCCTACCTCGTGGAGTGCGCGCACCACGTCGCCCGCGAGATCACGTTGAACTTCCGGCATCAACAAGGCGACGTCGAAGTGCACCTCGTCGGCTTCCCCGGCTGCTACCCCAACGAATACGCCGAACGCATGATGACGGCGATCACCACGCACCCGAACGTGGGCGCTGCGCTGCTGATCTCGCTGGGCTGCGAGAGCATGAACAAGCGCAAACTCGAACAGGCCATCGAGGCCTCGGGTCGACCGGTGCACACGCTGACCATCCAGCAGAAGGGCGGCACCCGCAGCACGATCCGCGAAGGCACCGAATGGGTGGAGTGGGCACTGGCCGAACTCGCGCAGCAGGAGCGCGTGCCGATGGCGATGAACGAGCTCATCGTCGGCACCATCTGCGGCGGCTCCGACGGCACCAGCGGCATCACCGCCAACCCGGCCGTGGGGCACGCCTTCGATCTTTTGATCGCGCAGGACGCGCGCTGCATCTTCGAGGAGACGGGCGAGTTGATCGGCTGCGAGTTCCACATGAAGCGGCGCGCCGTCACGCCGGAACTCGGCGAGGCCATCGTCGAGTGCGTCAACAAGGCCACGCGCTACTACAGCATCATGGGCCACGGCAGCTTCGCGCCGGGCAATGCCGACGGCGGCCTCTCGACCATCGAGGAAAAATCGCTCGGCGCCTATGCGAAGAGCGGGGCCTCGCCGATCAACGGCATCGTGAAGCCCGGCGACGTGCCACCGCAGGGCGGTCTCTACCTGTCTCTACCTGTCTCTACCTGTCTCTACCTGTCTCTACCTGTCTCTACCTGTCTCTACCTGTCTCTACCTGTCTCTACCTGTCTCTACCTGTCTCTACCTGTCTCTAC
>CAMATD010000204.1 GCA_945860785.1 Variovorax sp. YR752 | reverse complement strand
GCATCCGCTACGAAAGCGCTCTCCGGATCGCACCGGAACATCCTGGCGCGCTGCGCAGCCTGGTCCAGATGCTGCCCGAGAGCGATCGCGATGCCCGCCTCGCGGTGCTCGAGCGACTGCATCTGTCGGGTGCGGCCAGCCGCTGGTGGGCCGCGAAGAGCGCCGTGGCCTCGCTCGAAGATCCTGATGCGGGGGGCCATGACGAAGAGGCGCTCAAGCTGTGGCGCGACCGGCTCAAGGACGCGGAAGAGGCCGAGGCGCGCGCCTGGGAAGAGATCACCGGCACGCCTTGCTTCAGCCAGATCGCGCGGCACGACCTGAATGACCAGGAGCTGGAGGAGTTGCGGGCGGACCTCGTGCGCTGCCTTCCTGTTTCACGGGCCTGGCTGGTACGCAAGAATTTGCGTGAATTTTCCTGGCGCCGCGCCTACATCGTGTTCGTCGAGCTGCCCGGGCTCGACGAACACGATCGCTGGCAGCTGTGTCGCCAGCTCGAGCAGACCCTGAGCCTGCCGGGCGCCGCGCTGGTGCTCTGGGCCGGCCATTCGCCCACGCTGGCGGACATCGAGCAGGAGGCTTTCGGGCCGGTCTGGGCGCGCGGCATATAGCCCTTCGGTCCGCCATGACGGCCGGCTGAGACAATCGGGGGTATGCACCCCAAAGCCCTGTTGGAGGCCACCGCCGATCTGGTCGGCCTTGTCCTGAAATTCGATCACCCGGCCGACCAGGTCGTTTCGCGCTTTTTCCGCGACCACCGAGAGTTCGGCCCGCGCGAGCGCGCCACGCTGGCCGAGACCGTCTACACCGTCCTGCGCAAGAAACTGCTGTTCGACCACCTCTTGCCCTCGGGCAGCGGTTCGAAGGAGCGCCGCATGGCGATCCTTGGCTTCTACGGCCCGCGCGACTTTCTCAAGAGCGCGCTCAACGACACCGAAAAGCGCTGGCTCGACAACTGCGACGCCGTCAAGCCGGACGATCTGCTCGAACGCCATCGCCACAACCTGCCCGAATGGCTGGTGGCGCCGCTCAAGGCCCAGCTCGGCGACGGCTTCTGGCCGCTGGTCGAAAGCCTGCAGCAGCCGGCACCGCTCGATCTGCGCGTCAATGCGCTGACTGACAAGCGGGCGGAAGTGAAGGCGGAGCTTGCGAAGGCTGCTATCAAATCGGAAGCAACTCCGTTCTCGCCGTGGGGCTTGCGCATCGACGGCAAGCCGGCGCTGAACAAGCTGGATGCGTTCGCCCGTGGCGCCGTCGAGGTGCAGGACGAAGGCTCCCAGTTGCTGGCGCTCCTGCTGGACGCCAAGCGTGGCGAGATGGTGGTCGATTTCTGCGCCGGCGCGGGCGGCAAGACCCTGGCCATTGGTGCCACGATGCGCAATACCGGCCGCCTCTACGCCTTCGACACCTCGGCGCACCGGCTCGATGCGCTCAAGCTGCGGCTGGCGCGCAGCAAGCTGTCGAACGTCCACCCGGCCGCGATCGCGCATGAGCGCGACGACCGGGTCAAACGCCTGGCGGGCAAGATCGACCGCGTGCTGGTCGACGCGCCCTGCTCGGGGCTCGGAACGCTGCGCCGCAATCCCGACCTGAAGTGGCGCCAGTCGCTCAAGTTGGTGGAAGAGTTGACGGTCAAGCAGACCGCCATCTTGCAAAGCGCGGCGCGGCTGGTGAAGTCGGGCGGGCGGCTGGTTTATGCCACCTGCAGCGTGCTGCCGGAGGAAAACGAGGCCATTGCCGAGGCTTTTGGCGCCGCCAACCCCGATTTCGAGCCCCAGGATGCCGCAGAACTGCTGCAGGGGCTCAAAGTGGAGGGTTTCGAGGCCCTTTGCGCCGGTGGAGCGGACGGCGAGCGCTATCTGCGTCTCTGGCCGCACCGCCATTCGACCGACGGCTTCTTTGCGGCGGTGTGGAACCGCAAATAGGGGCGGGACTCCAAACTAGGGTTAATCAGCGCTTTTCTTGAAGGGGAAAGGGCCTCGTTTTGGCCTTGCCCCCTTAAAATCGCCAGTTATCTTAAGGCTGCACCTTCGTGTGGCCATGGAGTACCTGACTCAATGTTGCTTCCTGACTCTGCCATTCTCAATGCGGCCATCCAATGGCTCGGACACGGCTTGTGGGACATCACATGGTGGCAAGTCGTGTTGTACACGCTCGTCACCACGCACATCACGATTGCCGGCGTCACGATTTTTCTGCACCGCACGCAGACGCACCGGGCCATGGATCTGGGCCCGATCCCGTCGCACTTCTTCCGCTTCTGGCTGTGGCTCGGCACCGGCATGGTGACGAAGGAATGGGTTGCCATTCACCGCAAGCACCACGCCAAATGCGAAACCCAGGAAGACCCGCACAGCCCGCAGGTCAAGGGCATCGACGAAGTGCTCTGGCGCGGCGCCGAGTTGTATCGCGCCGAGTCGAAGAATAAGGAAACGATGGAGCGCTACGGTCACGGCACGCCCGATGACTGGATCGAGCGCAACCTCTACACGCGCTACAGCTGGCAGGGCGTGGGCCTGATGCTGATCATCAACCTGGCGCTGTTCGGCACGCTCGGCATGGCCGTGTGGGCGGTGCAGATGCTCTGGATTCCCATCACCGCCGCCGGCATCATCAACGGCATCGGCCACTACTGGGGTTACCGCAACTTCGAGGCGCCCGATGCCAGCCGCAACATCATGCCCTGGGGCCTGATCATCGGCGGCGAAGAGCTGCACAACAACCACCACACCTACCCGACGTCGGCCAAGTTCTCGGTCAAGAAGTACGAATTCGACATCGGCTGGATCTACATCCAGGCGATGCAGGCAATCGGCTGGGCCAAGGTCAAGAAGGTGCCGCCGAAGATACAGATGGGCGACATCCAGCCCGTGGCCAACGAGAAGACGCTCGAGGCCGTCATCGCCAATCGCTACGAAGTCATGGCCGGCTATGCCCGCGAAATGCGCCGTGCGACCAGCGAAGAGCTGGCCCTGCTCAAGGCCAAGGGCGCCGACCTGTCGGTGCTCAAGGCGGCCAAGCGCTGGCTGCACCGTGACGACGACAAGGTGCCCGCGTCGGTCCGCACGCACCTCGTGCAGGCACGCGCCGCCCACCCGGTGCTCGACAAGATGGTGACGATGCGCGAAGAGCTGCGTCAGCTCTGGCTGAACACCTCGCAATCGCGCGAGCAGCTGGCGGCCGATCTGGCGGCTTGGTGCCATCGCGCGGAAGCCAGTGGCATTGCAGGCCTGCGCGAGTTCTCGACCCGTCTGCGCGCTGCGCGCGCCTGAGTTCCTGGCCGGGGTATTCGCCCCCGCCCATTAAAAAAGCCGGCCTGCGAGCCGGCTTTTTCATGCCTGCCGTTTATTGATCAATTGCATTTGACGAATGCAAAGGCAAATAAACAGGCAACAAAAAACCAGCTGGGTAAGCAGCGGGTTTTTGTTTTGGAAAACCAAGGCTGAATTACTTCAGCTTGATTTCCTTGTATTCGACGTGCTTGCGCGCCTTCGGGTCGAACTTCATGATCGACATCTTTTCAGGCATCGTCTTCTTGTTCTTGCTGGTCGTGTAGAAGTGGCCGGTACCCGCGGTGGATTCCAGCTTGATCTTTTCGCGTCCGCCTTTGCTCGTTGCCATGATTCAGCTCCTTAAGCTTGGCCGCGTGCACGCAGGTCTGCGAGCACGGCGTCGATACCGTTCTTGTCGATCAGGCGCAGCGCGGCGCTCGAAACACGCAGGCGAACCCAGCGGTTTTCGGTCTCGACCCAGAAACGGCGGTATTGCAGGTTCGGCAGGAACCGGCGCTTGGTTTTGTTGTTGGCGTGGGAAACGTTGTTTCCGACCATCGGGCCTTTGCCCGTTACGTCGCATACGCGTGCCATGTGGACACTCTTTCTTGAACAGCTGGCACCGGCGCAATCAGGGTGATTGCAGGATGTTTTGCAGCTTGACCTCGCCAGAAACGGGTGGCGGTACCCCGGCTTTGCCGCGACCCGTTCTTCCTGAAGAAGACCGGCCCTGTTTCAGCAAAGCCTTGAATTATAGCCCTTTCGGACGATGAGGCGCCTAGAGGGTACCGTCCTGCTCGAGGAAGCGTTGCGCATCCAGGGCAGCCATGCACCCGGTGCCCGCGCTCGTGATGGCCTGGCGGTACACGTTGTCCTGCACGTCGCCGGCGGCGAACACGCCCGGAATGCTGGTCATCGTGGCAAAGCCCTGCAGGCCGGAGCGGGTCAGGATGTAGTTGTCCTTCATCTCCAGCTGGCCCTGGAAGATGTCGGTGTTGGGATGGTGCCCGATGGCGATGAAGCAGCCCTTGAGGTCGATCTGCTCGGTCTCGCCGGTCTGCGTGTTCTTGATCCGGATGCCGGTCACGCCCGTGCCGTCGCCCAGCACTTCGTCGAGTTCGTTGTGCAGCTTCAGCACGATCTTGCCTTCGGCGACCTTCTCCTTGACCTTGTCGATCAGGATGGGCTCGGCGCGGAACTTGTCGCGACGATGGACCAGCGTGACCTTGTTCGCGATGTTGGAGAGGTACAGCGCTTCCTCGACGGCCGTGTTGCCGCCGCCGATCACGCAGACCTCCTGCTCGCGGTAGAAGAAGCCGTCGCAGGTGGCGCATGCAGAGACGCCGCGGCCCATGAACTTCTCTTCGGAGTCGAGGCCCAGGTACTTGGCGGAAGCGCCCGTGGCAATGATCAGCGAATCGCAGGTGTAGGTGCCGCTGTCCCCGGTGAGGGTGAACGGGCGCTTGCCCAGGTCGACCTTGTTGATGTGGTCGAACACACTCTGCGTCTTGAAGCGCTCGGCATGCTCGAGAAAGCGCTGCATCAGCTCCGGCCCTTGCACGCCATGCACGTCGGCCGGCCAGTTGTCGACCTCGGTGGTGGTCATCAGCTGACCGCCCTGGGCGATGCCGGTGATAAGCAAAGGCTGAAGGTTTGCGCGGGCTGCGTAGACTGCGGCGGTATAGCCGGCGGGGCCGGAGCCGAGAATCAAAACCTTGGCGTGTTGGGGAGCGGACATGAGTAGAAAACCTAGGATATACGCTGCGGCAGCGTGTACATTTTCAGGGTGGTAGCGATATATGCGGAGTATCACCGCCCGGTTCAACACCGGGTGCACGGTGTTTTCAATGCGCGCGATTGTAGTAATCCATTGGCATGCCATTTGGACCATCTCCGCGCGCTGTATCAGGGATTGATAAATGTCGATGCTGTCCAACTTGAATTGCTTCGGCGCGTTCCTTTGTTCGCGTCGTTGACGGCCACGCAGTCCGCAAGCATCGCGGATGCGATCATCAAGAAGCGCTTCAAGCGTGCCGAAGTCGTCGTGGAGCAGGGCAAGAAGTCCGATGCGCTCTACATCATCCTCACCGGTCGCGCCCGCGTGACCAGTGCCGACAGTCGGGGCCGCGAGGTCATCCTGGCCACGCTGCACCCTGGTGATTACCTCGGCGAAATGAGCCTGATCGACGACGAGCCGCATTCGGCCACGGTGCGCACCGAGATCCAGTGCGACGTCCTCATGCTGGGCCGCGACGCGTTCGCGCGCTGCCTGCCCGAGAACTCCTCGATGGCCTACAACATCATGCGCGGCCTGGTGCAGCGCCACGCCGATCGCAAGATCGAATCCCTGGCGCTGATGGATGTCTACGGCCGCGTGGCGCGCTCGCTGCTCGAATTTGCCGTCGACGACGGTGCCGGCAACCTCAAGGTGCGCGACAAGATCTCCCGTCAGGACCTGGCGAAAATGGTCGGCGCTTCGCGTGAAATGGTGAGCCGCGTGATGAAGGACCTGGAAGAGCGCGGTTTCGTTCAGACCCAGGACGACGGGTCGATGATCGTCAAGGAACGGCTCCTGACGCTCACTTGAGCCTTCGGGCCGGGCGCTTCTGGCGGCCACGCCTTTTGTTGTAGTGTTCGTGCGTCCGGCCCCTATTTCCTGGGCCGGGTGCCGTGTTTTTCATGACCTATTCGCTCAATACGCTTCAATCTTCTTCTGCCGCCGATGGGCAACCCGTGCGCTTGCGGGCCATGCGCTTCGCCCATGAAATCACGTTGATCGCAGGGTTCGCAGCGCTGTTGTTCTGGCTGCTCGCCATGCTGAGCTTCACGCCTTCCGACGCGGCCTGGTCGACATCGGGTACCGGCGGCGAGATCAAGAACTGGGGCGGCCGCATCGGCGCCTGGCTGGCCGATGGTAGCTACTACGTGGCTGGCTACTCTGTCTGGTGGTGCCTCGCGGCCGGCCTGCGTGCGTGGCTCTCTTCGCTGGCCAACTGGCTGCGTGGCGGCGAAACCGCACCGGCCGAGCAGCCCCCGCGCGGCCGGTTCAACCGCAGCCGCCTGGCGTTCTGGTTCGGTCTCATCCTGCTGTTGTGCGCCAGCGCCGTGCTCGAATGGTCGCGCCTGTACCGGCTCGAATCTCATCTGCCGGGTTCGGGCGGCGGCGCGCTGGGTTACCTCGTGGGGCCGGCCAGCGTCCGCTGGATGGGCTTCACCGGCTCGGCACTGGTGGCCATCGCCGGCGGCGTGATCGGTTCGGCCCTGGTGTTCCGTTTCTCGTGGAGCCTGATTGCCGAGCGTATCGGCGCGCGCGCCTATTCGCTCTTCGAGTCGCGCCGCGAGAAGCGCGAAATGGCGGCCGACATTGCCATGGGCAAGCAGGCCGCGCGCGAACGTGCAGAGGCCGATGAGCCGTCGTTCACCCGCGGCGCGGGCAAGGGCAGCGAGCCGGCCATGACAACCGATTTCCCCGACGACGACGAAGAGATCCGCATCGAGCCGCGACCCAAGCGCCGCGCGCCTTCGCCACCGGTGCAGATCGAACCCGCGATGACCGAAGTGCCCAGGAGCGATCGCGTCGTCAAGGAGCGCCAGAAGCCGCTCTTCAAGGAACTGCCCGACAGCAAGCTGCCGCAGGTCGACCTGCTCGATGCCGCGCTGGTGCGCCAGGAAACGGTGTCGCCCGACACGCTCGAGATGACCTCGCGCATGATCGAGAAGAAGCTCAAGGACTTCGGCGTCGAAGTGCGCGTGGTGCTCGCCTCGCCGGGCCCGGTGATCACGCGCTACGAAATCGAGCCCGCCACCGGCGTCAAGGGCTCGCAGATCCTGGGCCTCGCCAAGGATCTCGCGCGCTCGCTCTCGCTGGTGTCGATCCGCGTGGTCGAGACCATCCCGGGCAAGAACTACATGGCGCTCGAACTGCCGAACGCCAAGCGCCAGTCGATCAAGCTCAGCGAAATCCTGGGCTCGCAGATCTACAACGAAGGCAAGTCGATGCTCACCATGGGCCTCGGCAAGGACATCATCGGAAACCCGGTGGTGGCCGACCTCGCGAAGATGCCGCACGTGCTGGTGGCCGGTACCACCGGCTCGGGCAAGTCGGTCGGCATCAACGCCATGATCCTGTCGCTGCTCTACAAGGCCGAGGCACGCGACGTCCGCTTGCTGATGATCGACCCGAAGATGCTCGAAATGTCGGTCTACGAAGGCATCCCGCACCTGCTGGCGCCCGTGGTCACCGACATGCGCCAGGCCGCCCACGGCCTCAACTGGTGCGTGGCCGAAATGGAGCGCCGCTACAAGCTCATGAGCAAGCTCGGCGTGCGCAACCTGGCCGGCTACAACACCAAGATCGACGAAGCCAAGGCGCGCGAGGAGTTCATCTACAACCCCTTCAGCCTCACGCCCGACGATCCGGAACCGCTCAAGCGCGAGCCGCACATCGTCGTCGTGATCGACGAGCTGGCCGACCTGATGATGGTGGTCGGCAAGAAGATCGAAGAGCTGATCGCCCGCCTCGCGCAGAAGGCGCGCGCCGCCGGCATCCACCTGATCCTGGCCACGCAGCGGCCCAGCGTGGACGTGATCACCGGCCTGATCAAGGCCAACATCCCGACCCGCATCGCCTTCCAGGTGTCGAGCAAGATCGACAGCCGCACCATCCTCGACCAGATGGGCGCCGAAGCGCTGCTCGGCATGGGCGACATGCTCTACATGCCCAGCGGCACGGGCCTGCCGATCCGCGTGCACGGCGCCTTCGTGAGCGACGAGGAAGTGCACCGCGTGGTGGCCTACCTCAAGAGCCAGGGCGAGCCCGACTACATCGAGGGCGTGCTCGAAGGCGGCACGGTCGATGGCGACGGCGATGCCGACCTGCTGGGCGGCGGCGATGCCGAGAAAGACCCGATGTACGACCAGGCGGTCGAGGTCGTGCTCAAGAACCGCAAGGCCAGCATCTCGCTGGTGCAGCGCCACCTGAAGATCGGTTACAACCGCGCCGCGCGCCTCGTCGAGGACATGGAAAAGGCTGGCCTGGTCAGTGCCATGAGCGGCAGCGGCCAGCGCGAAATCCTGGTGCCCGCGCGCACGGAATAATTGGCGCAGCAGCGACGCACAATTCCGGTTACGTGCTGAAAGGCAATTTGTAGACGCGCTCCCTGGCATTGCAAATCTTCATGAAGACCTACACATGCCGCAATTCGCGGCGGGTAGGGTCGATGCCCAGTGCAATAGCTTTTCCGAGGAATCCAAATTGAAAATCCGCCATTGGCTACTGATCGGTCTTCTTTGCTCCGCCAACGCCTGGGCCGGCGGCCTTGAAAGCCTCGAGACCTTCGTGAAGACGGTCAAATCCGGCCGCGCCGAATTCACCCAGACCGTGACCGCACCGTCGCGCGAAGGGCAGCCGGGCCGCGTCAAGACCTCGACCGGCACCTTCGAATTCCAGCGCCCCGGCAAATTCAAGTTCGACTACCGCAAGCCCTTTGCCCAAAGCATCGTGGCCGACGGCAAGACGCTGTGGCTCTACGACGCCGACCTGAACCAGGTCACGCAGCGCGCGCAGGCGCAGGCGCTGGGCTCCACGCCCGCGGCCCTGATTGCCGCGGCGCCCGACCTGCGCTCCCTGCAGGCCGATTTCACGCTGGAGGCCGCGCCGGAACGCGACGGACTGGCGTGGGTCAAGGCCACACCAAAGAACAAGGACGGCCAGCTGCAGAGCGTGCTGGTCGGCTTCCAGGGCGATGCACTGGCGGCGCTCGAAATTCTCGACAACTTCGGGCAGCGCTCGGTGCTCAAGTTCAGCAAGGTCGAAGTGAACCCGGCGCTTGCCGCCAGCGTGTTCGATTTCAAGGCGCCCGCTGGCGCCGACGTCGTCAAGCAATAGCGACAGGTTTGGCCACCAGCTCCCACCAACCCCTCGCCGAGCGTCTTCGCCCCAAGACGCTCGGCGAAGTGATCGGCCAGCAGCATCTGCTCGGCCCGGGCATGTCGCTGCGCATCGCCTTCGAATCGGGCCAGCCGCATTCCTGCATCCTCTGGGGGCCGCCGGGCACCGGCAAGACGACCATCGCACGTCTGATGGCCGATGCCTTCGATGCGCAGTTCCTCAGCATCAGCGCGGTCCTGGGCGGCGTGAAGGACATCCGCGAAGCCGTCGAGCGCGCCACGGCCGCGCGCGACGGCCTGGAGCAGCGGCGCACCATCGTCTTCGTCGACGAGGTGCACCGGTTCAACAAGAGCCAGCAGGACGCCTTCCTGCCGCATGTGGAGTCGGGGCTTTTCACCTTCATCGGCGCGACCACCGAGAACCCTTCGTTCGAGGTCAATTCGGCCTTGCTCTCGCGGGCGGCGGTGTACGTGCTGCAGCCACTCACAGAGGACGATCTGCTTCAGATCGTCGCCAAAGCCCAGGCGATAGGGGCAGTTCCCGCCATCGACGAAGCGGCCGTCGACCGGCTCGTCGCCTATGCGGACGGCGATGCCCGGCGACTGCTCAACACGCTCGAAACGCTCGCCGTTGCAGCCGGCGCCGAGAAGCTCAAGAGCATCACCGACGAATGGCTGCTGCGCGTGCTGGGCGAGCGCATGCGGCGCTACGACAAGGGCGGCGAGCAGTTCTACGACACCATCAGCGCGCTGCACAAATCGGTGCGCGGCAGCGATCCCGATGCCGCGCTCTACTGGTTCGTGCGCATGCTCGATGGCGGTGCCGATCCGCGCTACATGGCCCGGCGCCTGGTGCGCATGGCGAGCGAGGACATCGGCCTGGCCGATCCGCGCGCGCTGCGCCTGGCGCTCGATGCCGCCGAGGTCTACGAGCGGCTCGGTACGCCCGAGGGCGAGCTGGCGCTGGCCGAATGCGTGGTCTACCTGGCGATCGCACCCAAGTCGAACGCCGTCTACAAGGCCTACAACGCGGTGCGCGCCCTCATCAAGAAGGACAGCACACGCCCGGTGCCCATGCACCTGCGCAATGCGCCCACCAAGCTCATGAAGGAGCTCGACTACGGTAAGGGTTATCGCTATGCGCACGACGAGGAGGGCGGTTTCGCCGCCGGCGAGCGCTACCTTCCCGAGGGGCTGGAGGGTCAGGTTTTCTACGAGCCGGTGGACCGCGGACTCGAGATTCGCATCGGCGAAAAGCTGCGCGAATTGCGCCGTTTGAACACTGAACGCGACGACTGATACTGTCTTGCAACCTGTGTGCGTGCCGCGCATGAGTTCACTCCCATACAGTATGACGTGAGCGGGTAAACCCCGGTCGCCGCGCACCAAATCAGCGCTGGTGCGTGCTTACAATCCCGGCCACAAATCCGCCAGCGACACATGTTGGCTGGTTTTTGCTTGTCAAGCCAAGGGCGCCAAACCGGTGCCACGGTGGGTGAATGGCACCCCGCAACGGTGCAACACATAGGAAATCGCGTTATGGAAATATTGCTGCAGCAGATCATCAACGGTCTGGTTCTCGGCAGCATGTATGCCTTGATAGCCCTGGGCTACACCATGGTGTACGGCATCATCAATCTGATCAACTTTGCGCACGGAGAGGTGCTGATGGTCGGGGCTCTGACGAGCTGGACCATCATCGGGCTCATGAAGGACGGCATGCCCAACACACCGGGCTGGCTGATCCTCATCGTCGCATTGATCATTGCCTGCATCGTTGCGGCAACACTCAACTTCGTGATCGAGAAGGTGGCCTACCGGCCGCTGCGCAACAGCCCCAAGCTCGCGCCCCTCATCACCGCCATCGGCATGTCGATCCTGCTGCAGACGCTGGCAATGATCATCTGGAAGCCGACCAACAAGGCCTACCCCAACCTGCTGCCCACCGATCCCATCCACGTGGGCGGTGCCGTGATCTCGCCCACGCAGGTCATGATCCTCAGCGTCACGGCGTTCTCGCTCGTGATCCTGATGTGGCTGGTCAACTACACCAAGCTCGGCCGTGCCATGCGCGCCACCGCGGAGAATCCGCGCGTCGCCGCGCTCATGGGCATCCGGCCCGACATGGTCATCTCGGCCACCTTCATCATCGGTGCCGTGCTCGCGGCCATCGCGGGTGTGATGTACGCGTCGAACTACGGCATCGCGCAGCACGCGATGGGCTTCCTGCCCGGCCTCAAGGCCTTCACGGCGGCGGTGTTCGGCGGCATCGGCAACCTGGCCGGCGCGGTGGTCGGCGGCATCCTGCTGGGGCTCATCGAAGCCATCGGCTCGGGCTACATCGGCACCATCACGGGCGGTGTGCTGGGGAGCAACTACAGCGACATCTTCGCGTTCATCGTGCTGATCGTCATGCTCACGCTGCGGCCATCGGGCCTGCTCGGCGAACGTGTGGCGGACCGTGCCTGAGGAGCAGCGAATCATGAAGAACAGCAAGAACCTCGCCCTCTACATCGTCGGCATCGTCGCCGTGCTCGCGCTGCCGCTGCTGCTGCAGATGCAGGGCAACG
>CAMATD010000203.1 GCA_945860785.1 Variovorax sp. YR752 | reverse complement strand
GCAGCACCAGCAGCAGCAGGCTGCCGAGCTGGTAGCGCAGGATCGAGGCCTTGATGAAATTCATCATCGGAACGTTCTCCAGGAAGGAATCGGGTTCATCAGCGGCGGACCTTGACGGCGAACAAACCTTGCGGCCGCATCATCAAAATCAGCACGATCAGCGAGAGCGTCAGCACCTTGGCCATCGAGCCGGTCATGAAGAACTCCGAGATCGACCGCGTCTGCGCAATGCCGAAGGCCGAGACCACGGTGCCCAGCAGGCTCGCGGCGCCGCCGAAGGTGACGACCAGGAAGGCGTCGACGATGTAGAGCGAGCCCGAGGTCGGACCGGTCGAGCCGATGGTGGTGAAGGCCGCGCCGGCCATGCCGGCAATGCCGCAGCCGATGGCGAAGGTCAGGCGGTCGGTCTTCTGGGTGTCGATGCCGGTGGCGTTGGCCATGGTGCGGTTGGCCACGGTGGCACGTACGCGCAGGCCCCAGCGGCTCTTGTGCAGCGCGATCAGCACGCCGCAGGTGACCAGCGTGGTGAGCGCGAGCACGAAGAGGCCGTTGATCGGAATGTCCAGGCCTTCATGCGGCGTCCACGAGCCCATGAGCCACTCGGGCAGCGTGGGGCTCACTTCCTTCGGGCCGATGAAGGTGCGGAAGATCTGCTGCAGGCCCAGGCTCACGCCCCATGTGGCGAGCAGCGTGTCGAGCGGGCGCTTGTAGAGATGGCGGATCAGCACCCACTCCACGATCCAGCCGACGATGAAGGCGAACACGAAAGCCAGGCCGATGGCGATCGGAAAGTAATACGGCATGAACGCGGGCGCCATGCTTTCGGTGACGCGCGCGGCCAGGTAGATCGAGTAGGCGCCGATGGTCATGAACTCGCCATGCGCCATGTTGATGACGCCCATCTGGCCGAAGATGATCGCGAGGCCCAGGCCCATGAGCAGCAGCACCGCGAAGAGGCTCAGCCCCGCGAAGCCCTGCATGAGGCCGATGTTCATCATGTCCGACAGAGTCATGGCGGGAAGTCCGGAGTGTTGGATTGGCTCCCTCTCCCGCGAGCGGGAGAGGGTTGGGGTGAGGGCCGACGGCCTGCTTACTGGTAACCCTTGGGGAACGGATCGGGTTTGATCAACTCGGCCGATTCGGCAACGATCTTGAACGTCCCATCCAGCTGCCCCTGCCCGATGCGCGCCTTGCTCCACAGATGGTGGTTCGCATCCAGCTTCACGTACCCTTCAGGCGCCGTCTTCAGCTCGATGCCCGGCGAACCCGCCACGACCTTGTCCACGTCGAAGCTCCCCGCCTTCTCAACAGCCGCCTTCCACAGCCAAGGCCCGAGGTACCCCGCCTGCGTCACGTCGCCGATCACCGCGTCCTTGCCGTACTTGGCCTTGAAGGCTTCCACGAACTTCTTGTTGTTCGGGTTGTCCAGCGACTGGAAGTACTTCATCGACGAATAGAAGCCCGCGAAGTTCTCGCCGCCCACGCCGGTCATTTCGTCTTCCGTCACGGCCAGCGTCAGCAGGAACTGCTTGTCGCCGGTGATGCCCGCGGCCTTCAGCTGCTTGTAGAAGGCCACGTTCGAGCCACCCACCACCGCCGCAAAGATGCAGTCGGGCTTGGCCACCTTGATCTTGTTGATCAGCGAGTTGAAGTTGGTGTGGCCCAGCGGGTAGTACTCCTCGCCCTTGACCGAACCCTTCTGGAAGTTCTCGATGTGCTTGCGCGCGATCTTCATCGAGGTGCGCGGCCAGATGTAGTCGGAGCCGACGAGGAAGAAGGTCTTGGCCTTCTTCTCCTTCGCGCCCCAGTCCAGGCCCCAGATGATCTGCTGCGTGGCTTCCTGGCCCGTGTAGATCACGTTCTTGCTCTGCTCCAGGCCTTCGTAGAAGGTCGGGTAGTACAAGAGGCCGTTCTCTTTTTCGAACACCGGCAGCACGGCCTTGCGTGAGGCGCTGGTCCAGCAGCCGAACACGGCGGCGCAATGGTCGTTGACCAAGAGCTTCTTCGACTTCTCGGCGAAGGTGGGCCAGTCGGAGGCGCCGTCTTCCTTGATGACCTTGATCTTGCGACCCAGGATGCCGCCCATCGCGTTGATCTGGTCGATGGCGAGCTGCTCGGCCTGGATCGAGCCGGTTTCCGAAATGGCCATGGTGCCGGTGGACGAATGCAGCTGGCCCACCGTGACTTCGGTGTCGGTCACCGCGAGCTTGGTGGTGTTGACCTTGGCGGTGGGGAACTGCGACTGGCCGAAGCTCAGGCCGCTCAGGCCCATCACGGGCAAGGCGGCGGCGCCCTGCAACAGACGGCGGCGGCGCAAAGCCACGGCGTCGAGGGCATCGAGAGAGGGATCGGAATCACGCGACATCAGGAACTCCAGGCAGGTTGAAAGAAGAAGGCATGGGTTGGCCGCGCACCATCGCAGTGCATCGGACGGTGCCCCGAGCACCATGGCTGATACTTTAGAAATCACCTGGCGCTGCGCGAATACGTCATTCAACGTAGCGGCGGGAACCTACCCTGCCCGCAGACTCCCGAGCCAGACATCGGTGGAAGACAACGCAGGGAGCGCTTCTTGCTGTACCTGCCCCATGCCACCGCCGCCGCGAGAACCCGCCATGCAATCCGTCTCCGGACAGAAGATCTTTCGCATCCGCCGCGACTACAACGCCTGGGTCGCGAACGAAACGCTGGAGGACTACGCGCTGCGCAGCTTTCGCAAGTGGTCGGAGTTCCGGGTGGCCAATGCGGCCTTCGGCGCCACCTCGTTCCTCACGCTGGAGGCCATCGGCGGGGCGATCGCGCTGAGCTACGGTTTCTCGAACGCACTGTGGGCCATCCTGGTGGTGGGGCTCATCACCTTTCTCACAGGCCTGCCCATCTCGTACTACGCGGCCCGGCACGGCGTGGACATGGACCTGCTCACGCGCGGCGCGGGCTTCGGCTACCTGGGCTCCACGCTCACCTCGCTGATCTACGCGAGCTTCACCTTCATCTTCTTCGCGCTCGAGGCGGCCATCCTCGCGCTGGCGCTGCAGATGTACCTGGACTGGCCGCTGTGGCTGCTGTACCTGGTGTCGTCGATCGTCATCATTCCGCTGGTGGCGCGCGGCATCACGCTCATTTCAGGGCTGCAGCTGTGGACGCAGCCGATCTGGATCGTGCTGTTCGTCTGCCCCTTCATCGCGGTGATGGTGAAAAAGCCCGAGCTGTATGCCGACTTCACCGGCCTCGTGGGCCGCACCTCCAACAGCAGCGGCTTCGACCCGCTGATGTTCGGCGCGGCCGCCACGGTGGCCTTCTCGCTCGTGGTGCAGATCGGCGAGCAGGTCGACTACCTGCGCTTCCTGCCCGAGAAGACGGCCGCCAACCGCGGCCGCTGGTGGGCCGCGGTGCTGATCGCGGGGCCGGGCTGGATCGTGCCGGGCATGCTGAAGATGATGGGCGGCGCCTTTCTCGCATTCCTCGCGCTGCAGCACGAGATTCCGGGCGCGCATGCGATCGAGCCCACGCAGATGTACCTCACGGGCTTTTCGTACGTGCTGCGCGATCCGGCCTGGGTGCTGAGCATCACGGTGCTGTTCGTGGTGATCTCGCAGATGAAGATCAACCTCACCAACGCCTATGCGGGCTCGCTCGCGTGGTCGAACTTCTTTGCCCGCCTCACGCACAGCCACCCGGGGCGCGTGGTGTGGCTGGTCTTCAACGTGGTCATCGCGATATTGCTGATGGCGCTCGGCGTGTTCGCGGCGCTCGAGCATGTGCTGGGCTTCTACAGCAACATCGCCATCGCCTGGGTCGGCGCGCTGGTGGCCGACCTGGTCATCAACAAGCCGCTGGGCTGGAGCCCGAAGACCATCGAGTTCAAGCGTGCGCACCTCTACGACATCAACCCGGTCGGGCTGGTGGCGATGCTGGTGGCGGCGGCGCTTGCGATGCTGGCCTACTCGGGTGCGCTGGGCCAATGGGCGCGGGCCTTCTCGCCCTTCATCGCGCTGGTCACGGCCATGGGCGTCTCGCCGCTGCTGGCCTGGAAAACGCGCGGCCGCTACTACCTCGCGCGCACCGACATCGACCGCTGGGCGCCCGGCCAGAGCGTGAAGTGCTCGGTCTGCGACAACAGCTTCGAGTCCGAAGACATGGCGCATTGCCCCGCCTACAGTGCACCGATCTGCTCGCTGTGCTGCACGCTGGAGTCGCGCTGCCACGACCGCTGCAAGATCGACTCGCGCGCCGCCGAGCAGATGAGCGGCTGGCTGCAGGCGCTGCTGCCGCCGGCGCTTTCGGCACGGCTCAATTTCCGGGTGGCGCACTACATGCTGGTGGCCACCTCGCTGATCGCGCTGCTGGCCACCGTGGTGGGCGTGGTCTATGCGCAGGAGGCCATCGCGGGCACCAGCGACTCGACCATGGCCACCGCCTTCCTCAAGGTGTTCGCGCTGCTCTCGGTGGTGGTCGCGGTGGCGGCCTGGTGGGTGGTGCTGGGCAGCGAGAGCCGGCAGATGGCGCAGGAGGAATCGAACCGCCACAACAACCTGCTCGCGCTCGAAATCGAAGCGCACCGCCGCACCGACGCTGCCCTGCAAACCGCCAAGGAAGCCGCCGAAGCCGCCAACCAGGCCAAGACGCGCTACGTGGCGGGCATGACCCACGAGCTGCGCACGCCGCTCAACAGCATCCTGGGCTACTCGCAGATCCTGCTCAAGGGCGACGCGGTCACTCCGCCGCGCGAGGCGGTGCAGACCATCCACCGCAGCGGCGAACACATGCTCGGCCTCATCGACGGCCTGCTCGACCTGGCGCGCATCGAGGCCGGCCGGCTGCAGCTCGAGCCCGCGCCGCTCGCACTGCCGGCCTTTCTCGACCAGCTGGTGCACATGGTCAGGCCGCAGGCCGAGAACAAGGGCCTGGCCTTCGTCTACACGCACGCCGGGCAGTTGCCGCTCTGGGTGCATGCCGATGCCAAGTGGCTGCGCCAGATTCTCATCAACCTGCTGACGAACGCGGTGCGCTTCACCGACAGCGGCACCGTCACGCTGCATGTGGATGCGCGGCGCGAGGTGCTGCGCTTCGACGTGGTCGACACCGGCATCGGCGTGGCGCCACAGGACCATGTGCGCATCTTCGAGCCCTTCGAGCGCGGTGCCGCGGGGCACCGGGCTGGGCCTCACCATCACCGCCCTGCTGACCTCGCTGATGGGCGGCGAGCTGGTGCTGGGCCATACCTCGCCTGCGGGCAGTACCTTCAGCGTGCGCGTGTACCTGCGCGAAGTGGCCGACCCCGGCCCGCAGGCGGAAACCCGGCAGCCGGTCTCGGGCTACATCGGCGCGCGCCGCACGCTGCTGGTGGTCGACGACCAGCCCGTGCAGCGGCAGATGCTCGCCGGCATGCTCATGCCGCTGGGCTTCGAGGTGCGCGAGGCGGCGCGCGGCACCGAGTGCCTCGACAGCCTGCGCGAAGAGCTGCCCTCGTCCATCCTGCTCGACCTCACGATGGACGACATGGACGGCTGGCAGACCGCCACCTCGGTGCGTGCCTCGGGTTTCAAGGACATCCCGATCATCATCGTCTCGGCCAACATGTTCGAGAACCAGGGCGAGCGGCTGCACGCCGCGGGCTGCCAGGCCTTTGTCGGCAAGCCGGTGATCGAGTCGGAACTCATCGCCACGCTGGAACGCCACCTGGGCCTCGAATGGCTCTCGGCCAGCGATGCGATGCCGCCCGTCGCCGACGAGGCACAGCGCCCGCCGCAACTCGCCCTCTCGGAAGACGACCGCGCCGAGCTGATGCGGCTGGTGCAGATGGGCCATGTGCGCGGCCTGCACACGGCGCTCGACCGGCTGGTGGCAGCGTCGCCTTCGGCCGCGGCCACCTGCACCTGGCTGCGCGGCATGGTGAAGCGCTTCGAACTCGACAACCTCCGCAACGCACTGGCAGAAGATGCAGACACTCCACTCGCCCAGCCCTGAGTCCGAACGCCCCGTGGTGCTGGTGGTGGACGACGCACCCAGCAGCCTCGGCATGCTGTGCGACACGCTGGAGGCCAGCGGCTACACCGTGCTGGTCGCGGCCGACGGCGAGGCCGCGCTGCAGCGGCTCGAACTGGTGGTGCCCGATGCGATATTGCTCGACGGCCTGATGCCCGGCCTCTCGGGCTTCGAGACCTGCCGGCGCATCAAGGCCAACGCGGCGCTGGCGCACATTCCGGTGCTGTTCATGACGGGCCTGTCGGAAACCGCGCACGTGGTCGAAGGCTTCGAATGCGGCGGCGTCGACTACGTGGTGAAGCCGATCCGCGCACAGGAGGTGCTGGCCCGGCTGCACACGCATACGCACAATGCACGCATCACCCGCATGGCGCGCGACGCGGTCGACGTGGCCGGCATGGGCGTGATGTTCGTCGACACGCGCGGGCGCATCGCCTGGCGCTCGCCGCAGGCGGCGCTGTGGCTGCATGCGCTGGAAGACCCGGTGGCGCCGGGCCTGCTGCCCCAGTCGCTCGAACCGGCGCTCGTGCCGGCTGCCGCGATCGTCATCGGCACGGCCACGGGCATGCGGCTGTCGGTGCGCAACCTCGGCGCGGCGGCGCTTGGCGAAACGATGCTGCTGTTCGCGATGCAGCGCGAAGGGGCAGCAGGCGCTTCCTCGGCGCGGCTGGCCGAGGCGGCCCTCACGCCGCGCGAGACCGAGGTGCTGTCGTGGCTCGCCAAGGGCAAGACCAACCGCGACATCGGCGAGATCCTGGGCACCAACCCGCGCACGGTGAACAAGCACCTGGAGCACATCTTCGAGAAGCTGGGCGTGGAGACGCGCGCGGCGGCTGCGGCGCTGGCGCGCGGGCAACTGGTCTGAGGAGTAGGTACCCACCCCCCGGGTTTTCCGGTCATTGAATGCGCAGGCATTGATCTGCAGAATGGCCGGACTACCGGAGAAAGAAATGCTCTCGAACCTGCTGCCGTTCTCCTCTTCCCGCGAAAGCGCCTACCGGCACAAGTTCCTGAACAACCAGGACGAGAATCTCTTCATGGGGTCGTTCGAGAGCTTCGCGGCGGCCGAGGCCAGTGCGCCGCCCTCCAAGGCCGTGGGCTACGACCATGCCGAGGCAGCCAGCCTCTACAGCCCGCAGATCTATTTCTACGACTACCCCGGCCTGTTCTGGCTGGGCCGTTCGATCGACGCGGGCCTCACGCGCGTTTTCGATCTCGGCGGCCACATCGGCATCAAGTACTACGCGTTTCGCCGTGTGCTGAGCTACCCCGACAGCCTGCGCTGGACCGTGTGCGATGTGCCCAGCGTGGTCGAGAACGGACGCGCGATCGCCGCACAGCGCGAGGCCACCGACCAGCTCGCCTTCACCACCGACTACCGCGACGCGAGCGGCTGCGACGTGCTGTATGCGTCGGGAAGCCTGCAGTACCTGCCGGTGCGCATCGACGAGATCCTGTCGGCGCTGGCCTCCAAACCCAGGCGCATCGTGCTGAACACGACGGCTGTTCACCCCGAGCGCACGCTCTACACGCTCAACAGCATCGGCGTGGCCGTGTGCCCCTACCGCATCGAGCACCACGACGAGCTGCTGGCAACGCTGACCCGCTCGGGCTACCGCAAGCGCGACGCCTGGCGCAACGAAGGCAAGCCGATCGAAGTACCGTTTGTCGACGGCGGCGACAGGCCCTACTACGCCGGCTGCTGCTTCGACCTGGCCTGAAGCGCGATCAAGGGAGGACCGATGCGAGGTTCTGGTCCGCCACATGGCGCTGGTCGGGTGTCAGGGCCTCGTAGAGCTTCGCCAGCGCATCGCTCACTGCCTGCATGCGCCGGGCGCTGTCCTGTGCCTGCGTCGCGCGCTGCTGCACGCGCTCTGCCACCGTCTGGTCGTCTCTCGGCGCGGCACTGGCCAGGCCGCCACGGGTCGACAGGTCCCACACCGCATCCGAGAAACGGTCCCACAGTGCGGACTGCTCGGGCGTGATCATCAACTGCAATCGCATGTCGTAGAGCTTCTCGCGAAGCTTGCTCGCCGAGGTGTCGGGCCGGGTGCCGCGCCGCCCGCCACCGCCCATGCCGCCACCACCGCCGAACTGCGCGAAGCTGTAGCCGCTCACGGCGATCAGGGCCGCGGCCAGTGCGAACTTTTGAAGGGGTGCTTTCATCATCCTGAATCCTTGGGTCGTTCGGCCCTCGCAGGACTATCGGGCATTTCAGGAGCCCCGGCTGTCCGGCGGGTTGCGCAGCCGTCAACCCGAGGTAAAGCTGGCCGTCTTTACCTGCCTCGCCATGCGCCATGCGCGTACGTTCGGGGCGCGTGCACAGGACACCGGGTGCTCTGTGCACGTGGGCACGCTGCTGGTTTGCGGCCGATCAACCAGTGCTCTGAACTCAGACGGCGAACAGCGAATCCAGATCCGCAAAGGACTTCAGCTCGATGGCGTTGCCCGAGGGGTCGAGAAAGAACATCGTCGCCTGTTCGCCGGGCTCACCCTTGAACCGGATGTAGGGCTCGATCACGAACTGCGTCTGGCGTGCGATGAGCCTGTCGGCCATCGCTTGCCACTTGTCCATCGGCAACACGGCGCCGAAGTGACGCACGGGCACGTCGTGGCCATCCACGGCGCTGTGGGTCTTGTGGCCGCATTCGTCGGGTGCCAAGTGCGCCACGATCTGATGCCCGTAGAAGTTGAAGTCGACCCACCCGGGCGCGCTGCGGCCCTCCGGGCATTCGAGCAACTCGCCATAGAAGGCGCGGGCCTCGGCGATGTCGCGGACGGGGAAAGCCAGGTGAAACGGGATTCTTGTTTCGGGAGTGCTCATGGGAGTCATTGCATGGATGAGTTCGGGGTGGCCGGACTTTAAGCAGTGAACCTCATAACCGAAAACGATATATTTCCACGCTGAGCACCAATAATTTCGATGAATCCACCATGATCACTGAGCTCCAGACCTTCATCACCGTCTGCCGTCACGGAACCTTTGCCGCGGCGGGCGAGCGCATCGGCCTGACGCAATCCGCGGTCAGCAGCCAGATCAAGCGGCTCGAGGAAACCCTGGGCTTCGAACTCTTCGACAGGACGGGACGGTCCGCCACCTTGAATGCGGCCGGCGAAACAACGCTGGCGCGCGCGGAGGAAATCTGCTCCCTCTACGCAAAGCTCGGCGAGCTTCCGGACGACGCCACGAATCGCGGCCTGCTGCGCATTGGCACCTTGCATCCGCCCAGCCGACGCTGGTGGCACGGGCGCTTGAGAAACTGCGCAAGGGTTTTCCTTTGCTCCGCGTCCATGTATCGCCCGGCGTGTCCATGCGGCTGATGGACGACCTCGATGCCGGCAAGATCGATGCGGCCGTGATCATCCGGCCGCCCTTCGGAATCCTTCCGGACCTGACGTGGCAATCCCTGGTGCACGAACCCTACGTGCTCATCGTGCCGAAGAAGGTGCCCGGCAAGGATTGGCGCGCTCTCATCCAGGCGCAGCCCTTCCTCCGCTATGACCGCGCATCGTTCGGCGGACGAATGGTGGAGCGATTCCTCCGGCGCGAAGGGCTCGCGGTGAAAGATGCCATCGAAGTGGACGAGATACCCGGGCTCATCCACTTGGCCTCCAAGGGCCTGGGCGTTGCCCTTGTGCTGCTGGTTGAGGCACACCTTCCGCTGCCTCCAGGCGTTCGCATGCTCTCGCTCGGCGAGCTCACGTTCTACCGGGAAGTCGGTCTTCTTCAGCGCAAGCCGCGGGCCAGTACGCCCATCGCCGGACAGTTTGCGAAGTGCTTGCGGGAAGCGGCCGAGGTGGCAGCCGGCAAGTCCGCACCGCCCTCTCGGTAGTAACCATTAATTCCCTGAAGGCTGATTGACAGCCCCACCCCCTACGATGACGGCGGCAGGCAGCGCCCACGCCGCCGCCCTCTTCCAACAGGAGACATCGTGAAGCCCCTTCCCTTTCTGACCCGCCGCGCCGCACTTCCGCTGCTCGCGGCTTTCGCTCTTGCCGGCTGCGGCAGCCTCGGCGGCAACGACAAGCCGGCCACCGGCGACATCCACGTCATGACCTCGGGCGGCTTCACCGCCGCCTACAACGACCTGCGTCCCGAGTTCGAACGCAGCAGCGGGCGCGCGGTCAAGACGGCCTATGGCGCCTCCATGGGCAATGCGGACGATTCGATTCCCAGCCGTCTCGCGCGCAACGAGCCGGCCGACGTGGTGATCCTCGCCCGCCCCGCACTCGATGCACTGGTCGCGCAAGGCAAGGTGGTGCCCGGCAGCCAGGTCGACCTGGTGCGCTCGGCCATCGGCTTCGCGGTGCGCAAGGGCGCGCCCAGGCCCGACATCAGCACCGTCGATGCGCTCAAGCGCACCTTGATCGCGGCGCCGTCGATTGCCTACTCGGCCAGCGCGAGCGGCACCTACTACGAGACCGAGCTGCTCAAGAAGCTGGGCATCGAGGATCAGGTCAAGCCCAAGAGCAGGCGCATCCTGAGCGAGCGCGTGGGCACCATCGTCGCGCGCGGCGATGCGGCGCTCGGCCTGCAGCAGGTGAGCGAGCTGCTGCCGATCGCGGGCATCGACTACATCGGCCCCTTGCTTGCCGAGGTGCAGCGCGTGACGGTGTTCTCGGCCGGCATCGCCAGCGCATCGAAACAGCCCGAGGCTGCGAGGCAATTGATCCGCTATCTAAATTCGCCGGCGGCAGCGCCCACGATCGCGAAGACCGGGCTGGAGCCGCTGACGGCGCGTTGAGCTGGAGCCCCAGCGCAAGATCGACTGAAGATCTGTCGCATTGCCAGCCCCGTAAACTGGCACCCATCCCCTTCCTCTTCCGACGAATGGACGCCATGACACAGCTTCAGCCCTCCCCCGCCCTCGTTTCCGCCTTCGCGCCCAGCGGCACGCTGCGCGCCTCGATCAACCTCGGCAATCCGATCCTCGCCAATAAAGACGCTGCCAGCGGCGAGCCTGTGGGCGTATCGATCGACCTGGCGCGCGAGTTCGCCCGCAGGCTCGGTGTGGGCATCGAACTCGTGGTGTTCGAGAAGGCGGTCGCTTCGGTCGATGCGGTGAAGAACGAAAAGGCCGACATCGGCTTCTTCGCCATCGACCCCGCGCGCAGCGAAGGGCTGCGCTTCACCGCACTCTACGTGCTGATCGAAGGCAGCTACCTCGTGCCCGAGTCATCGGCGCTCGCAGACAACACCCAGGTCGACAGCCAGGGCCATCGCATCTCGGTCGGCTCCGGCAGCGCGTACGACCTGTTCCTGACGCGCGAGATCCAGCACGCCGAGATCGTTCGCCTCCAGGGCGCCGGACCCGCGCTCGCCGCATTGCGTGCGGGTGATGTCGAAGTGGCGGCCGGCATCCGCCAGATGCTCGAAGCCGAAGCGCAGCGCGCACCGGGCGTGCGCGTGCTGCCCGGTCGCTTCATGGTGATCCAGCAGGCCATGGGCACGCCGGCCAGTCTGCGGTGCCGAAGCGCAGGCGCTGCTCGCCGCCTTCGTCGAGGAGATGAAGGCCAGTGGCTTCGTGGCCGATGCGCTGAAACGCCACCGCATCGAAGGCGCGATCGTCGCGCCGGCTTTGACGAAGCCCGCGCTGTAGTTGGACGGTGCGCGGTTTTGTTCGGGGTGCGTGCACAGGACACGCTGTTGGTTTGCGGCTGATCAACCAGTGCTCTGAGCGATCACGCCGGCGGTGTGCTCTGCGCAGCGAAATAAAGGAGGAGGCATGCGGCCCTAGGCCGCGCCGGGGGACATTCGCGGAGCAGAGCACACCGTCGGCGTGAGCGCGCCCCGAACAGCAGCG
>CAMATD010000202.1 GCA_945860785.1 Variovorax sp. YR752 | reverse complement strand
CGCTTTTCTAGAGGACAGTTTTCAAGCATGAGCAGCGGATATGTCATCGCCCACGTCGAGGTCACGAACCCGACGCAGTACGAGGAATACAAGAAGTGGTCCAGCGCCGCAATGCAGGCGCACGGCGCCGAAGTGTGCGTGCGCGGCGGCCAGATCGAAACGCTGGAAGGCGACTGGGCGCCCTCGCGCATCGTCATCCTGAAGTTCCCCAGCTTCGCGAAGGCCAAGGCCTTCTACGAAACGCCCGAATACCTGAAGGCGCGCGAAGCGCGTGCAGGCGCCGCCGTCATGCGCATGATCGCGGTCGAAGGTTTGTGATCCGAATTATTTGAGATAAGAGAAAAAGATGAGTGCAATCGTTGACATCGTCGGCCGCGAAATTCTCGACAGCCGAGGCAACCCCACCGTCGAGTGCGACGTGCTGCTCGAATCGGGCACCATGGGCCGCGCGGCCGTGCCCTCGGGCGCATCGACCGGTTCGCGTGAAGCCATCGAGCTGCGCGACGGCGACAAGAGCCGCTATCTCGGCAAGGGCGTGCTGAAGGCGGTGGAGAACATCAACACCGAGATCTCGGAAGCCGTACTCGGCCTCGACGCCAGCGAACAGGTTTTTCTCGATCGCACGATGATCGACCTCGACGGCACCGACAACACGGCCCGCCTAGGCGCCAACGCCACCCTCGCCGTCTCGATGGCCGTGGCCCGTGCCGCGGCCGAAGAGTCGGGCCTGCCGCTGTACCGCTACTTCGGCGGCATGGGCGGCATGCAGCTGCCGGTGCCGATGATGAACGTCATCAACGGCGGCGCGCACGCCAACAACAGCCTGGACCTGCAGGAGTTCATGATCATCCCCGTGGGCGCCAAGAGCTTCCGCGAGGCTGTGCGCTATGGCGCCGAAGTGTTCCATGCCCTGAAGAAGATCCTGGGCGACCGCGGCATCAGCACGGCGGTCGGCGACGAAGGCGGCTTCGCCCCCAGCGTCGAAAACCACGAAGCGGCGATCCAGCTGATCCTCGAAGCCATCGACAAGGCCGGCTACATCGCGGGCGAGCAGATCGCCCTCGGCCTCGACTGCGCAGCCAGCGAGTTCTACAAGGACGGCAACTACGTGCTCTCCGGCGAGAACCTCACGCTGTCGGCCGGCAACTGGGCCGACATGCTGGCGACCTGGGTCGACAAGTACCCGATCATCAGCATCGAGGACGGCATGCACGAAGGCGACTGGGACGGCTGGAAGCTGCTCACCGACCGCCTGGGCAAGCGCGTGCAGCTGGTGGGCGACGACCTGTTCGTCACCAACACCAAGATCCTGCAAGAGGGCATCGACAAGGGCATTGCCAACTCGATCCTGATCAAGATCAACCAGATCGGCACGCTGACCGAGACCTTCGCCGCCATCGAGATGGCCAAGCGCGCGGGCTACACGGCCGTCATTTCGCACCGCTCGGGCGAAACCGAAGACAGCACCATCGCCGACATCGCGGTGGGCACCAACGCCGGCCAGATCAAGACCGGCTCGCTCTCGCGCTCGGACCGCATCGCCAAGTACAACCAGCTGCTGCGCATCGAAGAAGACCTCGGCGACATCGCCAGCTACCCGGGCCGCGCTGCGTTCTACAACCTCAAGTAAATGCCAGCCATCCGGCTCGCCACGCCGCGCACTTCGCCGCGCCCTATGGAGTGGCTGCGCGGCGGCAATGGCTTGCGGGTGGCGTAGCCCATGCGCGCGCGTCTTGTTCCACCCATCATCCTGCTGCTTCTGCTGGCCGTCCTTCAGTGGCAGCTCTGGAACGGCCGCGGCAGCGTGCGCGACGTGGCGCAACTGCAGACCAAGCTGGCCGACCAGAAGGACGCCAACGCCAAGGCGGCGCTGAACAACGAGCGGCTCTCGTCCGAGGTCAACGACCTCAAGGACGGTCTCGAAATGGTCGAGGAGCGTGCGCGGGCGGAACTCGGCATGGTCAAGCCGAACGAAGTCTTTGTGCAAATCGCGCACTGAACCTTCACCACCCCGTCCGCTGATGTCCGAGCTTCTCTCGGCCCCTGTCTTTGCGCTCTGGGGCTCTCCCGTCAGCTGGCTCGAACTCGTGGCCGCCGTGCTGGCGCTGGCCATGGTCGGCTGCAACATGCGCGAGATCCACTGGGGCTGGCCGCTGGCCATCGTCAGCTCGCTGCTCTACGTGGTCGTTTTCACACGGGCGCGCATCTATGGCGACGCCTCGCTCCAGGTGTTCTTTGCCTTCGTGGCGCTGTGGGGCTGGTCGCAATGGCTGCGCGGCCACCGGGCCGACGGCAGCGCCTTGCGGGTCAGCCGCCTCTCGCCGCGCGGCATCGCGCTCACGCTGGCGGCCTGTGCATTGGCATGGCCGGCCGTCGCCCTCTTCCTGCGCCGCTTCACCGACACCGACGTGCCGTGGTGGGACGGCTTCTCCACCGGCCTGAGCCTGGTCGGCCAGTTCCTGCTCGGGCGCAAGTTCATCGAGAACTGGCTCGTGTGGCTGGCCGTGAACGTGGTGAGCGTGGGCCTATTCATCCACAAGGGCCTGTGGCTCACCGTCGGGCTCTATGCGGTGTTCGCCGTGCTCAGCGTGGCCGGCTACCTGGCATGGCGGCAACGCCTGCCCGAGGCGGTGCGCGCATGACACCGACGCTGCCGACCGGCTGCGTCATCGCGGTGCTGGGCGCCGAGAGCACGGGCAAGACCGAGCTGGCGAATGCCCTCACGCAACGCCTGCAGGAGCGCGGCATCCCGACGACGATGGTCGGCGAAGACCTGCGCGAATGGTGCGAGCGCGAAGGCCACACGCCGCGCCCCGACGAGCAGCAGGCCATCGCCGACGAACAGACCCGCCGGATCGATGCCGCCGCGGCAACGGGTGTCGTGGTGGCCGACACCACGGCGGTCATGACCGCCGTCTACAGCGAGCAACTGTTCGACGACCGCTCGCTCTACGCCGACGCGCTCGCCGCCCAGCGGCGCTACGCCATCACGCTGCTCACCGCACTCGACATTCCCTGGGTGGCCGACGGCATGCGCGACGGCCCCCATGCGCGCCAACCGACCGACACGCTGGTGCGCGCCGCGCTCACGGAGGCCAGGCTTTCCTACGCCCTGGTGCATGGCACCGGCGGCGAAAGGCTGGCCAGCGCATGGAACGCCATCAATTCCATCGCCGGCAGCGAAGGCCGGGCGCGAGCGCGCGGCCGGGTCGACGCGAAGCCCGCCTCGTGGTCATGGCCTTGCGAGAAATGCTCCGACCTGGAATGCGAACATCGGCTTTTCAGCGACCTGATCGGGCGGCGCGAGTAAGCTGCCCGCCGACTTTCATTCCGGAGACTCGATGCCCCTGCACCCCGCGCCGCGCGCCACCACGCTCCTGGGCACCTTCATTGCCGCGCTGCTGATGGCCGACCCGGCCGTCGCAGCGCCCGTCGCCGCCACCGTCGAGAACGGCACCACCACCACGGCCTGCGCCGAGGAAGACAACGTCTCGATGGTGCTGCGCGGCGATGGCATCCGCCGCATGCGCATCGAGGCGCTGCAGCCCGACTACCTCGACAAGATCGGCAACGACGTCACGGCGCCCGACTTCTCGGGCTGCAACTTCGACGGCGGCGCCCACCCCACCGACCCCGCGCATCGCTTCAAGAAGCGCACCGTGGTGCTGCTCGACAACGCCGAGTGGCGCATCGTCGGCATGACGCTGCCGACCTTCTGGCGGCCGCAACGCGTGCCGGTGCAGGTCGGTGCACGCAGCGACCGCGGCTTTCACCTGCTGCAGGTGTTCAAGAAGGAAAACGGCAAGGCGCTCGAAGCCATTGTGCTCTACCCCTCCGACGGCTACTGGCGGCTCAAGCCGCTGCCCGAAGCGCGCTTCGGCGATGGCGCCTATGGCTCGTCGTTCCTGCTCGATCTGGTCGAACAGGCGGGGCGGCCGGTGGTGAATATTGCATCGATCCGCGTCGTGCCGAAGCCGCTGGCGATCCATCTGCGCTTCACGAACGGCGACAGCGCCGTGGCGCGTGTGGACGAAATCAGCCGTGCGCGCACCGCACTCGACGTCAGCTTGTCGAAGCCCACCGCGAACGCGCAGCCCTTCGCCGTGCTGCGCTCGATGTACGTCGCCCCCGACAACGCCGACATGAGCGAAGTGCGCTGGCAGGCATCGCCCCAGGCCGCGCCGCAGGTGAAACCGCTGCCCGAGGTGAAGACGCTGAGCGCCACGCAGGTTCGCTTTGGTCGCACCCTGCCGTCGAAGCACAATACGAGTGCGCCCAACATCGCGTTCAGCGGCTTCGACAACGAAGCGCGATAAGCGCTTCCGCTAACCCGCGCGCCGCACCTCGCCCGGCGTCACGCCGAGCACGCGGCGCATGCAGCGCGCCATGTGGCTCTGGTGCGAGAAGCCGCTTTCCAGCGCCACGAGGCTCGCGGGCATCTCGCTGCACAGCAGCAGGCCGCGCGCGCGGTCCACACGCCGGTGCACCACGTACTCATGCACCGGCAAGCCGGTGGAACGCTTGAACTGCGTCTTCAGGTGCGAGGCGCTCAGCCCCGCGATGGCGGCGAGCGTCGACAGCGAAAGATCGCCATCGAGATTCGCCTCGATGTATTCGGTGACGCGCCGCAACTGCAGCCGCGTCAGCCCCTGTGCCGGTGCAGTGTCGATCCGCTGCCCGGCAATCAGGTGCACCGCCAGCGCGGTGCCCAGGCTGTCGGTGTACAGCGTGCCGTTGGGAAAGCCCGCGCGCCGTTCGGCGTCGAGCGCCAAGGTGATGTGCTCGATCTGCGCGTCGCGGAACTGGTGGCGCTCGCCGAGCCTCGCCCGCTCGGCCGGCAACCCCATCTCGTCGGCGGTGCGGTGCAGCAGCGATGGCGCCATGCGCACGACGATCGAGGTGCTGGGCGCTTCCTCGTGCCAGACATCGGTGGCGCCGGCCGGCAGGATGTCGAGATCGCCGCGCGTGTAGAGGAACTTGTGGAGCCGGCAGGCGCCGGGCACCGGCGCGCCCGCGTGCAGCTTGATGCGGTGGTCGGGCGAGGCGTCGTAGCCGACCACGCCGGCCGGGGTCTGGCGCCTATCGACGCGCAGGCCGGTGGGTGCGGGCGCCACGAAGCTGTCGGCCGTGAGTGCCAAGTCGGTATCGCTCATCAAAACATTACCGGCCGCGATGGCGCCGCGTGTCTCCGTCCGTTTGTGCTCCGGCATGGCCGAACGTGCGCGACTGGAAGCAGCGCAATCCGGATCATCCGCAGCCAAGAACTTCACTCATTTCAAGGCACGCACATCATGAACAGCCACTACACAGGCAAGAAGGCCGTCCTCACCGGCGGCACCATCGGCATGGGCCTGGCCACGGCGCAGGCGCTGCTCGAAGGCGGCGCCGAGGTGCTGGTGACCGGGCGCAATCCCGAGAACCTCGAAGCGGCACGCCGCACGCTCGGGCCGCGCGCCCATGTGATCGCATCCGATACGGCTTCGCTGGCCGACATCGACGCCCTTGCAGCCATTGCGCACGAGCGGTTCGGTCACATCGACCTGCTGCACATCAACGCGGGCATCTCGACGCTGGAGCCCTTCGGGCAGGTGACGGAAGCAGGCTACGACCGCGCCTTCGCGGTCAACACCAAGGGCCCCTTCTTCACCGTGCAGCGGCTGGTGCCGCTGATGCGCGCGGGCGGTGCGATCGTCGTCACCTCGTCCATCGCGGACGAAGGCGGCATGCATGGCATGAGCGTCTACAGCGGCACCAAGGTGGCGTTGCGCTCCTTCGCCTCGGGCTTCGCGGCGGAGCTGGTGACGCGCGGCATCCGCGTCAACGTGGTGAGCCCCGGCTTCATCGACACGCCCACGCTCGGCGTGGCCGACGCGACGGCCGCCGAGCGCGCCGAGTTCATCCGCCTGGGCGACCAGATCACACCGATGCGGCGCCACGGCACGGCCGCCGAGGTGGCGCGTGCGGTGCTCTTCTTCGCCTTCGAGGCGACCTTCACGACGGGCGCGCGGCTCACTGTCGATGGCGGTTTGGGTCAGGAACTGACGCCGGCCGCTGCCTGAAATCAACAATCTCAAGGAACAGCATATGACCGACGTTTCCCTCATCGGCCTCGGCCCCATGGGCATCGCGCTTGCGCGTGCTCTTCAATCCAAGCACACGCTGACGGTGTGGAACCGCACCGCCGAGCGCGCCGAGCCGCTGCTGAACCAGGGCACGGTGCTCGCGCCGAATGCGCTCGCTGCAGTCCAGGCCAGCCCCGTGGTGCTGGTCTGCGTGGCCGACTACCCGGCATCGCGCTCGATCCTCGCCACGCCCGGCGTGGCCGACGCGCTGCGCGGCAAGGTGCTGGTGCAGCTGAGCACCGGCACCCCGCAGGACGCACGCGAGGATTGGGCAGCCCTGAGCGGCGTGGCGTATCTCGACGGCGCCCTGCTCGCCACGCCCGGCCAGATCGGCCGGCCCGACACGCCGCTCTTCATCTCCGGCGAAGAACGCGCCCTCGCCGCCTGCCGGCCCGTGCTCGAAGCCATCGCCGGGAACATCCAGTACATGGGCGAGCCCATCGGCAATGCCGCGGCCTGGGACCTGGCCACGCTCTCGTGCATGTTCGGCGCGATGAGCGGCTTCTTCCACGGCGTGCGCATCTGCGAATCCGAAGGACTGAAGGTGAACGAGTTCGCGCAGATGATCGGCGCGATCTCGCCGGTGCTCGGCGAAATGATCAGCGCCGAGGGCGAAGCCATCCACGCCAACCGATACGGCGAACCCGAGAGCTCGATGGCCACCTGTGCGGGTTCGGGGCGGCTCTTCGTGAAGCAGGCGCGCGCGGCGAAGCTCGATGCGAGCTTTCCGGATTTCCTGATGGGTCTGTTCGACCGCGCATTGAATGCAGGCTTCGCCAATGAACGCCTGGCCGCGATGGTCAAGGTGCTTCGTTAGCTAGCTCGCGGGCACCTCGCTGCGCAGCAGCAGGCTCGGCGCAATCACGGTCGTTTGCTCGATCACTGGAACTCGAAGCGTTGGTCCTTCACCACTTGATACTTGCCCCAGTGGAAGTTGCATACCCGGGCGACTTCCGCGCCATCCTTGCTCTCGGGCAAACAGTCACCGGTGATCTTCACGACCTTCTCGCCCTGCTTGGACAACGGGTACTCGATGGTGAGGCCTTCGGGAACGGTGTGCGTCAACTCGACTTGCTCGGCGTAATCGTCGGTGAGCGCGAAGATCAATGTGCCATCGACGCGCAGCATATAGGTGTCATGCTGAAACGCTCCACCATGCGCAAGGCACATGTCGACGCGCGATTTTTCGACCTGCTGGCTGCGGCACTCCGGTGCCGGTTTCGACTGGGCCCAGACGGCCGGCACGACAAGAGATGCGGCAATGGCGAAAAGAACGGAGTACTTGCGCATGAGAGGTTGAGATCTGGTCAGAGAATTTCGCCCAGGGTGGCTGAGCAGACAAGAGATTTGGATGGAACGGGCTCAGGCGTCGGACTGTTCTCCGTGATGATGAGTCCGCATCGTTGGTTCTGAGCGTCGAAGCGGACCATGTACTTCATGCCGGCCTTCGGCGTGAATTGACGGACTACAGGGCCACAGGTGAGCTTCATGCCACCGCCAAAAGACCTCCAGAAAGCACGGACCTGCACAGGAGCACCTGCAGGCACAAGCTCGACGATGTCCTTGGGCGGCTTCTCGTCTTCAGCCCAGCCACTGAGCGCCATGCCAACGTCCTTGAAATCCTTGCACGGCGTTGCGTGCGTGGATACCTCGAAGAACGCGGCCCGCGCCGACTCGGTCGCACGCAACCGGACGGCTGCGCCGTCTGACGCGACGGATGCTTCGCGTCGGTCTACCTCTGTCGCACTGCGATTTCGCGCCTCGATTGCAGCGCAGCCGGAGACAAGGAAGACAGCGCCAATGGTGGCCCAGCGGCCAAAGGATGAAGTGACAGGTATGGCCCGGCCGACGTCGTTGCGTATCGGCATGCCGCGCTCGCCCAACAGGCAGATCTCACCGTCGAAGCTATTCACCATGTGAACCTCACGCCTCACTTGATGCCGAAACTTCATTTCGGAAAGCTCATCGTCGCTCTGTAATTTCCGTCCGCATCCTTGAGGAACATGTAGATGCTCATGGAGCGCTTGCACACGCCACCGGTCGTGTCTTGGGTCACTTCGACGAAGCCCACCCCCTCCTGTACAGGGAGCATCGCGCAACTCGTCTGGCCCGATGTTGCCGAATTCGTGGCCTTCAGAGTGACCGCCAAATTGTTCTTGCTGGTCCCCGGCTCTCTTGGCAAAAAGCTGCCACTCAGCGCGCACGCGCCCAGCGGGCTGGCAGGGGCCGTCGAACCGGTGAAACTGCGATCCGATGCGACCGTGATCGATCCAACAATCTGCGACATATAGCCGCCCCATGCGCCAGTCAGCAGTGCCGAGTCGACAGCCAACGAATTGGCGACCTGGTACGACCATGGGCCGAAGGTCTTGGCCGTGGCAGCACCCGCGGTGTAGGACCCGTCCAATGTTGTCTTGGGCACAAAGGTACCGCTGCCTGACAGCGAAGCCCAAGTGGAGGCGGGATAGACACTGACCTTGCCCGAGCCGATCTGCCAGGAAGAATTGGGCACGTCGAAGTTGAACGCGCCATAGAACGTGCTGTCGATCGGCCATGAAGCAGCAGACGTCGGCACGGTGAAGCCAACCGTATCGCCATTTGCGCCTGCGAGCATGAGTCCGTTGGTTCCATCTTTCGTGTTCTGGTACCAGACACCTTCGTATGCGTTGCCGATGTCCGCGGTCGAGCCGGGTTGCGGTGCGGTAATGCATGCGGTCGGGTCCGCAGGGGTCGTGGACTCCTGCGGTGGAACTGGCGCCGGGGCGGGTGCCGGCTCGGGGCTGTTGCGGTAGTGGGCGCGGGTGCTGCAGCGAAAGGCAGAGATGCGCCGCCACCGCCATCCCCACCGCCGCCGCATCCATGGAGCGCACCGAGTGCGAGCAAGGCTGCTGCTGTTGCAAGTGCTTGTTTTTTCATTTTTTGGAACTCCCTTTGTGGTTAGAAACTGAGATTGAGGTTGAAGCTAAGGGTGACCTTGGCCGTGCGATAGCCCTCGGGCTTGGAGATGGGCGCGCCGACGAAGAAGTCGTAGTTCAACTTGGTCCACTGGCCGCGCACGCCGATCACGGCACCGGCCAGATGTCGGCCGAGCAGGTCCACCGTGGAACGGCCTCCGACCTGGCCGTCGTCGGCGCCGACATAGAGCTCGGCACCGCTCTGCCCCACAGCCCATCCGATGTCATTGCGGATCAGCATGCCGCGTTCGCCCAAGAGGCTGGTCTCGCCATCGAAGCCGCGCACCGTGTAGCGTCCGCCGATGGCGAAGCGGTCTTGCGGCGTCAGCGGCGTGCGGTTCCATTGGGCGCGGATCAGGCCGGAGTAACGCAGCTTCTGTTCGCCGAGCTTGAACGGAGCGTTGAGGCTGATGTCGGCGGTGTAGAGCTTCAGGCGCGAAGTGCCTTCGCCGAATTCTTCTTCTGGTGCGACGCGGGAACCGAAGCCACCGGTACCGCGCTTGTAGGCCAGCGTGCCTTCGAGCGTCGCTTCGCCGATGAACTCCTTGTGGTTCAGGCTGAACTCCCAGCCGCCGACCACGCGGTGTTGCACCTCGACTTCCGTGTCGTCCACGAAGTTGCGCGACTCGCGGCGCCAGCCCTTGATGGCCATCGTGGTCTTGCGGCTCTGGTCGCGGTAGATCAGACGCGAGAGCTTGATCTCGGCATTGTTGGTCTTGCCAGCATAGACGTAGTCCTGGTTCAGGCCGGCCACGCTCTGGTGGTACTGGCTGTTGGAGGCGGTGAAGCCCAGGAGCCAGTAGCCGTAGGGCAGCGAGTAGTGAACGGTCTGGCCTTCGGTGCCCTTGGCCGGGTCGCTGAAGACGTGGTTGTTGATGTTGTGGTTGGCGCTGACGTAGAACAGGTCGTTCAGGCCAAAGGGGTTGTCCAGAGACAGGGTTGTGCCGGCCTGGTAGCGGCCCGTGGCTTCCGTGCCGCTGTCGTCGAGGCTCAGTGCAATACGCCACTTCTTGGATTGGACGTACTTGACGACGAGGTCGCTGTCGCCGGGCCTGGCATTGGGCACGGTCGAGGGTTCGATCTGGATGTCGGCCTCGGCAGTAGGCGAGCGCTTGAGGTTCTCCAGTCCTTGCTCGATGTCGCGCAGGTTCAGGAGATCGCCTGGGCGCGCGGGAATGGCCGTGGCCAGCAAGGCGGGGCTGCCGAGCAGAGTAGATGAAGAATCGGGCGTAGTCCGAATGGCCGCGATACGCCCGGGCACCAGCGAGAGCGTCAGCGTGCCGGTCGACAAGTCCTGTGACGCGGCCAGCACGCGGGTGGTGACAAAGCCGCGCGCGATGACGGCTTGCTGCGCGCGTGCAAGAACCACGTTGACGCCAGCCGTGCCAAGACAGCGGCCGACGGGAAAATCATTGCCCTCGGGGCCCGACAGATCGGCAACGGCCCATTGGAAGGCTTCGGACTGCTCACCGACCAACAGCACGCGGTCGATGCGAAAGCACGGGGACTCGGTCCCAGGAATACGCTGCGTGGGCGCCGAGGGAGCGGCCTGCGAGCGTTGGTCAACGGTGCGCTCGTTCTGCTCGCGCAAGGCGCGTTCGCGCTCTTGCTGGCGTTGCTGCTCGACGAAGGGCTGCGGGGTACTAGGGACTTGGGCAAAGGCAAGCCAAGGACTTCTTACCATTACGGCGGCCAAGATGATGCGCAAGGTCAATGTAAATTCTCTCCCTGATTTCTTTTGGCTTGCGAGACTGGGTGCGCAATCGCAACTCCTGCCCTCATGGATCAGTAGCCCTCTGGGCATCCACTAGTCGCGCGGCTTGACGCGATTCGGCGCATCCTGCTTTCACTGGCGAACCGTCCATTGATGTGATCGTCAGCGTGCACACCATGGGCGCAGGACTGGAGAGTTGGACCTTGTATTTCTCCCCCCGCAATTGGAGTCACAACCTTTGCGGCCCATGGACAAATCTTCCTCAGACAAACGACCTTTGAGCGGCCCATCGAATGGCATGATGTATTTCTCGAGAAGGGATTTTTATCCTCTGATCTCTAAAAAATCAATTCAAATACAATGCATTACCGGCTGCTTCCAGTAAAAATTCTCGTGCAATTATTTTCCGAAGATTGAGTTAGCGTCATTGAAATAGCCTCGGCTATTTTCGAACCCCCAATGGCTGAAGGCTCAATCGGATTATAGAAGTCACCCGCAGAATTGCAGATAAAACGAAGATCAATCACTGCAAGAAAAAATTCAACCGCAACTCTGATGATTACGTCATTAAAGAGTGAAAGAGCCACCGTCGCACGACGCTGATAGCCTGGATCAGGAAAATTTCCATTGTATATTGTGCAAACAATCAAAGAAGCTCGACGATCTAGGCATTCTTCAATTACACGACGATAACTCATCTCGAAATCGCGTATTGCCTCCGAAAGAAGCAACAATGCCTCCGAAGTTGATGAGACGGGCAATTCCAAGAGATCGGCACGCAGCAAGGTATTATTTCCACCAACACTTAGAACCAAATGGGTAGTGCTTGCGGGAATATTTTCAAGTTGCAGAGAAATATCGTCAGTAGTCGCTCCATCTATCGCCCCCAGCGTGACTACCCAATCGATTGGCAAAAATTTCTGGACGCAAGAAAAAACATCCGGCATTCCCTCCGTATAGGAGCCGTTGTCGAGGGTGGAATCACCCAATAGACTTACATGATTCATTTT
>CAMATD010000201.1 GCA_945860785.1 Variovorax sp. YR752 | reverse complement strand
GAACACCTCGTTCGTCAATCGCATCGCGGACGCCACGATCTCGCTGGAAGCCCTGGTGGAAGACCCCGTCGCGACGGTGGAGCGCATGGCGGTGCAGGAAGGCGCCGCCGGCCTGCCGCATCCCTCCATCCCCTTGCCTGCGGCGCTCTACGGAAAGCAGCGCGCCAACTCGCAAGGACTCGACCTGGCGAATGACGACAGCCTGCGCCTGCTGGGCCAAACGCTCCAGGCCAGCGCCGCAGAGAAGTGGCACGCCGAGCCCCTGCTCACTGAAGCCGGGGCGGGTGACGAAGCGTCTCGCAGCTGGGCCGATGTGCTCAACCCCGCGGACCATCGCGACGTCGTCGGGCAGGTGCAGGAGGCCACGCTGGCCGATGTCGAATCTGCCGTGTCGCAAGCCCAGGGCATCGCGCAGACATGGGCTGCAACACTGCCCGCAGAACGCGCCGCCCTGCTCGACCGCGCAGCCCATCTGCTCGAGGAGCAACTGCCGCGCCTGCTCGGCCTGCTGTCCCGCGAAGCCGGAAAGACTTATGCCAATGCGATCTCCGAAGTGCGCGAGGCCGTGGACTTCCTTCGCTACTACGCGGCACAGGCGAGAACCGATTTCTCCAACGACACGCACCAGGCGCTCGGGCCGATGGTCTGCATCAGCCCGTGGAATTTCCCGCTCGCGATCTTCACCGGCCAGGTGGCCGCTGCGCTTGCTGCGGGCAACCCCGTGCTGGCCAAGCCCGCCGAGCAGACACCGCTCGTTGCCGCCGAGGCGATCCGCGTGCTGTGGCAGGCCGGCGTGCCGCGCGCGGCAGTGCAGCTCCTGCCCGGCCGCGGCGAGACGGTGGGCGCCGCACTGGTCGCGGATGCGCGGGTGCAGGGCGTGATGTTCACCGGCTCGACCGAAGTCGCGCGCATCCTGCAGAAGACGCTCTCGACACGGCTCGGCGCCAACGGCGCGCCGGTCCCGCTCATCGCAGAGACGGGCGGGCAGAACGCAATGATCGTCGACTCCTCCGCACTGGTGGAGCAGGTCGTCACCGACGTGATGGCCTCCGCCTTTGACAGCGCCGGCCAACGCTGCTCGGCGCTGCGCGTGCTGTGCGTGCAGGAAGAAGCGGCAGACAGGCTGATCGAGATGCTCAAGGGCGCGATGGCCGAAAGCTGCATCGGCAACCCCGCACGGCTGGCCGTCGACGTGGGCCCGGTGATCGACGCCGAAGCGCGCGACGGCATCGAGCGCCACATCGCCACCATGCGCAGCCGCGGCCGCCGGGTCTATCGGCAAGGCCGCGAGTTCGAGCACGACACGCGCCAGGGCACCTTCGTGATGCCGACGCTGATCGAGCTCGACAACATTGCGGAGCTCCAGCGCGAGGTGTTCGGGCCCGTGCTTCACCTGGTGCGCTATCGCCGCCGCGACCTGGGCGCGCTGGTCGGCCAGATCAACGGCACGGGCTACGGCCTCACGCTGGGTGTTCACACCCGCATCGACGAGACGATCGCGCAGATCGTGGAGCACGCCAAGGCGGGCAATGTCTATGTGAACCGCAACATCGTGGGCGCGGTCGTGGGCGTGCAGCCCTTCGGCGGCGAAGGGCTGTCGGGCACAGGGCCGAAGGCGGGCGGGCCGCTCTACATGGTCCGCATGCTGTCGAAGCGGCCGGACGACGTGCTGGTTCGCGCCATTGCGGATGCGGACCTGGGCGATGCACCAGTGTCGAACGCCGGCCTGTCCGCACTGGGCAGATGGGCTGCAGAAACCGGACGGCAAGCGCTGGCCACGCAGTGCAAACGCTTCAGCGACTTGTCGCGCTCCGGCTTCTCCCGCACGCTGGCCGGCCCCACGGGCGAGCGCAACGTCTACACGCTGCGGCCACGAGAAGCGGTGCTTTGCCTGGCCGACGCTGAAGCGGATCGGCTGGTGCAGCTCGCTGCTGTTCTCTGCGTTGGAAGCGCGGCGATCTGGCCCGCCGATGCCGGTGCGCAAAGCCTGCGCGCATCGCTGCCGGTCGATGTGCAGCAGTCCATGGCCATCGCCAGTGACTGGACTTCAGACACCGTCGTCTTCGATGCCGTTCTTCACCACGGCGATGCCGCGAGCCTCGCAAGCGTCGTTCAGCGCATCGCGTCGCGGCCCGGCCCGATCGTCGGCGTGCGCGCATTCGCACCCGGCGGCGTCGACATTCCGCTCGAAAGCCTCGTGGTTGAACGCGCGCTCAGCATCAACACTGCGGCCGCCGGCGGCAATGCGAGCCTGATGACCATCGGCTGATGCCGCCTTGCGCGGGGCATTCGGGGTGCGTGCACAGGGCACCGGGTGTCCCCCGCAGCGAAATAAAGGAGGAGCGAAGCGGGGGACATTCGCGGAGCAGAGCACACCGCCGGCGTGATCGCGCCCCGAACAAGAAGCCTCAACGTGGCCCCACATAGATCGCAGACAGGCGCCTACTTGTCGAACGCCGGATCGATCGGCACACGATAGCCATTGACCAGCCGGTTGGTCTCGTTGGCCATGCCGACCACGCCCATGAGTTCGGCAAACATGGCTGGTGTCATGCCGGCCTTCTCCGCGCCGGCGTGGTGACTCGCGATGCAGTAGCCGCAGCTGTTCGTGACGCTGACCGCGAGGTAGATCATTTCCTTGACCACCGGGTCGAGCGCGCCGGGCGCCATCACTTCCTTGAGGCTGCTCTAGGTGCGCTTCAGCGCGACGGGGTCGTTGGCCAGGTACTTCCAGAAATTGTTGACGTCCGGCACGTTGCGCGACGTCTTGATGTCGTCGAACACGGCCTTGACCTCGTCGGACGCGGCCGCGTAGTCGATCGGTTGGGGTTTCATCGCATCTCCTTCATTGGCATTTCGAAAACATTTGCTTTCCACTCGCTCACATCCACTGTGAATTAGGTCCTTGGTTCACGTGGAGTCGGTTCATACATTCGTAACCTTCATAAATTAACGCATCCATGAGGTGCGTTCAGGGGGTAACAAAAATGAATCGCGCATTCAGGAGCGCTGTCGTCTTGACGGCGGGCTTGTTCACGGCGGGCGCATGGGCAGACCTCACCATCGGCCCCGGCAACTACTTCGTCAGTTCGGGCTCGGTGTGCAGCTCGAGCGGCGCAGGCCCCACCTGGGCCTGCCAGGTTTCCGACGCAAACGGCGGCTTCGCACTCATCAGCGGTGTTCCCACCGACACCGTCAATGGCGGTCCCGACATGACGGCACTGCAGGGCATGGTGAGCGGCAACCTCGGCAACGGCGCCCTTCTGCTCGGCGACACGACCACCAAGGCGCAGGCTACGGCAGCGTGGCCGCCAGCATCGACGCCAAGGCCACCGAGACCTACGCCACCGCGCTGGGCGCCAATACGACGGCCGCGGGCGTCAGCAGCACAGCCGTCGGCAACGTGGCCCAGGCTTTCGGCACCAACGCGACCGCGCTGGGCGCCAACACCACCGCGGTAGCCACCAGCAGCCTGGCCGCCGGCGACCGCGCCACCGCCAGCGACATCAATGCGACCGCACTCGGCGCGAACACGCAGGCACAGAAGAAGAGCAGCCTCGCGGCCGGCGACCGGGCGAATGCGAACGGCATCAACGCCGCCGCGCTGGGCGCGAACAGCCAGGCGCTGGCCGACAGCGCGCTCGCCGTCGGCGACGGTGCGACGGCGAATGCCGTGTCCAGCGTGGCCGTGGGCCTGCAGAGCATGGCGTCCGGCACATCGGCCATCGCGAGCAGCACCGGCACCCTGGCGAGCAGCACCGGCGGCGTGGCTCTCGGCGCCGGCGCCGCGGCCGACCGCGCCGGCATGAACGGCAAGACCGAACTGTTCTCGAACACCGCGGTGAGTTCGACGCAGGGCGCCGTCTCGGTCGGCAGCGCCGGCGGCGAACGCCAGATCACCAACGTGGCAGGCGGCACGCAAGCCACCGATGCGGTCAACGTGCGGCAACTGCAGGCGGTGCAGTCACGGGCCGTCAACTACAGCACGAACGTCGACGGCAGCGTCAACTACAACCAGGTCACGCTGGGCAACGGACAGGCGCCCAACGGCACCACGATCTCGAACGTGGCGCCCGGCGTGGCCGGCACCGATGCGGTCAACGTCAATCAGCTGAATGCGCAGAACAGCCAGATCAACGCGCAGAACAACCAGCTGCGCGATGCGATCCGCACCAACCAGCGCGACGCGAATGCGGGCACCGCCGGCGCGATGGCGATGGCCGGCATGCCGCAGGCCTACCTGCCGGGCAAGAGCATGGTCGCGGGCGGCATCGCGGGGTACGAAGGCCAGAGCGCGATCGCCATCGGCTATTCGAGCATCTCCGACAACGGCAAATGGGTGACGAAGCTCACCGGCTCGGCGAACTCGCGCGGCAGCGTCGGTGTTTCCGCCGGTGCCGGTTTCCAGTGGTAGGCGGCGAACACTTCAAGGACTTTTCATGACACACGAACAACAACAACAACAACAACAACAACAACAACAACAACAACAACAACAACAACAACAATCGCGCTCCTTCCGCATCCCCGTGGCCGTGATCGGCGCCGCGGCACTGATCGTTCTGCAAGGCTGCTCGTCCTACGTGAGCAGGGGCATCACCGACGAAGGCAAGGCCACCGAGCTCGTCTGGCCCAGCATCGAGAACGACGCCACGCAAAAGGAAGACAGCTTTCCGAGCCGCGAGAACCTGCGCGCCATCGCCCCCGGCGCGACCAAGAACCAGCTGTACGAACTGATCGGCCGGCCGCATTTCGCGGAAGGAATGACGGCGGTTCGCGAGTGGGACTACATCTTCAATTTCCGCTCGGGCAACGGCGTGACGACATGCCAGTACAAGGTGATCTTCGACAGGAACTACAAGGCGCAGAGCTTTCACTGGCTGCCTGCGTTCTGCTCGAAACTGGGCGCCTAGTGAATCGCTCTGCATCGATCGGACATTCGTCCGATGGCGCAAGCCGGGCACCGGACCGACAGTACGGGTTCTCTTTCACTCCCTCCCCAGAGAACCTCATGAAAAACGCTCAACGCCTCAAGCTCGCCGCCGCTGCCGCCCTGGCGCTCGGCCTCTCCTTCTCCGCCGGCGCCGCCACGGCCGACAAGCCCAGCGTGGTGCTGGTCCATGGCGCCTTCGCCGACGGCTCCGACTGGGCCAAGGTGATTCCGCTGCTCCAGGCCAAGGGCGTGCATGTGGTGTCCGTCCAGAATCCACTGACTTCGCTCGAAGACGATGTCGCGGCGGCCAAGCGGGCCATCGATGCGCAACCCGGCAAGGTCGTGCTGGTCGGCCACTCGTGGGGCGGCACGGTCATCACCGAAGCCGGCGCGAACGACAAGGTCTCGTCGCTGGTGTACGTTGCGGCCTTCGCGCCCGACGCAGGCCAAAGCGCCGGAGAACTCGGCAAGAACTACCCGACCGCGCCCGGCTTCGCGCACGTCGTGGCCGACCCGAACGGTTTCCTGTCGTTGACCCAGGAGGGCATGGCCAAGCACTTCGCGCAGGACCTGCCGGCCGCCGCGACGTCGGTGATGACGGTGACGCAAGGTCCGATCCAGGGCAAGGCCTTCGAACAGAAGGTCTCGGTGGCGGCATGGAAGACCAGGCCCTCGTGGTACGTCGTCACCAGCGCCGATCACATGATCCAGCCGGCGCAGCAGCGCGACATGGCCAAGAAGATCGGCGCGCATGTCACGACGCTGAACACCAGCCATGTGCCGCAGCAGTCGCAGCCCGCCAAGGTGGCCGCGGTGATTCTGGACGCCGTGAGTCAATCCAAGTAAGGTGCCGCGTGCCGGCCGCGGTCGGCACGCCCTTCACTCCGTCTTTCTCATCGTCTCCCACGTGCAGCCTGCGCCTCATATCCCGGTTTTCGACGCCATCAAGGCGCTGGCATTCGTGGGCGATCTCAGCATGGGGCAGCCGATCGACCATTCGGCACGGACCGCGTGGATCGCATCGCAGCTCGCCGCCGCGACCGGCCGCGATGCGACGGCGCAAGGCCAGGTGGCCTGCGTCGCGCTGCTGCGGTGGTCGGGCTGCACGGCCAATGCGCCCGAGTTCTCTGACCTGCTGGGCGACGACGTCGGCGGGCGCCGCGCCATGCTGTCGACGGCATCGGCCAGCGCCGCGGCGGACTTCGCCGCAACTGTGGGCGCGCTGGCGGAAATCCATTGCGAAGTGTCGGGCGACATCGCCCGCACGCTGGGCATGCCGCCCGAGGTCGAACGCCCGCTTCGCCACATCTTCGAAACCTTCGACGGGCAGGGAAAGCCGGACGGCCTGCGCGCCTCGCAGATCCCCGAAGAGGTGTTCCTTGTCTCGATCGCCGGCGACCTCGAAATCTTCTCGCGCGTGCACGGGCTGCACAACGCCCTGCGCTACATCGCCGAGCGGGCCGATGCGCGCTATCCGGCCCTTCTGGTCGATGCGGTGAAGCAGCATGCGGTGGACTGGCTGCATGCGCTGGAGCAAGGCGCGGCGGCCGACATGCAGCCGCCCTCCGCCGAATTGAGGGATGTCACGGCCCCGCTCGAACTGATCGCCGACGTGATCGACCTCAAGCTGCCCTGGATGACCGGCTTCTCGCGCCGGGTGGCCGATGCAGCGGCCGCCTGTGCCGCGGGCATGGGACTGGGCGAAGCCGAACAGGGGCGGGTTCATCGCGCAGCCCTTGTCCATGGCATCGGCCGAGCTTCGGTTCCGAATGCCGTGTGGGACTCGCCCGGTGTGCGCAGCGAGGCAGACAAGGAGCGCCTGCGCCTTGTGCCCTACTGGACGGACCGCGCGGCGCGCCGCATCGGCGCACTGCGCAACGAAGCAGAGATTGCATCCTTCGTCGACGAGCGCCTCGACGGGTCGGGCTTCTTTCGCGGTGCCAAAGGACCTTCCATCGACGCCGAAGGCCGGGTGCTCGCAGTCGCGGCGCATTGGGTCCTGCTGCGCACCAGCCGGCCGGGCCAGCCCGCACTCGCAGAGGCCGATGCAGTCATCGCGCTGCGGCGCGAAGGCGAACTCGGGCGACTGGATGCTTCCGCCATCGCGGTACTGACAGGACATCCGGGGGCCGATGCCACCCCGGCGCCATCGAGCGAGACGGCCGCACTGCTCTCGAGCCGCGAGGTCGAAGTGCTGGGCCGCATCAGCCTCGGCGACAGCAACAAGGAAGCGGCCCGGGTACTGGGCATCAGCCCCAGCACCGTGCGCGCCCACCTGGAGAACATCTTTCGCAAGCTCGGCTGCAGCACACGCGCCGCGGCCACGTTGAAGGCGTTGACGCTCGGGTTGCTCTGACGCGTTCGTTCAGCCGAAGGTGAACGCGTAGGCCTGCGCGCCGGCATCGAGGAATTCGATCTCGAACAGCCGCTCTTTCCCGTTCACCGTTTGACGAACCAGCTGGTAGAGCCGCTGCGCATCGATCGTTCCGTTGCCTTGCGCATCGGTGTCCGAGCCGTGGTCCGCCAGCGGCGGCTTGCCGTCCACGAGCACCCTGAAGCGCACGGGCTTTCCATCGGCCGAGGGGCCGAGCACCAGGTGCAGGTCGCGGGCCTGGAAGCGATAGGCAATGCGTCCGTTGGCGCGGTTCAGCACGGCGCGTTCGGGTTCCACGGTCCAGTCGCCGGTCAGCGCCCATTGGTTCGCTTGCAGCGACGCGGCGCGTTGGTAGACATGCGCGCGACCGCTCACAATGCCGCCGGGCGAGGCAAAGCCCTGCGCGCGCTCGGCGCCCACATAGGTCTCGCCCGACATCGCAGGCTCGGCGCGGCCTGGGTGCCCTCGCCCTGCGGCACGACCAGCCCGGACGGAACGTTGCGTTGCCCTGCTTCGGCCAGCAGCAGCTGGATGACCTGCTCCGCCTTCCCGTACTGGTTCTCTCCGAACTGGTGATGGCGAATGCGACCCTGCGCATCGATGAAATAGAACGCAGGCCAGGACTGGTTGTCGAAGCCGCGCCAGATGGCGAAGTCGTTGTCCATGGCCACCGGAAAGCCGATGCCCAGATCCTTCGTCGCCTTGCGCACATTGGCCGATCGCTTCTCGAAGGCGACCTCCGGCGAATGCACGCCGATGACGACGAGGCCCGCGTCCTTGTACTTCTCGGCCCATGCGCGAACGTAGGGCAGCGTGCGCAGGCAGTTGATGCAGGAGTAGGTCCAGAAGTCGACCAGCACCACCTTGCCGCGCAGGCCTTCGGGCGTCAGTGGCGGGGAATTGATCCATTCGGTCGCACCGGCCAGCGAAGGAAAACCGCCTTCGGTTCCCAGTGTTCGCGCGGGTGCAGCTTCGGGGGTTGCGGCCGTCAGCATCAAGCCGGTGTCTTCCTGCCGGGCATTCGGTTCAACGCCCGGCGGTGGCGGCTTCGGAGCGTTGATCTTTTCCACCAGCGCCTGTTCCAGTGCCGAAGTCGTGCCGATCGAAAGACGGCTGAGCAGGCCCGTGTCCCGCCCCAGCGCGATGGCGACCACACTCACCAGCACGGCCGCACCGGCCACACGGCGAACCCACTCACCCGTGTGCAGCGAGCGCTTCATCACCGAGAACAGGCGTCCGCCAAAAAGCAGCGCCGCCGCCAACGATGTGCACGCGCCCGCCGCATAGACCAGCAGCAGCAGCGAGGTGCCGACGCTGGCGCCATTGAGGGCCGCACCCGTCAGGATCAGACCGAGGATCGGACCCGCGCACGGCGCCCAGAGCAGGCCCCGTGCCAACGCCCAGCAGGAGCGGCGAGAAAACGGACGTCCGTGCGGCAGCACCCGCCGGCGGCGGCTCGGACAACCGGATGCCGAGTGCGACCAGCGGCCGGCTCATGCGGTCCGCCAGGCTCGGGAACAACAGCGTGACGCCGAACACCGCGAGCATGGCAATGGCCGCATAGCGCCCGTACTCGTTCACGGTGACCACCCAGCCGCCGCCGACAGCCGCCAGCGTGGCGATGGCAGCAAAGGCCACCGCCATGCCCAGCAGCATCGGCAGGCCGTGCGAGCGGAACGGGCGGTCGGCCCGCGCGAACACGAACGGGAGCACCGGCAGGATGCAGGGGCTCAGGATGGTGAGCACCCCGCCCAAGTAGGCAATGAGCAGAATGAACATGGTCTTGGTCTCGGATGGTGCACCTTCGAGGCGTGCGAGGTCTTCACGGTCTCGATGCACGAGCCGCTTCTTTTCCAACAATGTGTATGTGTGCGAACCGCCGCGCCGGGCGGCTCAGTCCGGTGGAGCGGGTCGGGTGTTCATGCTGAGTCGGGCCTCCAGTCCACCTTCGGCGCGGTTCTGCAACTTCAGCTCCGCGCCCATCGCCATGGCGAGCTGGTGCGCAATGGCCAGGCCCAGGCCCGTGCCGCCGGTGCTCCGGTTGCGCGAGCCCTCGACCCGGTAGAACGGTTTGAGCACGGCCTCCAGCTGATCGGGCGGAATGCCCGGCCCGTTGTCGACCACGGCAACGATCAAACGGTCCGCCTCTGCGTGCACGCGCAGGCGCACATCGCTGCCGAACTTCAGCGCGTTGTCGATCAGATTCATGAGAATCCGGCGCAGCGCGTTCGGACGGCTCACGATCGGTTCTCCGGCCCGCCCTTCCAGCAGCACCTGCTGGCCTGCATCCTCGTAGTCGGCGACCATGCTTTCGAACAGCGCGTCGGCATCGATCCGCAAGGGCGGCTCCGTGGCGCCGTGGAGCGTGCGCGCGTAGGTCACGCCTTCGCGCACCAGCGAGTTTATCGCATCGAGGTCTTGCCGGAACTTGACCTGGTCCTGCTCGTTGTCCATCAGGTCGGTACGCAGCCGCAGGCGGGTGATGGGGGTCTGCAGATCGTGCGAGATCGCCGCCAGGATTTCCACGCGCTCGGCCATGTAGCCGGTAATCCGCTGCTGCATCGCGTTGAAGGCGCGTGCCGCGTGCGCCACCTCGGTGGGGCCCTCTTCCTCGAGCCTCTGGGTCTTGAGGTCGGGCCCGAGGTCGTCGGCCGCCGCGGCCAGCTGCGCGAGCGGCCGCGTGACCAGCCGAACCGCGAACCAGGCGCAGATGGCCAGCACCACCAGCTGGATCACGAGCACCCACATGACCCAGCCCGACACCGGCATGCCCACCCGCCGCGCATGCACCACCACGTCGGACCCGTCCTTCAACCGGACCTGGATCTGCAGGCCTTCGGCCGGTTGCGCCACCTGCCCGACCTTGACGATCTCGAACGGGCGAAGCGCATCGACGATGGCGGTGGCGAACTGCTGCGACAGCGGCGACGTGGGCTCGGTGCCTTCCGCGCCGCCACCCAGCACGAAGCGGTAGTTGCGCCGCTCCAGCCGGTCGAGCCAGCTCGCGCGCTCCTCGGCGGGCAGGCGATCAAGGATGGCGACCGAGCTGGCGATGTCGCGCTCGATGCCGATCATCATCAGCTCGCGCAGCGCCTGGTCGCGCTCGTAGCGGATCGAGGCGAAGGTCAGCAGCTGCGCGATCGCCAGCCCCACCACGATGATCAGCGTCACGCGGGAGAACAGGGAGCGCGGGAACAGCCGGTGCCAGCCCCCGGCTGTTGCGCGGACCGGGGTCTCTGTGGAAATCGCTGGATGGGAGGACATGGACGCCTTTATAGACCCCGGGTCACGCAAAGGGCCGCCCGCATGTATCGCAGTGTGTTGGGCGGCGGAAGCGACATGGAACATTACGTGCCCGGGGTTCGACATCAGACGATGTGGATCACGACGTCGACATTGCCCCGCGTGGCCTTGGAGTAGGGGCAGGTCTGGTGCGCGGCATCGGCCAGGGCCTGGGCGACTTCGCGCTCCAGGCCCGGCAGGCTGACATTGAGGCGGGCCTTGAGGAAGTACGCGCCGTCCGTGTTGGCCAGGTCCACTTCGGTATCGACGGCCAGGTCGGCCGGGAGGGCGATCTTCATCTTGCCGGCAGCCAGGCCCATCGCGCCGATGAAGCAGGCCGACCAGCCCGCGGCGAACAGCTGCTCGGGGTTGGTTCCCTTGCCGGTGGAACCGGGCGACGACAGCTTGATGTCGAGCCGGCCGTCGCTGCTGCGCGACTCGCCGTCGCGGCCGCCCGTGGTGTGGGTCTTGCCGGTGTAGAGGATCTTTTCGGTGGAGGTCATGGTGCGTTCCTTGGGGAGGGGTTGGGTTGAGAACGGACGGATTCTTGGGCGCCCGGCACCCCGCCGGCACACATTGCGTATGCCTGTGTATCGGCACGAAAAATCAACACACTACGTTTCATTCGGCCGTTTTTGTCGCGCACTGTATCTACCTGCCGGGTTCGTACATGCACATTCAAATCCGGCCTGCGACGACACATCGCAGATACACCGCGATGGCCCACTGTCTGCACCGCAAACACCATGGAGTCATCAAGCAATGTCCGCAGAAATCAACCGCCACTGCCGCAGCTTTTTCGGCGTGGCAGCAGCAACCCTCACGGCCGCGCAATTCGGCATCGCGGGAAACGCCAACGCACAGACCGCCGATGCGAAGCCCACACCGTCGTCCCTGGGCAGGACCGGGGCGAGCACATCGTTCGCTTCGGTGAAGCAGATCGATGCGGGACTCCTCAACATCGGATATGCCGAAGCCGGCCCTGCCGACGGCCCTGTGGCCATTCTTCTGCACGGCTGGCCCTATGACATCCACAGCTTCGTCGATGTCGCACCGCTGCTGGCGTCGGCGGGGTACAGGGTGATCGTGCCGCACCTGCGCGGCCACGGCACCACGCGCTTTCTCTCGGGCAGCACCTTCCGCAATGCCCAGCAATCGGCCGTGGCCCTCGACATCATTGCCCTGATGGATGCACTCAAGATCCAGAAGGCCAGCATCGCCGGCTTC
>CAMATD010000200.1 GCA_945860785.1 Variovorax sp. YR752 | reverse complement strand
ATCGGATAGCGCATGCCCACCGTGTGCACCGAGCTGCAGCGCATGATCAGGAGACCCTCGCTCGCGGCCAGCCGCGGCCGCCCGAGCAGCCCGCGCGTGCGGTCCCAGCCGCGCTCGGCCACGCGCACGGGACCGAAGGGCTGGGTCTGGGGAGATTGCAGCGAGACGATGCGCATGGACGGCTTCAGCGTTGGGTTTCGAGAAACTGCATCACCAGCGGGAAGAAGATGATGATGAACGTGACCGGAAAGATGAAGATCACCAGCGGCCCGATCATCTTCACCGGCGCTTCCATCGCGAGCTTCTCGGCCTGTTGAAAGCGCTCGGTGCGGCGCTGGTCCGAGATGGCGGAGAGCGTGTCCGCCAGGCTCGCGCCGAGCGACTCGGCCTGCGTGAGGTTCGACACCAGGCTCTTGATGTGCTTGTTGTCGAGTCGGTCGGCCATGGCGTTGAGCGCGTCCATGCGGCTCACGCCGGTGCGCATCTCGCGCATCATGCGGTCGAACTCCAGGCCCAGCGCGCCGCCCGGGCCCTTCTGCACCGCCTGCGCGATCGCGCCGGTGAGACTCAGGCCGGCCTGGCAGCACAGCGTGATCATGTCGAGGTAGCCCGGCAGCGTGCGCAGGATGTCCTTCTCGCGCTTCTTGCGACGGTCGCGCATCCACATCACCGGGTACAGCCAGCCCAGCACGCACGAGGCGAGCGTGACCCACACTTGGTGCCCGCCATCGCGTCGAGCAGGCCGGCGGTCCACAGGCCCAGCGCGGCCACGACGAGCAGCGACACGCACTGCACCGCGATGAATTCCTCAGCCTTCAGCACGAACTCCAGGCCGGCGAGCTGCAGCTGGCGCTTGCGCTTGACCAGCATCGAGGTCGGCGCGATCTCCGACACGTGGAACTGCAGGATGTTCACCACCGGCCGCAGCATGCGCGGCAGCGGGTCCATGTGGGTGCGCTCCGAAGGCCGGGCCTTGCGGATCAGCGAGATCATGTAGAGCAGCAGGATCACGCCCGTGGTCGCGCACAGGAAGATGATGGCCAGGCGGATCAGCGAGCGCATGGCGTCCTCAGATGTCGATCGCCACGATCTTGCGGATCATCGCGTAGCCCAGGAGCAGCATCACGGTGATCACGGCCAGCACGATCCAGCCGATGGTCGTGGAGAACAAGAGGCCCATGGTCGGCTGCATCAGGTAGAGCACGCCCATCAGCAGCAGCGGAAAGAGTGTCATCACCAGGCCCTGGATGCGGCCCTGCGCCGTCAGCGCCTGGATGCGGCCTTCGAGAATCGCCTTGCGGCGCAGCGTCTCGGCCAGCACCTGCAGCGGCTCCGAGAGATTGCCGCCCACTTCCTTCGACACACGCAGCGCCACCACCACCAGCACGAAGTCGGGAATGCCCAGGCGCTGCGACATCTTCTGGATCGCATCGTCGAAGCTCACGCCCAGGCGCTGCTCCTTGAGCACCAGGCCGAACTCCTGGTCGAGCGGCCCCTGCTGGTCGCGCACCAGTACCTGGATCGCGACCGACAGCGCGCTGCCGGCGCGCAACGCGCTCGCGATAAAGAGCAGCGCATCGGGCAGTTCCGATTCGATCTGCTTCCTGCGCTTCTTGCGCTGCCATGCGAACCAGCGCGCGGGCAGCAGGTAGAGCACCACCGCCGCCACCACGCCGCCGATCAGGTTGCCCGAGATGAACCAGCCGATCGCGCCGCACAGCGCCACCAGCATGGCATGGCCCGATGCGAACGCGACCGCGTGCTGCGCCTGGAATTCGGACAGGTTCAGCGTGCGGCGTCCGCTCGCCTGCAGCTTCGACATCATCTTGCCGACCAGCTCCGGCGAGCGCTGCAAGAGCAGGTAGCCGCACAGCGTGATGAAGCCCATGCCGCAGAGCACGGAGGCCAGGAGGAACATCCCTTTCATGGCACGGTCTCTCCGAAGAGATAGTCGAGGTCGAGCTTCAGGCCGTGCTCCTGCAGGCGCGTGAAGAACTCGGGCACGGTGCCTGCCGCCGCGAAATGGCCGACGGTCTTGAACGATTCGTCCACGCCGGTCTTTCGGAAGGCGTACACGTCCTGCATCTGGATCATGCCGTCGGCAAAGCCGGTGATCTCGGTGATCTGCGTGACCTTGCGGCTGCCGCACGGAAAGCGCGTGAGCTGCACGATCAGGTCGACCGCCGACGCAATCTGCTCGCGGATCGCCGCCACCGGGATATTCATGCCCGCCATGGTCACCAGCACTTCGAGCCGCGACAGCGCATCGCGCGGCGAGTTCGAGTGCAGCGTGGTCAGCGAACCATCATGGCCGGTGTTCATGGCCTGCAGCATGTCCAGCGCCTCGCCGCCGCGGCACTCGCCCACCACGATGCGGTCGGGCCGCATCCGCAGCGAGTTGCGCACCAGGTCGCAAATGGCGATGGCGCCCTTGCCTTCGATGTTGGCGGGCCGCGATTCGAGCGACACCAGATTGGGCTGGCCCAGCGAGAGTTCGGCCGCGTCCTCGATGGTCACGATGCGCTCGTTCGACGGGATGAAGTTCGACACCATGTTCAGGAGCGTCGTCTTGCCGGTGCCGGTGCCGCCCGAGACGATGATGTTGAGCTTCTCCTCCACCGCGATGCGCATGAACTCCACCATCTGCGGCGTGATCGAGCCGGTGCGGATCATGCCCTCGTGGCCCATGCGGTTCTTCGGGAACTTCCGGATCGTGACGCTGGGGCCCCGCAGCGCCAGCGGCGGAATGATGGCGTTCACGCGCGAGCCGTCCTTCAGCCGCGCGTCCACCATCGGCGAGCTCTCGTCGATGCGCCGGCCCAGCGGCGTCACGATGCGCTCGATGGCGCCGAGCACCGCGATGTTGCTGGTGAAGGCCACGTTGGTGCGCTCCAGGCGCCCCGCGCGTTCGATCCAGATCTCGTCGAAGCGGTTGACCATCACTTCGGTCACGCTCTCGTCCTTCAGCAGCACCTCGAGCGGACCGAGGCCGATGGCTTCGTCGAGCAGCTGCTGGCTCAGCAGCGTGCGGTCGATGTCCAGCGGCAACTCGCGCGAGTCGCGGATGATCTCGCTGATCAGCGCGCGGATGTTGGAGCGCAGCTCCTCGTCCTTCATCTGCGCGGTGTCGATGCGGCGGTTGTCCAGCTGCTGCAGCAGGGTGCGGTGCAGCGAGCGGCGCCATTGCAGCAGCGGGTCTTCGATGGCGAGCGCGGTTTCCGCCAGCTGCGCGGCCTCGGCCGCGTCCTGCGGATCGACGCCTGCCGGCCTGAGCGCGATGTCGAGCGACACCACCAGCGTGTGGCCGCCGATGATGATTTCCTCGCCGCCCTTCAGCGGGCCGAAGCGCGTGACGCGGTTGCCGTCGACCCAGGTGCCGAAGAGGCTGCCCTGGTCCTGCACGAACACCTCTTCATCGTGCAGCACGAACTGGGCGTGCAGCTTCGCGACGTTCCAGCCCGACAGCACGATGTGGCTCGCACCGTCCTTGCCGACCTGCAGCTCCGCGACGTCGATCGGGACCTCGCGCACGGCCTGCTGCGGGGAGTTGACGAAGACCTTGTGCATGGCGGCGGTGCCTCAGGGAGCGATGGGCTGGGCGGGCGTGTCGGTCGGATCCGACTTGTCCTCGGTCAGCTGGCCGAAGTTGCGGCCCACGTCCTGCTCGAGCTAGCGTGCGCGCTCGATGCGCGGCTGGCTGTAGGCGGGGTCGACCACGCGCGGCGTGATGAACACCACCACCTCCTGTTCCTTGTCGGTGTCGTTGTCGGCACGGAAGGCGCGCCCGATGATCGGTGCCTTGCGCAAGCCCGGCACGCCGTCGCTGGAGCGCGTGGACTCGCGGCTCAGGAGGCCCGAGAGCACGATGGTCTCGCCGGCCTTCACGTTGAACTCGGTGTCGGTGCGCCGGATCAGGAGGCCCGGAATGCCCTGCACCGCCACGCTGCGGTCGATGCTGCTCACTTCGGTGAGGATGCTGCCCGACACGTTGCCCTCGCCGTCGGCGATGGGCTTGATGTTCAGGCGCACGCCATAGGGCTTGAACTCGACCGAGCCCGCGCCCTGCGTGCTGAGCGCGGGCAGCGGGATCTCGCCGCCGGCCAGGAACTTGGCCTCGCCGCCGCTGCGCGTGGAGAGATTGGGCGAGGCGAGCAAAAAGGCATTGCCGCGCTGCATCAGCAGGTTGATGCGCGAGGTCAGGCTCAGGCCGATGCCGAAGTAGGCCTCGGGCATGCGGCGGTTCTGGCTCAGGAGGCTCGTGCCCTGCGGCGTCGAGGTGTTGAAGGCCGAGCCGTCGGACAGGATGCGGTAGCTGCCGCTGGAGGCGATGTCCGAGAACAGGCCGAAGTTGAAGCCGTCGCCCGAGCTCTGCCAGCGCACGCCCAGGTCGTCGAGCGCGGTCTTGCTGAACTCGACGATGCGCACCTGGATGTCGACCATGCGGTCCACGCGGATGCGGTCGGCCGTGGCCAGCGACACCACTGCGGGCGCATAGAGCTGGGCCACGGTGTTGAGGCGCTCGACCGCGGCCGGGTCGAGGCTGTTGCCGTCCATGATGATGCGCTCGCCGATGCGGCGGATGTTCACGCCCGAGATGCCGTGCGTGATCTCGCGCAGCTCGTCGGCGATGCGGTCGAGGTCGACCACGTTGACGCGCACCTTGAGCTTGCGGATGCTGCCGTTCTTGTCCCAGACGTGCAGCGTGCTGTCGCCCGCGTCCTGCGCGGTGATGAGCATGTTGGCGCCTCGAGCACGCGGGCCTCGATGACCTTGCCGCTGCCGATCGCCACGCGGGCCACGCCCGGCATCTTGACCAGCACCATCTGCCCGACGTAGAGCGTGAGCGAGTCCGGCAGCCGCTGCAGCACGGTGGCGCGCGCGGCGATGCGCTGCAGCTCGGCCTCGGTGATGGCGGCCGGTGCCTGCGGAGCGGGCGGCGGCGCGGCCGGGCGGATGCCCGGAGAGCGCTCGGTCGCGGACGAGCCCGACGTCCCCTGGGGCAGGGGCGAGAACCCGGGCGGCGGCGCGATCGCGGGGCCGGTCGGCGCCGGTGGCGCCAATACAGGCGCCGCTGCCGTGCCAGGGCGTTGCCCCTGCGCCGTGGAAAGGGTGTACGAGTAGGTCGACCAGGCATCGCGGAAGGCCTTGATGAGCAGCGCTATCACCGAGCGGTCGGCGCCCGGGAAGGTGGCGAACAGCATCACGGCAAGGATGCCGGCGACGATCACGTATTCGGCGATGACCTGGCCGCGCTGGCGCGAACGCATCGCGTGGCGCGGAGGAAGGCGATGGTGGCGTGGGCGCATGGGAGAGGCGGCTAGTCGGGCGTGGTCTGGCTGGCGACGATGAAGTAGCCGTCGTCGCGCTTGGAGATGGTCACCACCATCTCCTCGCTGCCGCGCCGGAACACCAGCGCCGAGCGCTGGCCGCCTTCGATGGTGCGGTCCTGCAGCAGCGACCAGCCCAGGCGGATCATCTGTTCGCGCAGGTAGAGCGCGTTGGTCTCCACGCTCACGCCGTTGGTGACCATGATGGTTCGGTTGCGCTGGCCGCTGTCGTAGGAGATGGTGTCCGAGATCACCTGCGAGCCGGCCGGGCGCGGAAAGCCCTTGCCGATGCGCTCGGCGCGCTCCTGCATGCTCTCGGCGCTCTTCATCTCGTCGTAGATCACCGCGGCCACCAGCCGGCCCGTCGTGCCCTCGGGCCGCGCGCGCAGCTGCACCGTGACCTGGTACACGCCGAGCCGCGCGCCGATCACGCGCACCGGACCGATGTTGCTCACGCCGAAGCCCACCTTGTCGGCGAGCCACTTCTCGTAATAGCGCGACACGGCCTCCAGCGACTCCTTGGACTCGATGCCGCGGATCTGCATCGGGATGGTGTTCTGCTCGATGTACTCGGCGATCCAGAAGACCTTGGCGCCCGACGGCGACGGGATGGCGGGCCAGTCGCGCTGCGGCGCCCCGGAGGCGCCGAAGGCAGCGCCGCACGCGCACAGCCAGGCGGCGGCGAGCATCCATCGCAGGAACGGCACAAGAGGCTTCATCAGGGCAGCACGTTGACCACGGGGGTCGGCGGGAACGCGCGGTAGTAGCGGAACCGGTCCTTCGGGCTGCCGCCGTCGGCGTCCGCACCGCCGCCCGTTTCGCCGGTCGTACCCGGCGGCACGCGCTCGAAGCGGTCGAGCGGCGTCTTCTCGATCGCGTCGCCCGGCGTGAGGCCGAAGGTGAGGTTCGAGTTCGCGAAGGCCGGGTAGACTTGGCTGATCGAATAGGCCGTCTGGTGCAGGCCGCTGCGCAGCTGTTGGTAGAAGACGCTGTCGGCGAGCTTCAGCGGCACCAGGCCCTGGATCTTCTTTTCTTCGCGGTTGGTGCCGCCGGCGTTCCAAGCCTCGGTAAGCATGGTGACCTGCTCGCTCATGTCGAGCGCCGGCACCAGCGTGAACTTGGTGTTGGTCTGGCTCACCTTCACCTCGTGGCGGAGGTACCCGCTGCTCACGAAGGTGAACTTGCCAAGCGAGCCTGTGATGACGTTGCCCGACAGCGCGGTCTGCGCCACGCGGATGCCGTCGAGCACCACGTCGCTGGCGTTCAGCAGCGAAGGCATGGGCGCGGCGGTGCTCGATGCGGTGACGGCCGTGGTGCGGAAATCGATGGCCGGCGCCATCGGCTCGAACTCGGCGATGTCCGCCGCATGGATGGAGATGCCGGGCGCCGTGCGGTCGCGGAAGATGTGGCGGCGCAGGTCGCGCGTCACTTCGTCGTCGGTCTTCTTGATGGCGCCCGACGCGCCCGTGGCTTCTTCCGTGGCGATGCCGTGGGCCTCGGGCATCCACACGGTGCGCTGCCAGGCCACGAGCTTGGCGGCGGCCACGGTCTGCATGCGCTTGGTGCCGTAGTCGGCAATGGCGGGAATCGCGGCCAGCGTGACGGCCGCGAAGCTCACCATGAGCAGCGTCTCGGTCATCGCGTGGCCGGACTGGGCAGAGTGGCGTGGGCGTTGCGTTGTCATGCGCGGGCTTGGCGTGGTCATCATCAGTTGCCGTTGTCTTCGTCGGGCGAACCGCTGACGGCCGCGCCGCCCATGGCGATGGCGCGCGCCCACAGCGAGGGCTCGACGTTGTGCACGTGCCAGTACGGACTGAACAGGTTGCGGTGCTCGATGTAGCCGCCGGCAAAACCGAAGTTGTATTTGCCGATCTGCGGCGGATCGTCGGCCGAGAAATCGCGCCGCGCCCAGCGGTCCTGCGGGCGGCGGAAGTAGACCTGCGCGGTCGACACCGCCTTGATCTCGCGGCCCTGGAAGTTGTCGCGCAGGCCCGCGCTGCCATCGGGCGCCGAGTTGCCGAAGCCCGCGACCTCGCCGGTGCGCACCTTGTCGCCGCCCTTCTGCACGACCAGCGTGAGCGCCGGGCCCTTGTCGGTGTTCTTGCCCCACTTGAGCGGATTGGCGCCCTTGCAGCCGTTCTCGGCGAGCCAGTTGTCCGACTCGTTGGCGATCATCGGCGGGTGGTCCTTCACGTCGATGTAGCGCGGCAGCGACCAGCCCTGCGTGAGGTTGGTGCCGATGCTGGTGCGCGGGCTGTAGTGCAGCTTGGCGTTGAACACCAGCACCGGCCACGCGCCGGGCAGGATGCCGCCGTCGCGGTCGCCGGCAGCCTTCTCGAAGGAGCCGCGGTCCATGTACGCGGTGTCGCCGATCTCGCCGTTCAGGCCGCCGTAGGTGCGGCCTTCGCGGCTGGAGGTGCGCAGCGTCAGGCGCTGGCCTTCCCAGCTCTTCATGTAGTTCGGCCCGCCCGCGGCAGCAGCACCCGCGCCCAGCCCGAAGCGGCCGCGCACGATGTCGCCCAGGCCGCCGAAGATGTCGGTGTAGAGGATGCCCAGCGGGCAGCTTCACTTCGATCGCATCGGCCGACTGCCAGCGGATGCGCCCGGTCTCGTCGCCGACGATGCCTTCGGTCGCGACCAGTTCGGTGCCGCCCTTCCACTCGACCAGCCCGCCCATCACGTCGCCGGCGATCTCGCCGAAGCCCGGCGGCGCGGCCGGGTTGTCGGTGGCCATGCCCTTGACCGCGCCGGCCAGGCCGGAGCCGATCCAGCTGGCCCAGTCGGGCAGGAAGCGGCGCTTCTTGGTCCAGTCGTCGTGCGTGGCCTGCGCGGCGTGCGCGAAGCGCAGCACTTCGTTGAACTCGTCGTCGTCGAAGGGTCCGCGCGTGGACTGGTGGTAGCTCTTGAGGTACAGTCCGATGTCGGCGACGAACTTGGTGGCGAGGACCGCGGTCTCGCCCGGCGGCATCGACACGTCGGGGTCGTTCGAGTTCAGCACGTCCTTGATGAGCTGGGGCAGCTGGGCCGTCGTGCCCGCGAGCATCGCGACCTGGCTGGCCGCAATGCCCTGGTTGAGCACGCGCAGCATGTCAACGCCCACCTGTAGCGGCTTGGCCGAGGGCTCGACGAAACCGGCGATGCGGTCGGCGGTGCGCTGCAGGCGTTGCGCCCTGGCGACGTTGCCCAGGTACTGCAGGAAGAAGATCGGGCCCACGATCGGGATGCGGCTGCGCTCCAGGTTGCGCACGCCCTTCAGGGCCTCGGCGATGACCAGGCCCTCCTGGATGTTGGCCGCGCTCGTGATGAAGGCGGCCATCGAGGTCTGCACGCTCGCCAGCGTCGCGATGCTCGCCTCGTTGGCGGCCATCGCGCGGTTGGTGTAGGCTAGGTAGTTGAGGCTGCGCGCGGTGAGCACGCTCGCGCTGTAGGTCGTCGCGTCGGCCGTGTTCTGCAGCTTCATCTTCTCGCGCGTGGCGGTGGCGGTGTTGTAGACTACCAGCACGCTGAGAAAGATGATCGGCAGCATCGCCACCAGGTACACGATCGCCTGGCCCGACTAGCGGGCCGCGGTCGTGGAAAGCCTGGGAGCGACAGCCACGGCCGGACTCACACGGATGGCGTTACTTCGCGCCGTCCGCGCCACCCTTAGTGTAGGTGCTCATGTTCATGTTGACGTCGGCGTTGGTGGACGCCTTGGTGGCCGCGCTCTGCGCCTTCGTGACTTCGGCGGAGCCGGTCTTGCCGCCCACTTCCTGCGCCATGCCGGCAACCTGGTTGCGCATGGTCTGGCCGAAGAAGCTGAACACGGCGATCGCGGCGATGGCGATGAGGCCCAGGATCACGAGGTACTCGGTCATGCCCTGTCCGCGGATCTTGATCTTCGAGGCAATGTGGCGGCTCAGCTGGGTCAGACGATGGATTTGCATGGGAGAAGTTCCTGAAAGGTGGCTGAAAGGACAGCGGATCGTAGGGACGCTCCCGTCGCGCGTTCGATACACTTTTTGCGAATCCCGATACAAATTGACTTTCAGGAAACATTCGCAAATTGCGTCGAATTCTTTAGTTCTCCAAAGTCCCCGCCCCTTCGAAACGCAGCTGGCTCTGCCTGCGGAATTCGGTCGGCGTCACGCCCTTGATCTCGAGGAACCGGCGGTTGAAATTCGAGACGTTGTTGAAGCCGACCTCGTAGCAGATCGACGTGACATAGCGCTCGCTCTGCATCAGCAGCAGGCAGGCCTTGTTCACGCGCACCTCGTTCACGTAGCTCAGGAAGCTGTGGCCGGTGGCGCGCCGGAAGAGCCGGCTGAAGCGGCCCGCGTTCATGCCGAGTTCGGCCGCGATGTCGGCCGCGCTGACGTCCTTCGAGGGATCGTTGGCGATGCGCGTCACGACGTCGTTGATGGCTTCGACGCCGTGGTCGCCGTCGGTCTGCATGCCCGAGAGCAGGCGGTAGTCGGTGCACTGCGCCATGTCGGCAAGGAAGTCGCAGAACAGGCTGAAGCGCTTGAGGCCGCGCGCACCCTTCACGCGGTGCCAGTGCGCCTCGGCGGAGGCGGCCATGCCGAAGAACTCGATGCCGTAGCGCGCACGCTCGAGCATGCGCACCGCCTCCTGCAGTTCGGGAATGCGCTCGGCCGCTTCGAAGATGGGGTCGTGCAGGAACTGGATCACCAGGTCGCGCTGCGGCACCCCTTCGGGCGGTGCGTCGAGCGAGATCCAGTTGTGCGGCAGCTTGGGGCCGCACAGCACGAGGTGCCCCGGCTCGAACGAACTGATCCAGTCGCCCACGAAGGCCTGGCCCGAGGTGGTGACGATCAGGTGCAGCTCGTACTCCTCGTGGCAATGCCAGCGCGCCAGCGGCGTGGGGAAGCCATGCTCGAGACAGCGCACCAGTCCCACCTCGGTCGATGGCTCGTAACCGAGTTCGGGCGAGCGGGCACGCTCGACTTCGAGTTCGGGGAGCAACTGGCGCGGCGATCGTTGGCTGGAACTCGTCATGACTTTTTGTTGGGCTGACAGGAAACAACGCGCCCGCGATCCTGGGGCGCGCGGGCGACACGGCGATGAAGTGGCGGTCTTCGGGGGGCGAACAGGTCTGCGGCGCGCTTGCACGAAACGGCGAGCGCAGGGACCGGGTTCGCGCCGCGGAAGATATTGGCTGGGCCTTGCAATTGCCAGACCCTATGCGATCGGCGACGGAAGGTATGCCACGCACGGCAACCGCCGGATTCATGCCGCCAGCGCTGTCTATACAACCGGCTTTCCCCCTCGCGTTGCCGGTGCGGCCCCGCGTCGGGGCCGATGTGGCGGGACGCCTGTCTAGACGGCGGTGCTCAGGCCGCGGCCAGCACCGTCATCACGGCCACGCCCTGTGCTGCTAGGCGTTTGCGCATGGTCAGTACCGCCTGGTCCTTGCTGATCAGAACAGAAGCGCACGCTGCGCGACCGCGAGATCGATGAAGACCTGGTCGTCGGGGTCCTTGCACACGCAGGGTGCGCGCGGCGGCGTGTCGGCCAGCAGGTGCACGCGTGCGTCGAAGGCTTCGAGCACGCGCGCGGCTTCCATCTGCCGGTGGGCCAGCCGCTTCGCAATCAAGGGATAGCCGAGCACCCGCGCGAGTTCGGTGCGCATGGGTGCGGTGACGATCCAGCGCAGTTCGCCGGCCGCGAGCGCGGCCGCCAGCGGCACGCAGTCGGGGTTGTCGAACACGAGCAGGTCGAGTGCGATGTTGGTGTCGATGACGACGAGGCCGGATTCTGGAGGGGTCATGGCGGCGTGGGAATGATTGCCGATGTTGCACCATGTGCGCCCGCGGTCAGCCGCTCGCTCAGGCCACCGTCGCGCCCGGCACGCTTGCGCGCGCTCAACGCGCTGAGCAGGTGGCCGATGGCGATCGAGCCCGCCGAATGGCCGACGAGGTGCAGCTCGAACTGCTCCTTCCAGTTGCCCGCCAGCGCCTGGAGCGCATCCAGCAACAGGTCGCCGCCGCGCCGGTCGGCGAATGCCAGTTCTGCGTTCTCCTTCATCTCGCTCCAGATCGGGCGCGCGAGCGGCCGGCCGATGCCTTTTTCGATCAGCAGGTCGGTCTTGTCGGTGATCCGCTCTCCAAGGCCGCCACCGGCGGGCAGCGACGGCAGCTTGTCGGCGATGATCCCGCCGATGGATTCGAAGAGCCCCGTCTTCCACACCAGGAACAGCGGGTAGCAGCCGTTGCCGACGAAGTAGCGCCCCATGGCGCAGGCGCGCTCGATGGCCTTGTCCTCGCTGTTGAGGCCGCCGTGCACGTAGATCACCAGGCGCTTGCGCGCCGAAGGCTGGCGCCTGAACCAGTCGTCGGGCAGCACGCAGGCCTGCTGCTGGAGCTTGCGGGGCTGCTCGTCTTCGGTGAGGTAGCGGCTCACGCGGCCGTCGTTGCCGAGCACCACGCTGTGCTGGTAGGCCAGGCCCGTGTCCCACCATTTGTTGCGGTCCGCGGCCGAGGCGCTGCCGCGTGCCTCGGTGGCGGCGGCGCCGTTCACCGCGAGCCGGCCGGCCACCACGCCGGGCACGCTGAGCGAAACCACCCAGGCGTCCATCGCATGGGCCAGCCAGTCGA
>CAMATD010000199.1 GCA_945860785.1 Variovorax sp. YR752 | reverse complement strand
GGGCATGGCGCACGGGAGCCACGAGCATGCCTCTCATGGACGGCCATGCGCTGGAAAAGTTGGGCGTTGTGGTGGTCACCGTCAACTTCAGACTGGGCGCGTTGGGTGGCCTTTCCCACCCGAGCTTTGCGGACAGCGCTACGGGAGGTAGCGCAAATTGGCAGTTGCAAGACCAGATGGCTGCACTCCAGTGGGTGCATGAGAACGCAGCTGCATTCGGAGGCGATCCTGACAACATCTGTCTTGTGGGGCAGTCGGCAGGGGGAACAAGTGTTGCGCTCATGGCGCAAAATCCGGCGTCCCGGAAGTACATCCGAAAGGCTGTGCTCCTCAGCCCTGGAAACAACTCGGCACCTGGCACATTCACGCTCAAAGACGCAGCAGCCTACACCGAGCTCCTGGCCACCAGCCTCAACACAATGCCAACAGGCCTGCGGGATATTCCGGCCGCAACACTGCATGCAGCCGAGCTCGCGCTCAACGCGCTGCCACTGCCATCGACTTTCACATCTGGATATGGGGCCAAGCTTGCGCCGATTGTCGATCGGCAATTCTGCTTGTCCGATTGGACGCAAACGCCATGGCCAAGCGATCTGCCCGTGATCTTCACGACGACTCTGACGGAAGGCATCTTTTTCGTTGACCTTATCGATCCCGCAAGTGGAAAGGCGTTAACTGCCCCCTTGCCGCAAAGCGATATCCAACTGAATGCATATGTGGCCGGAACTTTTGGAATCTCGAGCACAACCAGCCAGCAACTCATCGATGCCTACCGTCAAGCAGCCGTCCAGGACGGACGCGCGAACGCCGCAGGTGACATCTGGGTGGAGATTTTCGGAGACAACGTCATCCGCCGTCACACCCTGAGCTACGTGGGACGGTTGGCCACCGACGGCGTCGATGTTCGGTTCGGGACCTACGCGCATGCGCTGAAGGCGCCCGGACACGGCGTACCGCATGTGCGGAGCTACCGATCCTGTTCGGCACCTTCGGTCTCGACTACTACAAGGACAAGGTCGGCGCGGGCTCCGCAGAAATGCAACTCTCGACGTCATTGATGACGGCCCTGGTCTCGTTCGCCAACGAGCCGCAGGCGGTGACATTCGGTGCTGGCGTTGCGTGGCCGCGCTACACCGTTGGTGGCACTGCGTCTGCGCTCATTGGCGATGGTGTCCACAGCGATGTCATCCTGGCAACTGTCCCAAAGCTAGCGCAACTTGCAGCCTTGAACACGACCCTTGGGCTTTGACTCGAACAGGAGACATGGGCGCGCCGCACACAGCGTTGCGGCGCAGTTAGAGCGCCCCGGTGGTACGTACAGTGCAATCGGAGCAGAAGGCCGCTCAAAAGAAGCGGCCTTCTCCAGCAGCAGTTGGAGAAGAAGACATCCAAGAGGCCTGCATGGACGAACTGAATGGCGTGGTCGATGATCTGATCGCGCTGGTACTCGTCATCGAAGCCGGGGGCTTCAATGCGGCAAGCGCGCGTCACCGCATTCCAGTTTCCCGGTTGAGCCGCCGTGTTGCCGCGCTGGAAAAACGCCTGGGCGTCAGCTTGTTGGTGCGCAACTCGCGGCACTTCAAGGTCACGGAGATTGGAGAACGGCTCTATCTCCACGGTGTTACCGTCCGCGCCGAGACCCGGAACGTGCTGGCCGTCGCGCAGGAGACGCTGACAGAGCCATCGGGGCATCTGCGAGTGGCATGCCCCGTGGCAATGGCTACCAACCTGGTCAGCCCGCTTGGCATCGAATTCGTCAAAATGCATCCCCGGGTTTCGATCACGCTGAGCACGACTGACGGGCGGCCTGCGCCCCCCGGAGAAGCTCCCGATCTGGTGATCCAGCCCAGCGTCGATGCACTTCCCGACTCGAGCATGGTGTCGCGCAAGCTCGGTGAGTTTCCTTACGTGGTCGTCGCATCTCCCGAACTGTACGAACTGCTTGGGCGGCCTTCCACGCCGGCCGCGCTGAGCGGCTGCCCTGCCATCGGTTGGACGTTTGGCCCCCATCCGTATCGCTGGCTGCTTCGCGGGCCGGGCAAAGCCGAGGTCGAACTGAACGTGCAGCCGCGATTCACCAGCGACAGCTTGTTGCAGATACGCTAGGCCGCGCTTGCGGGAATCGGCATCGCTCGGCTACCAGTCTCGATGTGCGCAAAAGATCTGGAACAAAAGCGCCTGTGCCTCGTTGCACCCGAGTGGGCGCCGCCCGCCATCTCGATCCATGTGCTTTATCCCTCACGTCGCGATCTGACACTGGCGGGGCGCCAGTTCCTCGCAGTGCTGATCAAGTACATGGACCTTTACGCGACCACTGTGGCAAGCGAGAAAGCTGTGCCGTAGTGAAAAACTCTCAGCGCATATCGCGGAGCGATACCGGCGCATGGGTTCGATTCCCTGCAGAACGCCGGTCGGTTCACGCCCGGCACTTGCGCGCAACCGCCGGCGCCGTCTTGCCGGCCGGCGCAGCAGCAAACAGCCGCGAGATCGACTGCCGCACATCCGTCTGCATCTTGGCGATGGCCTTCGTGTCGCCCGAGAGGTGCTTGAGCAGCGCCTGCTGGAACAGCCCGTCGAACAGGGCATAGGTGGCCGACGGCGGCAGGCCGGGCTGCTCGCCGGAGAGTTCGGCAAAGCGGCTCATGATCCGCCAGATCATGTCTTCCAGGCTCTTGTCGATCTGCACCACGTCGTCGTGGAAGGCTTTCTCGAACAGCGCCTGCGAACGCAGGTCGTACCAGAGGCGGTGCACGTGGCCTTCGTCGCGCAGCGTGTCGCCCAGGCTCTGCAGGAAGCCGTCCATCAGTTCGTCGTAGGTGGTGGCGCTGTCGACCGCATGGTCGTAGCGCGTGACGCAGCGCGCCTTGTACTGCTTGACGCTGCAGATGATCAGGTCGACCTTGTCGCTGAAGTAGTAGTGCAGCACGCCGTGCGAGAACTCGGAGTTCTGCGCGATCTCGCGCAGGCTGGTGCGCGCGTAGCCGAGCGTGGCCAGGGTGGTGAGGGCGGCTTCGCCGAGCTCGGCGCGCCGCTCCGCGAACTTGTCCACCCGTGCCTTGGGCACGCGCGCGGCATGTTTCTTTACCCGTTCATGTGACGTCATTTCGAGCCCGGCCGCATGGCATGCCGGCCCCATGTTTCCTTGTGATCGTAAACCATAGCACGCAGGCGGGAGAACCCCCACAGCCGTGCCGTACATGCCATTCTATGAAATATTGACACTCGTCAAATAAAAACTTTACATTCGTCAAGTCGATTTCTAGGATGCCTTCTCCATCTCAACAACAGATTCACAGGAGACAAGTGATGGCCAAGTTCGACTTGAAAGGGCGCAAGGCCCTGGTGACGGGCGGCGCGCGCGGCATTGGCGCGAGCATTGCCGAGGCACTGACGCAGGCAGGCGCCTCGGTGATGATTGGCGACGTGCTCGCCGACTTGGGGCGCGAGACGGCGAAGAGGCTTTCCGCCTCGGGCGCCAAGGTGGGGTTCGTTCCGCTCGACGTCACGAAAGACGGCGATTGGGCCGCCGCTGCCGAGACCACGGTGAAGGAGCTCGGCGGCTTCGACATCCTGGTCAACAACGCCGGCATCGAGATCACCTCGCTGGTGATCGACGTCGACGGCGACGACCTGCGCCGCATGCTCGACGTGAACGTGGCCGGCACGCTGCTCGGCATGAAGCACGCGTTCCGCGCAATGCGGCCCGGCGGCAGTGCGGGCGGCGGCGGGGCGGTGGTGAACATCGCATCGGTCGCGGCCACCATCGCTTTCCCGGCCATCGCCGGTTACTCGGCCACCAAGTCCGCGGTCGATCGCGCCACGCGCGTGGCCGCGATGGAGTCCGGCAAGCTGGGCTACGGCGTGCGCGTGAACTGCATCTACCCCGGCCTCGTGCCCACCGACATGGGCATGAAGCTCGCCAGCGACATCGTGGCCGCGGGTCTGGCGCCCAGCGTCGAGGCGACTGTCGGCGACGTGATCGGGCAGACGCCGCTCGGGCGCCTGGGCGAAGTCGGCGACATGGCCGACGTGGTGGTCTTCCTCTACTCCGACGCTGCCCGATTCATCACCGGCGCGGGGCTCGCGGTGGATGGCGGCATGGGCATGTGAGCAATCAAAAAGGAGAGACAAACATGAGCAGCAGCAAGAAGAAACCCGTCGTCGTCTACGGCGCCTCCGGCTACACCGGCCGCCTCGTGTGCGAGTACCTGCGCGAGATGAACATCCCCTTCATCGCCGCGGGCCGCAGCGCGCAGAAGGTGGACGCGGCGATGAAGTCCAACGTGCCCGGCATCGAGACCGCGCGCTACGAGGTCGTGGAGGTGACGCATTCGGTGGCGGCGCTCACTGAACTCTTCACCGGTGCCTCGGTGGTGCTCAACACGGTGGGGCCTTTCGCCAAGTTCGGCCCCGAGGTCGTCCAAGCCTGTCTGGCTGCCGGGTGCCACTACACCGACACCACGGGCGAGCAGGACTGGCGCATCATGCTCGAAGCGGCGTGGGGCGCCAAATTCGCCGCCGCGGGCCTGCTGCTCTCGCCTAGCCTGGCGCAGATGTACACCACCGGCGAGATCGCGGCGCAGCTGTGCCTGGAGACGCCCGGGCTCGACACGCTGGACATCGCCGTGTTCTGGGGCGGCAGCCCGACGATCGCATCCACCCAGACCATCCTGGTCAATGCGGCCACCTCCAAGGCCTACTACCTGGAGCAGAACGAGTACGTGGAGTGGCAACCCGACGCGGGCCTCTACCACCTGGCTATTCCCGGGCAGCATGAGGCGGCGCTGGCGCTGCCCTGGGGCGGCACCTCGCACCCGGTATGGTTCAGGCGCGATCCGCGCGTGGCCAATGTGAAGGTACTCGGCGGGGTCTTCAACAAGGCGCTGATGCAGGGCGTGCCGCAGATCGTGGCCGCCGCGCTCAAGGCCACCGAGGGCATGAACGACGAAGATCGCTATGCCGCCCTGGCCAAGACGGCAGCAAGCGTCATGAACACCATGCCCCCGCGCGAGAACCCGCGCATCAACAAGTCCGTCGATTCGGTGCATGCGTCCGGACCGCTCGGCCGTGTGCACTGCGTGATCTTCGGCAACTGTAACTACAAGCAGACCGGTTTGCTGCAGGCCTACGCGGCCGCCTCGCTGCTGCAGCAGGCGCCGCGGCGCGCCGGCTTCGCCTCGGGTTGCCAGGCCTTCGGGCATCGCGAGCTGCTGGGCGCGCTGCGCAGTTTCGGACTTGTGCAGGAACCCATGCTCACCCGGCTGGGCTGACGTCGATGCGCCTCGTCGACTACCTGGACAAGGGGGCCTCGCTGGGCACCGACGCGCCCTGCCTGAGCATGGGGGACGTGCAGCTGTCGTACGGCGACGTGCAGCGGCTCAGCCACCGCGTGGCCCGTGCGCTGCAGCGCAGCGGCGTTGCGCCGGGCAGCAAGGTGGCGGTGCTGTCGGGCAACGACCCGGTCGCCTTCGCCTGCGTGTTAGGGCTCTCGCGTGCCGTGGCCGTGTGGTGCCCGATCAACCCGCGCAACGAAGCGGCGGAGAACCGCTTCGTGCTCGATGCCTTCGACTGCAGCTGCCTGATCTTTCACAGCAACTACGCGGCGCTGGTGGAGCAGATGCGCGCCGACCTGCCCAAGGTGAAAACGCTGGTGTGCCTCGACAAGGCGATGCCGTATGCACCGTCGCTGGACCAATGGCTCGATGGTGCAGACGATGCGCCGATCGACGTGCCCGTGGTCGACGACGTCGCGATGATCGCCGGCACCGGTGGCACCACCGGCCAGCCCAAGGGCGTGATGCTCTCGGGCCGCAACCTCGAGACGATGTCGGCGCTGACGCTGATGGGCTACCCGTTCGAAGGTCGTCCCGCGTACCTCGCGCTCGCGCCGCTGACGCATGCGGCCGGCGTGCTGTGCCTGCCGGTGATGGCGCTGGGCGGACACGTGGTCATCATGCCCAAGCTCGACCTCGGCGAGTTCCTCGGCCTGATCGAGCGCTGCCGCATCACCCACACCTTCCTGCCACCGACGCTGATCTACATGCTGCTTCAGCACCCGCAGCTCGCAACGACGAAGCGCGATTCGCTGCAATGCTTCTAGTACGGCGCGGCGCCCATGTCGGCGGCGAGGCTCGAAGAAGCGCTGGAGAAAATCGGTCCCGTCATGGCGCAGCTCTTCGGCCAGACCGAGGCGCCGATGATGATCTCGATGATGTCGCCGCGCGAGCATTTCAATGCCGATGGTTCCGTGGCCCAACAACGCCTCGCATCGGCGGGAAGGCCCGGCCCGCTGGTGCAGGTGGGCGTGATGAACGGCGACGGCGCGCTGTTGCCCACGGGCGAGAGTGGCGAGATCGTGGTGCGCGGCTCGCTCGTCATGATGGGCTACTACAAGGACCCGAAGGCCACGCAGGAAGCCTCGCGCCACGGCTGGCACCACACGGGCGACATCGGCTACCTCGACGCCGACGGCTTCCTCTACATCGTGGACCGCGCGAAGGACATGATCATCTCGGGCGGCTTCAACGTCTATTCCGCCGAAGTGGAGCAGGTGCTGATGCAGCACCCCGACGTGCAGGACAGCGCCGTCGTCGGCCTGCCCGACGAGAAGTGGGGCGAGCGCGTGGTGGCGGTGCTGCAGCTGCACGCCGGGCGGCAGGTGGATGCCGAAGAGATCAAGGCCTTCGTCAAGGCGCGCATCGGCAGCGTCAAGGCGCCCAAGCAGATCGAGGTGTGGGCCGACCTGCCGCGCTCCAAGGTGGGCAAGGTGCTCAAGAAGGAAGTGCGGTCCACGCTGCTGTCGGCTCAGCCTCGCTGACAGTGGCCCAGGTGCTCCTAGCAGTGCGCAGGCTCAGAACCGTGCCTTGAGAAAGGAAAGGCCGAGGGGCCTTGCAGCTTGACCTTGAGCCGTGTGTCCACGGCGTCGTTGCTGCTGCGGGTGAGGTCGATGTTGGTCACGCCGTAGGCGAGCACCAGGCCCACGTTTTTCACGGGAAACCATTCCACGCCTGCGGAGGCGTTGTAGATGTTGCCGTGAAAGCGGCCGCCGTTTTTCCACACGCCCGACGCATCGGCGAAGAGCCGCAGGTCAGGGGTGATGGCATGGCGCACGCCGATCTCGAGCAATGGCGCAATGGCGTTGTCGCTCGAGCTTTCGCTGAGGGTGCCGATCTGGCCGTTCACCACGACATTGGCGCTGGTGCCCAGTGTGGCGCGGTAGTAGGCGGCACCGGCGCCCAGGCCGAACACGGTGTTGCCGGAGCCGATCCACCACTTGCACGACAGCTTGGCGAAGTCGAGCTTGGTGTTGACGCTGGCATTGCCGAGGGCGTTCAGCGTGCCGAAGCTGCCGAACGAATTATTGCTTTCCACCTGGCCGAAATAGTCGCGCTTGTACTGGTAGTAGTCGAAGGAAATGCCCTGGCTGTCGCCGAGCAGCACATCGGCCGTGATGCGCGGCATCGTCACGCGGCCCGGCTTGATATCGCCAGTCTGCAGCGAGCCGTAAGCCGTGCCCACGGAAGCATTGAACTTCGGGTCGGCGTTGTAGCCGCCCACTGAAAAGCTGAAGCGATCCAGTGCGGGTGAGGGGTCGGCCAGTGCGGGCGCGCAGGCAAAAAGAAACCCGGTGCCGACCAGTGCGCCGAGGGCGCCGAACCTTGAGGTCCAGTCGAACGGGCGAGAGCGAAGCAACAGCATGAAAAATCCTTGATGGCGCGGATTGCCACGGGCATGAGCGTGGGCGCAGGCCGGTGCAGCTGCGCGTCGTGCCTCCGGGCAGAGGCTCCCTTGGGTCGGAATCACAATAAGAGGGCGCTGCCGCCCTTTGCAAGCGCTGAATGCTGGTGTGCTTGTAGGCGTTCTTCGATGCCTTCCGCGGACAGCGCGGCGCTACAGTGCGGCATGCGCAAACACCTCTCCACCACCACCGGCCCCCAGCGCCTTCTGTATGGCGCGGTTGTCGGCGCCGCGGTTGCGCTGATTCCATGGCCGACCGGCGGCATGGCGCGCGGGCTGGTCGGCTGGTGCGCAGGGGTGCTGGTCTACCAGGTGCTCACCTGGTGGCTGGCCGACACCTTCGATGCGCGCCACACGCGCGAGCGCGCGCAATCGCTGGACCAGCCCAACGTGATGATCCTGGTGTCGATGCTGGTGGTGGTGGTCGTGAGCGTAATCGCCATCACGATGCTGCTGCAACAGGTCAAACAGCTGAGCGGCTGGGAGCGCGCCGGCCACGTCGTGCTCGGCGTGGTGGCGCTGGCCGATTCGTGGCTGATGATGCACACGATCTACGCCTTTCACTATGCGCACCGCTACTACATCAACCAGAAGGGCGACTCGCCCGATGGCGGGCTCGACTTTCCGGGCAAGGACGAGCCGGACTACTTCGATTTTCTCTACTACTCGTACGTGATCGGCATGACTTCGCAGGTGTCCGACGTGCAGGCCACGTCGCGCGACATGCGGCGCATCACGCTGATCCACAGCGTGCTGGCGTTCGCGTTCAACATGCTGGTGCTTGCTCTTTCGATCAACGTCGTGGCAGGCGCAATCTGAGCGCTGCCGTCAGGCTGCTTTCGGCTTCGGCCCCAGCCTGACGATGCCCGTGGAGAGGGCCACGCCGCACACGATCACGGCGGCAGAAATCAGCATCCATTGCGTGATGTTCTCGCCGAGAAACACCGCGCCGTAGAAGAGCGCGAACACGGGCACGAGAAAGGTCACGGTCAGTGCGCGTGCGGGGCCGGCGCGTTCGATCAGGCGGAAGAACAGGATGTACGCCACGCCCGTGCAGGCGATGCCGAGCGCCAGCAGCGCGATCCAGGCGCGCAGGCTCGGCATTTGTGCGGGCCAGAGCCAGATGGCCGGCAGCACGAGGAACAGCACGGCGCCCATCTGGCTGCCGGTGGCGGTGGCCAGGGCTGGCACGCCGCCCAGGTGGCGCCGCGTGAAGCTGGCCGAGATGCCGTAGCAAAGGCAGGCTGCCAGGCAGGCCAGCACGGCCCACAGCGCGGCATGGCTGCTCGCGCCTGTGTGTAGGCCCGCGCTTCGGCTGGCGAGCATCGCCACGCCGGCAAAGCCGATGATCAGGCCGACGATGCGCGAGCCGTTGGGCCGTGCGCGAAACCAGGCCCAGGCCACCAGCGCACCGAACATCGGGGTGGTGGCATTGATCACCGCTGCAAGGCCGGTGTTGATGGTCAGCAGCGCGAAGCAGAAGAGTGCGAACGGCATCCCCGAATTGAAGACGCCGACCACGAAAGTGGCCTTCCAGTGCTTGGCGATGGCCGGCCCCTGCCCGCGCAGCAGCGCGATCGGCAGCAGGAACAGCGCGGCAATCGCCACCCGCACCGCAGCCGTCGGCAGCGCGCCGAATTCGGCCGCACCGATGCGCATGAAAAGAAAGGAGGCTCCCCAGAGCGCACCGAGCAATACGAGGTCGATGAGTCAGGGTTTGGCGGTGCTGGTCGCGATGTTGTTCTGCGTTGTCGTGGTCATGCGTCTATCGATTGATTTATCTTGCGCCCTCTAGCTCCAGGAGCGCTGTCTTGCGGTCAAGCCCGCCAGCGTAACCGGTCAGCGAGCCGTCCGATCCGAGCACGCGGTGGCAGGGCACGATCACGCTGATCGGGTTGCGGCCGACGGCAGCACCCACTGCGCGCACCGCGGCCGGGTTTTGCCCACGTTCACGCTCAATGCGCCGTAGGTCATGGTCTTGCCCGCAGGAATCGCGAGCAGCGCCTGCCACACGCTCTGCTGGAAGGCCGTGCCGTGCGACAGGTCGAGCTTCATGTCGAAGTTGTCGCGCTTGCCGGCGAAGTAGTCGTGCAGTTGCGCCGCCGCCTCGACCAGCGCCGGATGGTCGTCCCGGGTCTGCCAACCGGTGGTGTCGGGCCAGTGGCGCTGCTGGTCGAACCAGACGCCGGCCAGTCCTTCGTCGGTGGCCGCCATCGTGATGCCGCCGAGCGGGGTGTCGATGTGCGAGGTGTAAATGACTGTGCGTTTGAATTTCATGACATTTCAGGCCGCGGTGCCTGCCGTTGTGAGTGTGGAAGGTTCGGCTGCGGCTTCTGCGGCAGCCGGGGGAGAGGGGGCGTGCCAGGCCCGCAGCACCGCATAGCTGCGCCAGGGCCGCCAGGCTTGCGAGGCTTCGCTGGCCGCGCGGGTGGTCACGCCCAGTGCCTTTTGCAGTGCGACGTCGCCGGCCGGGAACGCATCGGGCCATCGCAAGGCGCGCATCGCGATGTACTGCGCGGTCCAGGCGCCGATGCCCGGCAGCGCCTGCAGCGCCGCGATCGTCGAGGGCACGTCGGCACCCGCGTGCAGGGCCAGCTTGCCCGAGGCGACCTCGTTGGCAATGGCCTGCAAGGCGGCCTGCCGCTGGCGCACGATGCCGAGCTGGCCCAGCGCGTCGCCGCTCGCCGCCGCAATGGCTGCGGGCGTGGGAAACAGCCGGCCCAGGCCTTCGATGGGTGTGGCGATGTCTTCACCGAAGGCCTCGACCAGCCGCGAGCCCAGCGTGCGCGCCGCGGCCACCGTGATCTGTTGGCCCAGCACCGCGCGCACCGCGAGCTCGAAGCCGTCGACCGTGCCCGGCACGCGGAGGCCATCGCCATGCGGAAAGGCTGCATGCAGCGCGGCGTTGATGGCCATCGGCTCGGCATCGAGGTCGAGCATGGCGCGTGCGCGGCTGATCACGATCGGCAGCACCGAGGCCAGCGAATCGCTGACCGACAGCAGCATCTGCTCGCGCTCGATGTCGAAGCGCAGCTGCAGCCATCCGGCGTGTGTCTGACCGCCCTGTTGCACGCGCAGTGTGCGGGCGAGGCGCACGAAGGTCGGCGTGCTGCCCTTGGCGGGCTCCTTGCCGTCGGCCGTGGCCACCGCTTCGATACCACGCAGGGCGCGGCGTGCGAAGAAGCCGAGCATTGCGTTCACGTCGTAGGGCGGGCGAAAGCCCAGGCGCACCTCGATCGCTTTTCCTTCGCCGTCCCGCGTGCCACCTGCGCGCCGCAGCGCGCTGGGGTTGAGCCCGTAGTGCTCCACGAACGCGGCATTGAAGCGTCGCACGCTGGCGAAGCCACTGGCCAGCGCCACCTGCGTCATCGGCAGCCGTGTGTCGGCGATCAATTGCTTGGCGGCCAGCAGGCGGCGTGTCTGCAGGTATTGAAGCGGAGAGACGCCGAACTGCGCCTCGAAAATGCGCCGCAGATGGCGATCGCTCACGCCGAGGCGCGCTGCGACCTGCGCCGCGCCGGGGCCGCTGTCATCGCCGTGGACCCATGCATCGGGCTCGTCGATCAGGCGCGCGGCCTGCAGCGCGAGGATGCGCGAAGCGTCTTCGGTCGACCAGCTCGCCGCGCGCGGCGCCAGTTCGGGCCGGCAGCGCAGGCACGGGCGAAATCCCTCCGCCTCGGCCTGGGCCGCGTGGCGGAAGAACCGGCAGTTTTCGCGCCGCGGCAGCTTCACGCGGCAGACAGGACGACAATAGATGCCGGTGGAGGTCACGGCGGTGAAGAACGACCCGTCGAAGCGCGCATCGTGCGTCTTCATCGCCAGGTAGCAGGCGTCGCTCTCGAGCGCTTCAGAGGGGGCGTGGGTGGTAGGCATAGGCAAATGATACGGTTTCGACTCGTTTCAACTGGCCGTTTTCGGACATGTGGGCATGCATGGCGTTGCCTACAATGCCCCGTTCAAAAAACCAACAGGGAAACGCCTTTCATGCAGCTCAGCGCGTCGATCTTCAAGGCCTATGACATTCGCGGCGTCGTGCCCGTCACCCTCGATGCCGAGGTAGCGGAAGCGCTCGGCCGGGCATTCGGCAGTGCCGCCCGCGCCGCCGGCGAAAAGACCGTGGCCGTGGGCCGTGACGGCCGCCTGTCGGGGCCCGCGCTGGTCGAGGCACTGATCGCGGGCCTTGTGGCCACCGGCGTCGAAGTGATCGACGTGGGCGCCGTGACCACCCCGATGCTCTATTTCGCGGCCCACACGCTGTGCACGAGCGGCATCCAGGTCACGGGCAGCCACAACCC
>CAMATD010000198.1 GCA_945860785.1 Variovorax sp. YR752 | reverse complement strand
GACCTCGCTGCGCGTGTCCACCGGCGACGATCCGTGGATCGAGCGGCTCGATGCCGAGGTGCACCTGGACCTGCTGCTCGACATTCTTCTGCTCGGCATCGTGCAGCGCTTTCCGGGCAGCAAGTCGGCCGCGGCCATCAAGCTGCTGTCGGCTCGTAGCTGACCGGTTAACGCACCAGCAGCTTCATCATCCGCTCGAAGGTCTTGCCGTAGGGCGGCTTGAAGAGACCCACGCCGCTGAAGGCCGATTGGTGAAAGATCGGCTTCATCTTCGAGAAGGTCTGGAAGCCGTACTCCCCGTGGTACGCGCCCATGCCGCTCGCACCGACGCCGCCGAAGGGCAGGTCGTCCTGCGCGATGTGCAGCAGCGTGTCGTTGATCGACACGCCGCCGGCCACCGTCTCCTGCATCACCCGGTCGATGGTCGCGCTGCTTTTCTCGAACAGATAGAGCGCGAGCGGGCGCGGGTGCGCGTTGATGTACGCAATCGCCTCGTCGATGGAGCCGTACGCCATCACCGGCAGGATCGGTCCGAAGATTTCTTCCTTCATCACGCGCATGCTGTCCTGCACACCGGTCAGCAGCACCGGCGGGAAGCGGCGTGTTGTGGCATCGGGCGTCATGTCCGAAAGCGGAATGGCCGAGGCGCCTTCCAGCTGCGCCAGCGCCGCGAGTTCCTGCAGCCGCGAGAAATGGCGTGGGCTCACGATGCTCGTGTAGTCGGTGTTGCTGGTGATGTCCGGGTACATCGATGCGAACACGCGCCGCGCGCTGTCGGCAAAGCGCTGCTCCTGACCCTTGGGCAGCAGCACGTAGTCGGGCGCGATGCAGGTCTGGCCCGCATGGAGCGTCTTGCCTACAAGGATGCGTTCGACGGCCTTCTCGAAGTTCGCGGCGGGGCCGATGATCGCGGGCGACTTGCCGCCGAGCTCCAGCGTCACCGGCGTGAGGTTCTCGCTCGCGGCGCGCATCACGTGATGGCCGACGGCCGTCGAGCCGGTGAACAGCAGGTGATCGAAAGGCAGGCTGGAGAATTCGCGCGCGGCTTCGGCATCGCCGTTGACGACGGCAATTTCGTCCTCTGCAAAAGCAGCGCGCACCAGCGTGGCGAACAGCTCGGCAAAGCGCGGCGTGAATTCGGATTGCTTCACCATCACGCGGTTGCCCGCGGCCAGCGCCGCGGTCATCGGTCCGACCGCCAGGTTCAGCGGGTAGTTCCACGGCACCACGATGCCCACCACGCCGAGGGGCTGCGGCATGATCCGCGACGACCCGGGCTTGAACCAGAGTCCGGTGGAACGGCGCCGCGTGCGCGTCCACTTCCTGCCGTGGCCCAGCGCGTGGTTGATGCCCTCGATGGCGGGGAACACCTCGGCGAGTTCCGTCTCCTGGAACGGCCGGTTGAAGAAGTCGGCGCTGATGGCGGCGGCAATCTCCTTGCGGTTGTTCATCACCAGCGCGCGCAGGCGCTTCAGGCGGTCGGCGCGCTCGCTCCACGGCGGCGTCTGAGTGCGCAGGCTGGCGGCGCGCATCGCGTCGAAGGTCTGTCTCATGTCTTGGGTCATGGTTCGTCGCTGGGGCCTCAGCCCGTTTGTTGATACACCGGCCAGTGGTCCTGGATCTTGCCATCGCGCAGCGTGACGAGATCGCCGAACTGCAGCAGCACGCCTTCGACGATGGCGGGGCGCAGGAAGACCTGGTCGTCCACCTTCAGGCCCGTTGCCGCGGAGCCCGTCACGTTCTCCTGGTTGGCACTGTGCCCGAGGATGCCGTTGAACTGCAGCCCCTTGGGCGACACGTAGTCCGCGAGCCAGTAGCCGCCGTAGACGTAGTAGGTCTCGCGCTGGTTCACGTCCCACCACGAGAAGATCTTCGACTTGCCGTCGAGCGCCGGAATCGTCACCGGCCCCGTGGCCTTGATCACCGGCGTGGCGATGAAGGCGGCGGGCTCGTGCGCGGCCAGCGTGTCGATGTCGTAGTGCGTGGGCTTGAGCAGGGCCGTGCCGGTGCTGACCTCGGTGCTGATCTTTTCGGCCTCGTGCAGCTTGTAGCTCGGGCTACCGCCGGTGTTGAGTGTGAGGCTGTCGTTCCACAGCGCCGGGTACTGGCCGCGTGCATGGTCGACGAAGCCTTGGTAGATCGCCATCGCCTTGGCGAGCAGCTCCTGCGGCGAGCCGAGCACTTTCGGCACACCGAAGCCCACGTGCGCGTCGTAGCCCATGAAGCCCGCGAACTCGAGCTGCTGCGGGTTGGCGGCGATCAGGTCGAGCATCCGGCCGAGCGTGGCGTTGTCGGCGACGCCGCCGCGGTGCAGGCCCACATCGATCTCGATGTTGATGCGCTGCCGGGTGCCCAGCCCCTTCGCCAGCGCGAGGTACTGCTGCAGCCGCTCCGGTGTATCGAGCAGCCATTGCAGCTGCCGCGAAGGATCGAACGGGCCCCTTGAGCTTCTTGTAGCACAGCGCCGCCGATTGCACCGGCAGCGGCTTGCCCATGAGGATGTCGAAGTCCGGAAAGATCTCCGCATCGATGTTGAGGAAGGACTGGTGAAAGGACATGAGCCGCTTCGTGCCCGAGCGCTTCGCCACGTAGTCGATCAGCGCATGCGAGGGCAGCGACTTCTCGACGATGCGGTAGTGCTTGCCGCCCTGGCGCAGGCTCTGCATCACACGGTCGATGTTGCGGTCCATGCGGTCGAGGTCGATGACCATGCAGGGGCGCATCGGGCCGTTCTTCTTCAGTTCGTCGTTGAGCGCGCGGAAGTAGTCGTCATGCGGCGCGCCGTTGTCGCCGGGGCGCAGCGCGAAGGCACCGACCGTGCCGACGGCGGCCACGCCCAGCGTGCCCAACAGAATTTTCCGACGACTCATGCTGTGATCCCGAAGAGTTGACGCAGGTAGGGGTTGAGCATGCGCCCATCCGGATCGAGTTGCGCACGCAGCGCCAGAAAGTCTTTCCAGCGCGGATAGAGCGCCGCGAGTTGCGGCGCCTTCAGGTCGTGCAGCTTGCCCCAGTGCGGCCCCCCCTGGTACTTGCGGTAGATCGGGCCGATCTCCGAGAGCAGGTAGTCGTAGGGCTCGCCCTGCGCGGCGTGCACGGCGATCGAGCAGCTGTCGCGCTGGTGGAAGGGGCTGAGCCAAGCGTCGTCGCCCTTGATGAAGCGGAACTCCAGCGGAAAGAACACATCGTTGCGGCGCTCCAGCGCAGCGATCACCTCGCGCACGCAGGCAATGCCATCGGCGCGCGGCACATGGCAGTCGGTCTCGTTGAATTTGGTGGGGCGCTGCGTGGACAGCAGCTTCCACGAGCGGTTCTTCGCTTCCTCGGTCTGCGCGCCATCGATCAGCTTGCCCGCGACCCAGCGGCGCAACGACGGAAACCAGCCCAGCCAGTCGCGCAGGCGCCGGAGGTCGCGCAGCATGTCTTCGTCGGCGGAGGGCGGCTGGACCGTGTCGGTGCCGGTGTAGAGGTCGTTGACGATGCCGGCCGCGTAGCCGGTGTGGGGCAGGCAGTAGAACTCGAAGTTGCGGTGCCTCTCCGCGAGCTCGGGTGCGTCGTCGAGCATGGCCTGCAGCGGTTTCAGGAACACGCGGCGATGAAGATTGAAGGCTGGCAGCACACGCACCGTGGCCTGCGTGATCACGCCGAGGCTGCCGAGCGAAACGCGCGCCGCCGCCAGAAGCTCCGGATTGCGGTCGGTGCTGCATTCGAGCACTTCACCGTTCGGTGTCATGAGCCGCAGGCCGATCACGTCGGCATGCAGGGCGGGCAGGTCCTTGCCGGTGCCGTGGGTGGCGGTGGCACCCGCAAAAGACTGCGCATCGATGTCCGGCAGGTTGCGCAGGCCGAAGCCTTGCGCATCGAGCTGGCGCGACAGCTGTGCGAGGCGGGTCCCTGCATGCAGCGTTGCCATTTGCGCCTGCGTGTCGGTGGACACGATACCCGCCATCCGGTCGAGCGAGATCAAGGTCGCATCGGTCGGCACCAGTGCCGTGAACGAGTGGCCCGCGCCCACGCAGCGCGCACCGGCTGCGCCGGCCTTGCGCAGTACGGTCGCAAGTTCGGCTTCGTTGCCCGGCGTCTCGAGCGCCGTGGGCGTGCAGCCCTGGATGCCGGACCAGTTCTTCCAGACGGGTGCAGGCGCAGTCGTCGCCGTGCCGGCCGCCGGGGCCGGCGCAGCGGCATCCGCGGCGCGCACCTCGATGCCTCGGCCAGCCAGTGCCGAGGTGACCGCAATGCCCGCACCGGCCTTCAGCACGGCACGGCGGCTCTCGCGGTGCGGGGGGACGCGTTGCTCATTTCCGTTCTTCCTTCTCTTGACTCATGAAAACGATCAGCGCGCGCATGTCGGCCTCGCTGCAGTCCGCGCACAGGCCCTTCGGCGGCATCGCGTTGAAGCCCTCCATCGCGTGCTTCACCAACAACGCCATGCCCTTGTCGATGCGCGGCTTCCACTGCGCGACGGAGCCGGTCAGCGGCGCCTTGCTGTCGATGGCGGCGTGGCAGGCCATGCACGAGCGCTCGTAGCGCGCACGCAGTTCGGCGGATGCGGGCAGCAGCGACTCGGCCCGCCGGATGTCGGATGCGGAAGGCGGCTGCGGCCCTTCTTCCTTGCATGCGGGAAGGCCCGAGAGCAACAGGGCCGGAAAACAGAGTCGGGTGACGATGCCAAGGCGCATGCGTTCCTTTCCTCAGAAGGTATGGCGAATGCCGATGGTGGTGCCCGTCTGCGTGCGGGCAACCGTGGGGCTTTGCGCATTGAGGCCCACGAGCTGCGCGCCGATCAGCCCGCCCCGGTAGATCGAGCGATCGATCTCGGCGTAGAGCATCGTCCGCTTCGACAGTGCGTACCCCGCCACCAGCTGGTACTGGCTTGCCGAGCCGTCGTAGTCGGTGGTGTAGCCGCGCTGCCGCGTGAACCACACGTTGGCCGCCAGCGTGAGTCACCGCGTGGCCTTGTAGGTGATGCCGCCCAGGATCATCCGGCGCTTGCTGAAGCCGCCCGGAATGCTCGGGTCGACCGTCTGCGCCGGCGAGATGATGCCCAGGCCTGCGAGATCGACCGGGCTGAACGGCCCGTTCGCGAACGAGGTGAAGTTGTTGTCGCGCTGGTTCTCGATATAGCCGGCCTGCAGCGTGGCCGTTTCGCCGAGCTTGAACTGCGCGCCGGCGGTGTAGATGTCGAACTTCGCGTTCGAGTTGTCGTCCTTGGAGCGCATGAGCGCGCCGCTCAACTTGACCGGCCCGTTCTCCGGCACATAGGCCACGCCCACGCCGTACTGGCTGCCGCGCCGTGCTGAACCCTCGCCTTCGCCGATGGCGTACTGCGCGAGCAGCACCACGTCGCCGAGCTGCGCGCCGTAGTGGACCATGTTGTTGGTCTTGCTGGCCGCCAGCAGCGTGTGCTCGGGCTTGAAGGCGTTGAAGTAGTCGGCCCACAGGTTGGAGCCGTAGGCCAGCGATGCCGCCTCCATCGTCACGTTGTACTGCCGGCCCAGCGTGAGCTGGCCCCACGAGGACGACAGCAGCCCGACCGACGCGATCTGGAAATACTGCGAGCCGTCTTCCGGAACGGAGCGTCCGTTGCGGGCGTCGAAATGGGCTTCGAGCTGGAAGATCGCCTGCAGGCCGCCGCCGAGGTCTTCGGTGCCCTTCACGCCTCAGAAGCTTTCCGACATGCCGCCGCCCTGGGGCATGCGCAGCCGGGAGCGAGTGCGCAACGGCGATCCGTCCTCGGCGTAGTCGGTGCTGTGTGTCTCGTAGCGCAGGCCGACGTCGACCGTGCCGTACAGCGCCAGGCTGCTCTGCGCACTTGCGGAACCTGCGCACAGCGGAAGCACCGCCGCCAGGCACATTGCTCTTGTCGTCATGTTGTGTCCTTCATCTGCCCAAGCCATGGAGCTCTTCGCCCGAAGTGCACCGTGTTTCCGGTGCGGGGCGGATGTTAGAACGTTGATCTGAAAAAAGCCAATATTTTATTGAGAACCGATGTTCTTGGTTTTGAGGCCTAAAGCTCTCACGCGCACAAACGCATCGCGCCCTGTGCAGGGCGCGATGCGTTTCGGGTTTTGGGGGGACTGGGCGTGGCGGTGAACGCCGCGGCCGTCTTTGTCAGCCGCCCGCTGCGAGCGGCGGCTCTACCGGCAGCGCGCGCTTGTGCGCGCTCTTGCGGTGCGTCGAGAGAATGATTGCGCGCGCCGCGGTCGACACCGGCTTGCCTTCGAGGAAGTCGTCGATCTGTTCGTAGCTCACGCCGAAGGCGTCTTCGTCGGGCTTGCCCGGCACCAGCGATTCGAGGTCGGCGGTCGGCACCTTGTAGACCAGTTCGTCGGGCGCACCGAGCAGCTGCGCGACGGCACGCACGCGGCGCTTGTTGAGGCCGGTGAGCGGCGTGATGTCGGCCGCGCCGTCGCCGAACTTGGTGAAGAAACCCATCAGCGCTTCGGCCGCGTGGTCGGTGCCGATGACGATGCCGTCGTGCGCGCCGGCCACCGCGAACTGCGCAACCATGCGCTGGCGGGCCTTGATGTTGCCGAGCACGAAGTCTTCGTGCGCCGCGTCGCGGAATGCGAGGTCACCCGCCTTCAGCGCGGCGAGCATGCCGTCGGCGGCGGGGCGGATGTCGACGGTGATCGTGCGGTCGGGCTTCATCACGGCGAGCGAGCGCTGCGCCTCGGCTTCGTCCTTCTGCACGCCGTAGGGCAGGCGCATCGCGATGAAGGTGGCGTCGTAGCCTTGCGCACGCAGCCGCTCGACCGCGCGCTGCGCGAGGCAACCGGCGGTCAGCGAGTCGACGCCGCCGCTGATGCCGAGCACCAGCGTCTTGAGGCCGGTGCCGCGCAGGTAGCTTGCGAGAAAGTCGGTGCGCCGCTCGAGCTCCACGGCGGCATCGAAGACGGGCGCGACATGCAGCGCCGCGATGATCTCGCGCTGCGTGGCATCGACGGGGGACAGGTCAGCACTCATGATTTTTGCCTGCGTGTGTGAATGAAGAAGATCAGAAATTGACGAGGCATCAGGCCGATGCTGAGCACGGTGCGCTTGCGGTTGTAGTCGACCAGCGTGTCGCCATAGCCATGGAACAGCTGCGTGTGAAAGCGCAGGTTGCTCTTGGTCGGATCGCCGATGGCTTTCAGCCATTCGAGCTTCACCGAGCCGCGGCCGCTGTCGCGCAGGTTGTTGCGCACGGTCACGCCGAGCGTGTTGTCGCGGTTCAGGTTCCAGCGGCCGGTGATCTCGGCGCGACCGATGTAGTCGGCGATGTCGGGGTTGTCGTCCTTGGCCGCGTCCTCCGAAATCCGCTTCCAGATACGGCCGGTGATCTGGAACTGGTCGCCGAGCTCGGCGCCGCCCATCAGGTAGACGCGGTTCCAGCTGCGCGACAGCGGCAGGGTCTGGCCGTTCGACTGGTGCACGATGCCCACGCCCGCATAGCGCCAGCGCCAGCCGCCGGGCAGGTGGAAGTCGGTCGGGTAGACATACATCAAGCTCGGGTTCGTGGTCGGTCGTGCGGAACGGCCGCGAGATCGCGCCGTTGAACAGCTGCCAGGTCGACTGCTGCGAGTAGGCGAACCACAGCGAGTCCTTCTTGATCAGATCGTTCTGCGTGAGCATGCCTTGCGCGAGCTTGGTCCGCACCGACAGGCCGATGCGCATCTCGTTGGCCTGGTAGGCGACGGGCTCGCCCGTGTGGTCGGGCGATGGCGAGGTGGGGACATCCGGCCGCTTCGTCGCGGCCGAGACCGAGACGTTGAGCGGGCGGTAGCCGCGGAAGCCGAAGGTGCCGCAGTCGGTGCCGTTCTCCAGCTCCCAGAAGCGCGAGAGCGCCGAGTACTGGAGGTCCCGGCAGCCTTCGGTGGTGGCGACCGAGATCACGCGGGTGGCCGGTATCGATGCGTCCACGGGCGGTGCCGGCTGCGTGCTGGCCAGCACCGGCGGCGCGACGGGCACCGACACCGGTGGCAGCGTCTGCTGCTGCGCCCAGCGGTCGAAGCAGGCCAGGCGCGCCGGGTTGTTGTTGCCGAGCGCGGTGCACTGCTGCCAGGTGAGCTGGGCATCGGCCAGCGGGCTTGCCGGCTTGTCGACCGCCTGTGCGTGCGCCGCGGCGCTGCCGAGACAGGCCGCGAGGGTCGCCAGCGAGGCGAGGGTGGCGTGTGTGCGTGTGGTCATGGTTTTCCTTCCGGAGCGCCCGTCTTGTTCAGAACGAACGGGTGGGTGCTGTCGTCCGCGGCATTGCGCCACGTTCCCCTGAATTCGCGGCCGCAGGAGCCGGGCTGCAGCGTGCCGGCCCAGACGCCGCTGATGGCACGGCCGTCCAGCGATTCGTCGATGGAGAGTGCGCCTTCGTCGTCGACGTCGCCCGCGAGCTGCGCGACCGAGGGCCTGGCTGCGGCACCGGCGTTGCGCGTGATGGTGCCGCGCACGCCGGCGTAGTCGGGGTGCTTGCCGAGCTGCACGGCGGCCACGGCGGGCAGGCCGTCGAAGCGTGCATCCCAGCGGCCGTAGAGCGACTGCAGCGGCAGCTGGCGAGCGTCGGCGGGGCAATCGCCGTGTCGACCTGCGTCGTCGCACAGCCACCGACCGCGCAGGCTGCGAAGACGATGGCAAGCAGCGTCTTCATGGCGCCGCTGCAGCCGCCGCCTTGGCGGCCGCACTATCCTCTGCCTTGCGCGCGAATTCGGCGCGCAGGGCCTTGAGCTTCTCGCGCGGGTCTTCGCGGGTCGTGGCCTTGTCGAGGCCCATCTCGGCGATGAAGCGGCTCGGAATGCAGGGCACCATTTCGCGGCCCTGCTTGCGCTTCTTAGTCCAGCTCACCGCCAGGCTGCGCTGCGCGCGCGTGATGCCCACGTACATCAGGCGGCGCTCTTCCTGCAGCCGCTGCAGCGTGTCGTCGCTGATCTTCAGCTGGCGGCCGTTGTCGTCGTCGAGCTTGAAGGGCAAGAGGCCTTCGGTCACGCCGATCAGCATCACGTGCGGCCACTCCAGGCCCTTGGAGGCGTGCAGCGTCGAGAGCGTGACCACGTTCTGGTCCTGCTCGCGCTCGCTGATGGTCGACAGCAGCGAAATGGTCTGCGCCACTTCGAGCAGGCTCTTGCGTTCGGTCTCGGTATCGTTCGCGCCCGAGGCGTCGTCGAGCGTGCCGCCTGCGCGCTGCGACATCCAGTCGATGAACTCCATCACGTTGGTCCAGCGCGCGGCGGCGGCGGCCTCGCTGTCTTCGCCGTCGTAGAGGTGCTTCTCGTAGTCGATTTCCTTCAACCAGTCGAGCATGAAGGTGCGCGAGTCTTCGGCGCCCATGGTGCGGCGCGCGCGGTATTCGAGGTCGTTGATGTAGCGGCCGAACTCGTGGATGCCTTCTAGCGTGCGCTTGGGCATCACGCTGGGCAGCGAGGGGCTGAACAGCGCCTCGAACAGGCTCAGCTTGTACTGGCTCGCGAAGGTGCCCAGGCTCGCGAGCGTGGTGTGGCCGATGCCGCGCTTGGGCGTGGTGATGGCGCGCAGGAACGCGGGGTCGTCGTCGTTGTTGACCCAGAGGCGGAACCAGCCGCACAGGTCCTTGATTTCGGCGCGGTCGAAGAAGCTCTGGCCGCCCGAGACCTTGTAGGGAATCTGGGCCTTGCGCAGCGCCTGCTCGAACACGCGCGCCTGGTGGTTGGCGCGGTAGAGGATCGCGAAGTCGCGAAACTCCTTGTACTGCTTGCCTTGCGTGGTGGCATCGCCCGCGCGCAGGCTCTGGATGCGCGACACCGCGCGTTCGGCCTCGTGCGCCTCGCTGTCGGCATCGACGATGCGCACCGGCTCGCCTTCGCCGAGTTCGGAGAACAGCGTCTTCGGAAACAGCTTGGGGTTGGGGCCGATCACGTTGTTGGCCGCGCGCAGGATCGCGCTGGTCGAGCGGTAGTTCTGTTCGAGCTTGATGACCTTGAGCGTCGGGTAGTCGACCGGCAGCTTCTTCAGGTTGTCGAGCGTGGCGCCGCGCCAGCCGTAGATCGACTGGTCGTCGTCGCCCACCGCGGTGAAGCGACCGCGCTCCCCGGCCAGGGCCTTGAGCACTTCGTACTGGGTGGCGTTGGTGTCTTGATATTCGTCCACCAGGATGTGGCCGAGCGCGGCCTGCCACTTGGCGCGCACTTCAGGGTGTTCGTACAGCAGCTTGAGCGGCATGCCGATCAGGTCGTCGAAGTCCACGCTCTGGTAGGCCGACAGGCGCTCTTCGTAGCGGCCCATGATCTTCGCGGTGATGCGCTCGTTGTCGTCCACCGCGGCGGCCTCGGCCTGCGCGGCGTTGAGGCCCATGTTCTTCCACTTGCTGATGGCCCACTGCCAGATGCGGGCGGTGGCGATGTCGGTGGTGCCGCCGGCGTCCTTCAATATCTTCGTCACATCATCGCTGTCAAGGATGCTGAAGGCGGGCTTCAGGCCCAGCACCGCGCCGTCTTCGCGCATCATGCGCACGCCCAGTGCGTGGAAGGTGCAGACCACCACCTTGCGCGCGTCCTTGCCGATCAGGTCCTTGGCGCGTTCGCGCATCTCCGCAGCCGCCTTGTTCGTGAAGGTGATGGCCGCGATGCGCTTCGGGTCGAGCCCGGACTGGATCAGCCGGCCGATCTTGTGCGTGATCACCCGCGTCTTGCCGGAGCCCGCGCCCGCGAGCACCAGGCAGGGACCGTGCATGTAATTGACAGCTTCTTGTTGCGCGAGATTGAGACCGTGAGACATGGGGGAGGGCAGACGAAAAAGCCGTGGGGAACGGCAGGCGCAAAAGCGGGCAATGATACGGGGCCGGCCCCCAGGGAGTTGTAGGCGAGGGGCGCGGTTCGATTCGGTGCGCGTTTGGTGCTTCGTTTGGGCGCGATCACGCCGACGGCGTCCTGTGCACGCGCCCTGAAGGGGCCTGACTGAGTGCGCCGACTCAACGCGATGCGGGACTAGGGCGTGAGAACGCCGAGCTTGTACGGGTCCGCATCCGACAGGCGCTCGCACTTCGAGAAGTCGCGGCCCTGCGTGCCGTCGCAGTAGTAGGCGTTGTAGATGCGACCGAAGAGCGTGGGGCTGGCCGTGAACAGCATGCCGTGATCGGGCTGCCAGTTGTCCTTGGTGGGCGCTGCACTGGCCTCGATCGGCTTGGCCGTTGCGGTTGCGGGCGTGAACTCGGCCAGTGTCTTGTGGCTTTCGTCGCCGCGCCAGCGCACGGCCAGTTCGGCGGCCGTGGGCCGTGCCGCCACCGGCAGCAGGATGCCGTTGACCTGGAAGCCATAGCCGAAGCGGTGCGTCTTGCCGGCCAGGAAGGCATAGGCGCAGGCAGCCATGCATTGGCCGCGGATCTCGGTCTGCACGCCGCTCAGGCGAATGGCATCGGCATAGGCGCCGGCCGCTTCGGCCGTGCCACCGAACGAGTCCCGAACACCACGGTATGTACCGTGCCGGTGCCCAGCTGGTCTGTAAAGCTCTTGATCGCGCTGCCGTCGAGCATGCCCGACACCACCAGCCGGCTGCCCTGCAGCTCGAGTTCGGCCGCCGAAGCCGGTGCGCCGATGGCACAGGCGAGGCAAGCGAACGACAGAACCCAACCAAAAAAAGACGGAGATTTCACGGCGACCTTAGTGTGTGAGCGAGCTTGCTTGGAACGCAGAACGCGCGGCGCGTTCGCTGCAGTTGCAGCTTGAACAGCGTAAAGGCATGCCGTCAACTCTTTTTTCAGAATATTTCTGGGTAATCCAAGGGCAGGCCGTAAGTCATAGGGATCGCTATCACTTCAGTTGAATGCTTGAGTTTGCAGATGCGCTGCTACAGTGGTTCCAAGTCAAAGATGTGAATGGGGCGCGCGATGGCAATACTGGTTCGCATCCTGCTGTGGGTGGCCTGGCTCTCTGGAGTGGGCTGGTTCTGGCATGCCGGTACGCTCGGCACTGCGGCCTCGCTCGCGCTCGCTGCGCTGAGCCTCGTGGTGTTCGCATGGCCGGGCAGCATTGCGCGGCGTCGCCACAACGAGCTGCGCTATGTCGACATGGGCAAGGAGCCCACCGGCCTTCACTGATGAG
>CAMATD010000197.1 GCA_945860785.1 Variovorax sp. YR752 | reverse complement strand
GCCGGTCTGGTTCGGCGGCTCGTCGGCCGCCGCGCACGACCTGGCCGCCGAGCAGGTCGATGCCTATCTCACTTGGGGCGAACCGCCTGCCGAGGTCGCCAAGAAGATCGCCGACGTGCGCGCGCGCGCCGAGCGCCAGGGCCGCAAGGTCCAGTTCGGCATCCGCCTGCACGTGATCGTGCGCGAGACCGAAGACGCTGCCTGGAAGGCCGCCGAAGATTTGATCAGCCGCGTGGACGACGAGACCGTCATCCGTGCCCAGGCTGCCTTTGCACGCATGGATTCCGAAGGCCAGGGCCGCATGGCCGCACTGCATGCGGGCGGCGCCAAGCGTTCGCGCGCCGCACTCGAGATCTCGCCGAACCTCTGGGCCGGCGTAGGCCTGGTGCGCGGCGGCGCGGGCACCGCGTTGGTGGGCGACCCGCAGACCGTGGCGGCGCGCGTCGAAGAGTACGCAGCGCTCGGCATCGACAACTTCATTCTCTCGGGCTATCCGCACCTCGAAGAGGCGTACCGCTTCGCCGAGCTGGTGTTCCCGCTGCTCTCGCGCAAGGCACAGGCACGGCTGGCCGGCGGTTCGCTGAGCGGGCCGTTCGGCGAGGTCGTCGCCAACCTCGATGCGCCGTCGCGCCTCGTCTCGCAAAGCTGAGCAAGGAACCCCATGACCGAACAAGTGCAGGAGCTTCCGGTGGCCACCACATCCGATGCAGGCGCCGGCAAGGCGCTCAAGGCCTTCGGCATCAACGTCGCGAAGCGGCTCATCCCCTGGCTCGTGCCGGTGGGGTTGATCGTCTTCTGGCAGATCGCATCGTCGCTCGGCTGGCTTTCCACGCGCGTGCTGCCCGCACCGGTCGACGTGGTGAAGGCCGCGTGGACGCTCACTGTGTCCGGCGAGCTCTGGACGCATGTGAAGGTCAGTGCTGGCCGCGCGCTCGCGGGCCTGGCCATCGGCGGCGGCGCCGGGCTGGCGCTGGGCCTGCTGACCGGCTCTGTGAAGTTCTTCGAAACGCTGCTCGACTCGACCATCCAGATGGTGCGCAACATCCCTGCGCTGGCGCTGATCCCGCTCGTGATCCTGTGGTTCGGCATCGACGAGTCGGCCAAGCTGTTCCTGATCTCGGTGTCCGTGTTCTTTCCGATCTACCTCAATACCTTCCACGGCATCCGCAACGTCGATCCGCAGCTGATCGAGATGGGCCGCACCTACGGCCTCTCGCGCTGGCAGCTGTACCGCGAGGTGATCCTGCCGGGGGCGCTGTCGTCGATCCTCGTGGGCCTGCGTTTCTCGCTGGGCCTGATGTGGGTGATCCTGATCGTGGCCGAGACCATCTCGGCACAGGCCGGCATCGGTTACCTCACGATGAATGCCCGCGAGTTCCTGCAGACCGACATCGTGCTCGTCGGCATCCTGTTGTACGCACTGCTTGGCAAGCTGGCCGACCTGTTCGCGCGCGGCCTGGAGCAATGGTGGCTGCGCTGGCACCCGGGCTACCAGAAGAAGGCGACCTGAGGGCAGGGCGCATGAAGAACACCATTTCCCGACGCGCGGCCATCGCCACGCTGGGCGCATTGGGCGCCGGTGCCGTGCTGGCACAGGGCGTCGCGCCGCGGCCCGTCACCGTGCGGTTCGGCTACCAGAAGTCGTCGACGCTGACTGCACTTCTCAAGGTGCAGGGCACGCTCGAAAAACAGCTCGCACCGCTCAACGCCGTGCTGAGCTGGCATGAGTTCACCAGCGGCCTGCCGCTGCTCGAGGCGCTGAACCTCGACAACCTCGACATCAGCGCCGACGTGGCCGACACCGTGCCGGTGTTCGCGCAGGCCGCCGGTGCCGACCTGACCTTTGTCGCGCAGGAGGCGCCTTCGCCCGCAGCGCAGGCCATCGTGGTGCGCGAAGACTCGCCGATCAAGACCGTGGCAGACCTCAAGGGCAAGAAGATCGGCTTCGCCAAGGCTGCCGGCGTGCACTATCTACTGATCGCTGCGCTCGACAAGGCCGGTCTCTCGTTCAAGGACATCGAGCCTGCCTACCTCACGCCGGCCGACGGCCGCGCCGCCTTCGAGAAGGGCGCCATCGACGCCTGGGTGGTGTGGGACCCGTTCCTCTCCGCCGCCCAGCGCCAGTCGAAGGTGCGTGTGCTGGCTGACGGCACGGGCATCGCCTCATACCAGCGCTACTACCTCGCTGGCAGCAAGTTCGCGAAGGCGCGGCCCGATGTGCTGCGCGTGGTCTACACCGAACTCGAGAAGACGGGCAAGTGGGTCAAGCAGAACCCCAGGGAAGCGGCGGCCTTGCTGTCGCCCGTATGGGGCCTCGACGCCGCGACCATCGAGCAGGCCAACGCCCGCGCCGCAGCTATGCGGTGCGCCCGGTCGTGCCCGAAGGCCTGACCGAGCAGCAGCGCATCGCCGATGCCTTCCTTGCGGAAAAGCTGTTGCCCAGAAAAATCAATGCGCTCGACGTGGCGCTGTTCAAGCCGGGAGCCTGAAACCATGAGTGCCGTTCTGAAAGACATCCAACCCCAGGCCATCGCGGGCGGCGTGCGCCTCGAAGCGCGCGGCCTGCACAAGCGCTATGGCGGGCGCGAGGTGCTGCGCAACACGCAGCTCACCATCGAACCGGGCCAGTTCATCGCCATCGTCGGGCGCAGCGGCTGCGGCAAGAGCACGCTGCTGCGGCTCATCGCGGGGCTCAAAGAGGCGAGTTCGAACGGGCTCTATACCGACGGCAAGGCCATCAACGGCCTGCACGACGACACCCGCATCATGTTCCAGGAGGCGCGCCTCTTGCCCTGGCGCCGCTTGCTCGACAACGTGACGCTGGGCTTGCCGAACGACGCCAAGCCGCGCGGCAAGGAAGTGCTGGCGCAGGTCGGCTTGGCCGATCGCGAGAACGAATGGCCGGCGCGTTTGTCGGGCGGGCAGCGGCAACGCGTGTCGCTGGCGCGTGCGCTGGTGCATCACCCGCGCCTGCTGCTGCTCGACGAGCCGCTCGGCGCGCTCGACGCGCTCACCCGCATCGAGATGCACCGCCTCATCGAGAACCTGTGGCAACGCCACCGCTTCACCGCGCTGCTGGTGACGCACGACGTGCAGGAAGCCGTGGCGCTCGCCGACCGCGTGATCCTGATCGAAGACAGCCGCATCGCGCTCGACGAAAACATCGCACTGGCCCGCCCGCGTTCGCAGGGCGACCCGGCCTTCGCCGCCATCGAAAAACGCATCCTCGACAGGGTGCTGCAAAAGCCCGAAGAGGCTGAAGCAGGCACCGACGCCAGCTGGCTCGGCACCCCGGCGCATGCACTGCGCTGGGCGATCTGAGCCTTCCTTCCTCTTTCCCTGAAAGGCAGTCCCTATGTCGCAGAACTGGAAATTCGAAACCCTGTCGGTGCACGCCGGCTATTCGCCCGAGCCGACCACGCGCGCCGTCGCGCCGCCGATCTACCAGACGGTGGCCTACGCCTTCGACAGCGCGCAGCACGGCGCCGACCTGTTCGACCTGAAGGTGCCGGGCAACATCTACACCCGCATCAACAACCCGACGCAGGACGTGCTGGAACAGCGCGTGGCTGCGCTCGAAGGCGGCATCGCGGCGCTTGCGTTGGCCTCGGGCCAGGCGGCCGTGACCTACGCGATCCAGACCATCGCGGAGGCCGGCGACAACATCGTCAGCAGCACCGCGCTCTATGGCGGCACCTACAACCTCTTCGCGCACACGCTGCCGCAGTTCGGCATCACCACGCGCTTTGCGGACCACCGCGATCCGAGCAGCTTCGAGAAGCTGTTCGACGAAAAGACCAAGGCCGTGTTCGTCGAATCGCTCGGCAACCCGGCCGGCAACGTGACCGACATCGCGGCCATCGCCGAGATCGCGCACCGCCACGGCGTGCCGCTGATCGTCGACAACACCGTGCCGTCGCCGTACCTGAGCCGGCCCATCGAGCATGGTGCCGACATCGTGGTGCACTCGCTCACCAAGTACCTGGGCGGCCACGGCACGAGCATCGGCGGCGCCATCGTTGACTCGGGCAAGTTCCCGTGGGCCGAGCACAAGGAGCGCTTCAGGCGCCTGAACGAGCCCGACGTGAGCTACCACGGCGTGGTCTACACCGAGGCGCTGGGCCCGGCCGCCTACATCGGCCGCGCACGCGTGGTGCCGCTGCGCAACACGGGCGCAGCCATTTCGCCTTTCAACGCCTTCCTGATCCTGCAGGGCATCGAGACGCTGGCACTGCGCGTGGACCGCATCAGCGACAACGCGCTCAAGGTGGCGCAGCACCTGAAGGCGCACAAGGCCGTGAAGTGGGTCAACTACGCGGCGCTGGAAGACCATCCGGACGACGCGCTGACCAAGAAGTACCTCAGCGGCAAGGCCAGCGGCGTGCTGACCTTCGGCATCGGCAGCGGCCGCGAGGGTGGGGCGAAGTTCCTCGATGCGCTCAAGCTCTTCACGCGGCTCGTGAACATCGGCGACGTGCGCTCGCTGGCCACCCATCCGGCCTCGACCACGCACCGGCAGCTCTCGCCCGAAGAACTCGCAAGAGCCGGCGTGACCGAAGACACCGTGCGCCTGTCGGTCGGCATCGAGCACATCGACGACCTGATCGCCGACCTCGACCTCGACGTCGCGTTGACCGCCGCGTCCTGAACGCATTGCACAAAGAACCATGACAACACTCAACGCCATCCCCGAAGCCGCGCTGGACCAGCTGTTCCGCAAGGCGCGCACCGTGCATGCCTTCAAGCCGGTGCCCGTCACCGACGAGCTGATCCGCAAGCTCTACGACCTCGTGAAGTGGGGCCCGACCGCCTACAACGGCCAGCCCGGCCGCTACGTGTTCGTGCGCAGCGAGGAGGCCAAGGCGAAGCTCAAACCCGCGGTCTCGTCCGGCACACCGCGCAGACGCTGGCGTCCGGCGTCACGGTGATCGTGGCGCACGACACGCGCTTCTACGAGCACTTGCCCACGCAGTTCCCGGCCTACGACGCCAAGCCCTTCTTCGAGAAGAGCGCCGAGGCCGCGCAGGCCACGGCCTTTCGCAACAGCAGCCTGCAGGGCGCCTACCTGATCCTGGCGGCGCGTTCGCTCGGGCTCGACGTGGGGCCGCAGTCGGGCTTCAACGCGGACCTGGTCGACAAGGCCTTCTTCCCCGATGGCCGCTACCGCGCCAACTTCCTCGTCAACCTCGGCGTGGCCGACCACGCCGGCACTTTCGAACGCGGCCCCCGGCTGGCGTTCGACGACGTGGCCGAGATCGTCTGACGACCGCGCCACCGTTCATTCCTTCTTCCCAAGTCATTCCTTCAACCTGAAAGAGAAACCATCATGTCCATCCAAGCCATCAACGTCCGCAACCAGTTCAAGGGCAAGGTCCGCGAGATCATCCGCGGCGACGTCGTCTCCGAAGTCGATGTCGAAACCGCCTGGGGCATCGTGACCTCGGTCATCACCACGCGCTCGGTCGACGAGCTGCAGCTCAAGGTGGACTCCGACGTGGTCGCGCTCGTGAAGTCGACGGAGGTTTCGATCGCGAAGCTCTGACGGACCCTCGGGCCATCGCGAACAACCCGGTGCCGTCTTGGCGCCGGGTTTTTTTATGTGCGCGCTCCACTCAGCGCTGCAGCTTGGGGAGGAACGAAGTGTCCATGTGGTAGCGCCTGGGGTTCTTCAGGTCGATGTAGACCGGAATCCATTCCTGGACATGGTCAGTCGGATCGAACCAGAGATTGGCGCTCCGGAAGACGTGGAGGCGATCGTTGGCCGTGTCGTGCCACTGGGCGACGATGCGGAACGGGTTTTCTCCGTTCACTTCGAGGCTGGTGTTGACTTCGACCTGCTGGAACTCTGCCTCGACCAGCTGGCCGTTCTGGCGCAGGTCGGCTTCCTTTTGCACGCTGTACCGGCCGTAGGTGATGAGGCCGCCGCCCACGGCCGCGAAGGCCAGGCCCATCAGCGTGAGCGGCAGCTTGGCATCGTTGTCGGCGGGAATGGCGAGGGCCAACAGGCCGAGGCCGATGGCCAGAAAGAGCCACTTGATGAGGGTGATGGCTTTGTGATCCATCCCGCCACTGTGCCCATGTTTGGCGCAGGTCGATATATCCAACATGGCTTAGGCGGACAGGGTATTAGGAACTGCGAACAGCTTCCTTCCGGCCTACGCACCCGCCTCGCAGAATCTTTCGGATTCATCGAAGCCAAGGTTGCTGTTCATGCTCAAACGTTCGTTCCTTCGTCATGCGGCTGCATGGCCATTGATTGCAGTGGCACCGCGCCTGCTGGCCGCAAGCGGCGACGCACCGCCTGTCATCCGCATCGGCGTGGCGACCGGTGGCGTGGGCAACCCGGTGCGCTTCGGCGACTCGTCGGCGGCGCTGCTGCATGCGTTCGGCGTGCTCGAGGAAGAGTTCAAGGCCGACGGCACCAAGATCGAGTGGGTGTTCTTCAAGGGCGCAGGGCCGGCGGTGAACGAGGCACTGGTCAACAAACAGCTCGACTTGGCCTGGCAGGGCGACCTGCCTTCCATCGTGCACCGCGCGGGCGGTGTCCAGACCCGCATCATCGCGGGCTCCGGCGTGCGCAACGGCCTCTACCTGGCGGTGCCGCCGGATTCGCCGGTGGCGCGCATCGAGGACCTGCGTGGCAAGCGCATCGCGCTCTACAAGGGCACCAACCTGCACCTGGCGGCCGTGCGCGCGCTGGCGGCGCACGGGCTCAAGGAAAGCGACGTCCGCCTCATCAACCTCGACCTGCCGGGCGCGCAGGCCGCGCTGGCCACCAAGGACATCGACGGTGCCTTCGACTATGTCGAGCTTTTCGTGCTGCGCGACAAGGGCGTGGCGAAGGTGATCTATTCGGCCTCGGAGGATTCGTTCAAGTACACGCGGCAGACGGTGCTGCTGGCCTCGGACGATTTCGCACGCAGCTACCCGAAGGCCACGCAGCGCATCGTCAAGTCGCTGGTGACGGTCGCGCGCAAGTACTCCGACGAGTCGCAGCGCGACGAAGTGTTCAGGCAATGGGGCAAGGCCGAGGTGGTCGAGAAATACTGGCGCGAGGATTTCATCGGACAACCGCTGCGCACCCGGCTCTCGCCGTTGCTCGATCCGTTCCTGGTGCAGCGCTACAAGGATTCCGCCGAACAGGCGCTGGCGCTCAAGCTGGTGCGCGGCAAGGCCGAGATCGACAGCTGGTTCGACCGCAGCTTTCTCGATGCGGCGCTGCGCGAGCTCAAGCTCGAGAACTACTGGCCGGTGTACGAGGCCAATGGCGAGGTCAGCGGCAAGCAGGTGGCGGTGGCGCGATGAGCAATACCAGCAAGCCGAAGCGGCAGATCAAGCTCAATGCCTTCCTGATGGCGACTGGCCATCATGTGGCGGCATGGCGCCATCCCGACGTGCCGCTGCAGGCCGGGCTGGGTTTCGAGCACTACAAGGCCTTGGCGCAAACAGCGGAGCGCGCGAAATTCGATGCGGTGTTCCTGGCCGACAGCGTCGGCATCCGCGATGCCTCGGCGTCGCGCACCCTGCACCGCAGTGCGCGTGTCTCGGGCTTCGAGCCGCTGACGCTGCTGTCGGCGCTCGCGGCCGTGACCGAGCGGCTGGGCCTGATCGCGACGGTGTCGACCACCTACAACGAGCCGTACCACGTGGCATGCAAGTTCGCCTCGCTGGACCACCTGAGCGGCGGGCGCGCCGGGTGGAATGTGGTCACCTCGTCGAACGAGGCCGAGGCGCTGAACTTCAACCTCGACCGTCATCCCGAGCACGCACTGCGCTACGAGAGGGCGCGCGAGTTCGTCGATGTGGTCACGGGGCTCTGGGATTCGTGGGACGACGACGCCTTCACGCACGACAAGGCCGAAGGCGAATACTTCGACCCCGACCGGCTGCATGTGCTCGGCCACCAGGGCAAGCACTTTCGCGTGCGCGGTCTGCTCAACATCGCGCGTCCGCCGCAAGGCCACCCGGTGGTGGTGCAGGCCGGTGCTTCGGAGGCGGGGCAGGCGCTGGCGGCCGCGACGGCCGAGGTGATCTTCACCGCGCAGCAGTCGCTGGCTGGCGCGCAGGCTTTCTACCGTGGCCTCAAGGCGCAGCTCGCGCACCATGGCCGCGACCCTGAAGGCCTCAAGATTCTTCCGGGCGTGTTCGCGGTGGTGGGGCAGAGCGAGCAGCATGCGAAAGAAAAGCTCGAAGAACTGCAATCGCTGATTCCGCCCGATGTGGGTGTGGCGCTGCTGTCGACGGTGATCGGCGGCGGCGATCTCACGGGCTACCCGGTCGATGGCCCGCTGCCCGACAACCTGCCCGAGCCGAACGGCCCCAAGAGCCGCTTTCGCCTCGTGACCGAACTCGCGCGCACCGAGGGCCTGAGCATCCGCCAGCTCTATCAGCGTGTGGGCACGGCGCGCGGCCATTGGTCGATCCACGGCACGGCCTCGCAGATCGCCGACCAGCTGCAGCAGTGGTTCGAGGAAGAGGCGGCCGACGGCTTCAACATCATGCCGCCGACACTGCCGACGGGCTCGACGACTTCGTGACGCAGGTGGTGCCCGAGCTGCGGCGCCGCGGCCTGTTCCGGCACGAATACGAAGGCCGCACGCTGCGCGAGAACCTGGGCCTGGCAAGACCGGCGAGCCGCCATCTGCTGGCGCGCGATTTCAAGGCCGCTGCATGAGCGCGGTGCTGCCTCCGGAGTCGCTGACGCTTCCTGCAATCGAGCGGCCTTCGCCTCTTGCAGCATTGCGTGGATGGCTGCCGGGCGTGGGCCGGCTGCTGCTCGCCTGGCCGGTGCCGCTGGCCGTGCTGCTGTTGTGGCACATCGCGGCGCGCAACGAATGGATCGCGCCGCAGGTGCTGCCGTCGCCCGAGGCGGTGGCCGCCACCTTCGTCGATGCGCTGCAAAGCGGCGAGCTGCTCGAGAACCTGCGCATCAGCCTGTGGCGCGTGTTCGCGGGCTTCGGCGTCGGGCTGGTGGGCGGGCTGCTGATCGGCGTGGCGATGGGTCTTTCGCCGACCTTCAAGGACTACACCTACCCGCTGTTCAAGGCTTTCGCACAGGTGCCGGTGCTGGGCTGACTGCCGTTGCTGATGCTGCTGGTGGGCATCGACGAGGCGCTCAAGATCATCCTGATCGCCAAGGCCTCGCTGGTGCCCATTGCGCTCAACACCTTCAAGGGCATCCAGAACGTGCCGACGCGCTACATCGAGGTGGCGCGGGTGTTCCGCTTCAGCCGCTGGCAGCTGCTGTCGAAGGTGGTGTTTCCTGCCGCGCTGGCGCCCATCTGGAACGGCGTGCGCTACGGCTTCACGCACGCTTGGCTCGCGCTGGTGGTGGTCGAGCTGCTGGCGTCGAGCGAGGGGCTGGGCTACATGATCGTGTTCGGGCGACAGCTGTTCCAGCTCGATGTGGTGCTGGCGGCGGTGGTGATGGTGGGCGCTGTCGGGTTCGTGCTCGACAAGCTGCTCGCGCTGATCGAGACATGGTTGCTGCGCTGGCGGCGTGCGGGGTTCTGATGAGCGCCAACGCATCCGTGGACCGGAACCTCTTTCGCCGCGTGCCGAAGCCCCTGCGCGGCTGGGTGCTGCCGGCCTTGCTGGTGGCGCTCTGGTGAGCCGCGTTCCGCTTCGGCTGGTCGAACTCGCCGCTGCTGGTGTCGATCGACAGTGTCTGGCAGCGGGCGGTGGAGCAGGCCACGAGCGGTGCGCTGTGGACCGGGCTCTCCGCCAGCCTGTGGCGCGACCTGGTGGGCTTTGCGATCGGTGCGAGCGTCGGGCTACTGTTCGGCGCGGCGCTCGGGCTGTCGCGCCTGTTCGAGAACCTCGTGGGGCCGAGCTTCCACACGCTCAAGCAGATCTCGCTGTTCGCATGGATTCCGCTGCTGTCCGTGTGGTTCGGGCTCGGCGATGCGGCCAAGGTGGCCTTCCTGTCGCTCGCGGCTTTCTTTCCGGTGGTGCTCAACACCTTCGAGGGCATCCGCAGCGTGCCGGGCGATCTGATCGAGGTGGCGCGCGTGCTGCGCTTCAACCGCTGGCAGCTGTTCACGCGCGTGGTGCTGCCGAGCGCGTCGCCTTCCATCTTCGCGGGCGTCCACCTCGCGCTGATCTACGCGTGGCTGGCCACGCTGGGCGCGGAGTACCTGCTTGTCTCCGGCAAGGGCATCGGCAACACCATGATCGACGGGCGCGACCACTTCTGGATGGACCTCGTGATCTTCGGCGTGATCGTGGTCGGCCTCGTGGGCTTCACGCTCAACTGGATCGCGACGCGCATCGAGAACCGCCTGCTGGCGTGGCGCGGGCGCTCGGTCGCTGGCTTCTGAAAGAGAAAAGAAATGGCACACGCCGCAACACTCGAAATACGACAACTGAGCAAGCAGTACGAGGTCGAGGGCGCCCCGCTCAAGGTGCTCGACGACATCAGCCTGACCATCACGCCCGGGGAGTTCGTGAGCATCGTGGGCTCCAGCGGCTGCGGCAAGTCCACGCTGCTGCGGCTGATCGTCGGCCTGGAGGCCGACTACCGGGGCGAGGTGCTGATCGACGGCAACCGCATCGTCGGCACCAGCCTGGACCGCGGCATCGTGTTCCAGGAGCACCGGCTGTTTCCGTGGCTCACGGTGCAGCAGAACATCGCGCTCGGCCTGCTCAATGCAGGGCTCGGCGCGGCGCAGAAGCGCAAGGAGGTGCAGGCGCACATCGAGCTGGTCGGGCTCAAGGGCTTCGAGAGCGCGTACCCGCACCAGCTGTCGGGCAGCATGTCGCAGCGCGTGGCGATTGCGCGGGCGTTGGTCAACCGGCCCGAGATATTGCTGCTCGACGAGCCCTTCGGTGCGCTCGACGCGATGACGCGCGCCCACCTGCAGCAGGAGCTGCACCGCATCTGGCAGGCCGAGGGCATCACGATGATCCTGGTCACCCACGATGTCGAAGAGGCCGTGTACCTCGGCGACAAGGTGGTGGTGATGGAGCCGCGCCCGGGGCGCATCCGCCGCATCGTGCCGGTGGCGCGCGCGCATCCGCGCAACCGCTTGGACTTGGCCTTCACGCATGTCAAGGAAGAGGTGCTGCGCGAGTTCGCGGGGGCGCCTGCACTTGAAACGCCTCCGCAGTTGCCGCCAGACACGACAGGCGGTCTGCCTGCCGGACTGCGCTTTGCCTACTGAGCCTTTCGTTTTTCTTTCCATCAACCACAAAAAAGGACCTTCGATGAGCGCCACTCTTTCTTCTCCAGCCGTTGCACAAGACAACGAACTCGACATCGTCTGGCAGGCCGGCCACATCGGCGCCGAGGTGCGCGGCGTTCGGCTCTCGGGCGCGCTGCAGCCGGAGGTGTTCCAGTCCATCAAGGCCGCGTTGCTCAAGCACAAGGTGCTGTTCTTCCGCGGCCAGCAGCATCTGGACGATGCGCAGCAGCAGGCCTTCGGCCGCCTCTGGGGCGAGCTGGTGCCGCATCCGACCGTGCCTTCGAAAGACGGCACGCAGCTCCTGGAGCTCGACTCGCGCCACGGCGGCCGCGCCAACTCGTGGCACACCGACGTGACCTTCGAGGTCGCCTATCCGCAGGTGTCGATCCTGCGCGCGGTCGTCATCCCGGCCTATGGCGGCGACACCGTCTGGGCCAATACCGTGGCCGCCTACGAAAGCCTGCCGGACGACCTCAAGGCGCTGGCCGACCGGCTGCGCGCCGTCCATGGCAACGACTACGCCGCCGCCCGGCTGCCGGCCGATCTGGATGACGAGGGCGCCAAGCGCTACAAGGAGGTGTTCACGCGCCGCCTGCTCGAAGCCGAGCACCCAGTGGTGCGCGTGCACCCCGAGACCGGGGAGCGCAGCCTGGTGCTGGGCCATTTCGTGAAGCGGCTGGCCGGCCATTCGACGCACGACTCTGCCCACCTGCTGAGCGTGCTGCAGAGCCATGTGCACCGCCTGGAGAACACGGTGCGCTGGCGCTGGACGCAGGGCGACGTGGCGATCTGGGACAACCGGGCCACGCAGCACTACGCGATCAACGACTACGGCGACCAGCACCGGGTGGTGCGGCGGGTGACGATTGCGGGCGACGTGCCCTATGGCGTGGA
>CAMATD010000196.1 GCA_945860785.1 Variovorax sp. YR752 | reverse complement strand
GGCCGCGCACGACGTGCTGCGCCTCAAGTACCTCGGTGGTGGCCACGGCGAAGGCTGCAACAACGAAGACGACCGCTTCACGCTCTGGCGCCGGCGCATGCACCACTTCACCTTCTACGGCTTCATGCTGTGCTTTGCCTCCACCTGCGTGGCGACGCTCTACCACTACCTGTTCGACCTGCACGCGCCCTATGCGCTCACGAGTCTGCCGGTGCTGCTGGGCACCGCGGGCGGCATCGGCCTCGTGGTCGGCCCCGTCGGCCTGTTGTGGCTGAACCTGCGGCGCAACGCCGCGCACGGCGACGTGGCGCAGCGGCCGATGGACCGCGGCTTCATCGCCCTGCTGCTGCTCACCAGCCTCACCGGCCTCGCGCTGCTCGCCTGGCGCGACACGCAATTCATGGCGCTGCTGCTGGCGGTGCACCTGGGCGTGGTGATGGCGCTCTTCCTCACGCTGCCCTACGGCAAGTTCGCGCACGGCATCTTCCGCTCGGCGGCGCTGCTGAAGTTCGCGATCGAGAAACGCCTGCCCAGCCGCCTGCAGCTGGGTGCCGACTGAATGAACCGAATCCTGCAATCGAAAGGAACCCCGCGATGACGAACCCTGGCGTGCTTCAGATCTCCTCCATGAAAGACCGCTGCTCCGAAGCCGAGTGGCAGGCCCGCATCGACCTCGCCGCCTGCTACCGGCTGGTCGACCTGTACGGCATGTCGGACATGATGGCCAACCACATCTCCTCGCATGTGCCCGGCGAGCATGGCGCGTTCCTCATCAACCCCTACGGAATGATGTACGAGGAGATCACCGCGTCGAGCCTCATCAAGGTCGACCAGGACGGCAACATCCTCTCGAAGCCCGACTTCGGCGAGCTGAACTACGGCATCAACAAGGCCGGCTACGTGATCCACAGCGCGGTGCATGCCGCGCGGCCCGACGTGGCCTGTGTGATCCACACGCACAGCTGGGCCTCGATGGCAGTGTCTTCGCTCGAATGCGGCCTGCTGCCGCTCACGCAGACCGCCATGCGCTTCCTGAAGATCGGCTACCACGAGTACCAGGGCGTGGTGCTGAACACCGAGGAGCAGGCCTCGCTGCTCGCCGACCTGGGCCAGAGCGAGGCCGTGATCTTCCGCAACCACGGCGCACTGGTGGTGGGCCGCAGCGTCGGTGAGGCCTTCAACTGGATGCACCGGCTCGAGCTGGCCTGCCGAGCGCAGATCGGTGCCATGTCGTGCAACACGCCGCTGAAGGCCGTGCCGCAGAGCGTGCTGGAAGAGACCTGGAACAACTACCAGCCCGGCACCCGCCGCCCCTACGGGCTCATGGAATGGCCGGCGCTGCTGCGCAAGCTCGACCGCATGGACCCGGGCTTCCGCGACTGAAGCCGACGCGCACACCCCAGAACAACAGAGACAACAACCCCATGAAGAGAGGACACCTCCCCGCCGTGCTGGCAGCGCTTGTGGCCGCGACCTTTGCGTTCCCCGCGTTCGCACAGAAATTCCCGCAGAAGCCGGTCACGCTGGTCGTGCCCTTCGCGCCCGGCGGTAACCTCGATGTCGTCGCGCGCACGCTGGCGCCGGCCATGGGCCAGATCCTCGGCCAGTCGGTGATCGTGGACAACCGCGCCGGCGCCGGTGGCGCGATCGGCGCGTCCTACGTGGCGCGTGCGCAGCCGGACGGCTACACGCTGCTGGTCAGCACGCCGAATGCGCTCGTGGTGCTGCCGCTGATGACGAAGACCACCTACCAGCTCGACAACTTCGCTCCCATCGGCCTCGCCGCCACCACGCCGCTCGTGATCGCGGTGCGCGGGCAAGGCCCGTACAAGGACATCGACGCCGTGCTCTCGGCGGCGCGCAGCAAGCCGGGCCAGGTCACGGCCGGCCACGCCGGCCCCGGCACCACCAACCACATCGCGCTGCTGCAGCTCGAACAGGCCGGCAAGCTGAGCCTCAACACCGTGCCATACAAGGGCTCGGCCCCGGCGCTGACGGACCTGCTGGGCGGGCAGATCGACCTCGTGGTGGACCAGCTCACGAGCTCGGCCGCGCACATCCAGTCGGGCATGCTGCGCGCGGTGGCCGTGATGTCGAAGGAACGCGACCCCGCATTGCCGAACGTGCCCACGCTGCGCGAAGCCGGCCTGAAGGATTTCGACGCCACCACCGCCACCGGCCTGCTCGCACCGGCCGGCACGCCGCAGCTGGTGGTGAACGCGCTCAACGCCGCGCTGCGCAAGGCGCTGGCCGACGAGAACGTCAAGCGCCACCTGGTCTCCGTCGGCAGCCCGGGCTAGGCCTCGTTGCCCGACGAATGGCTCGCGATGCTGAAGAAGGAAGATGCGAGCGCCCGGCTGCTCGCGAAGAGCGGAAAGCTCAAGGTCGATTGAGAAGGCACGCACCATGACCCGCCCCTGCCTGCCTCCCCTCGACGCATTCACCCCCGTGGCCTTCGCACTGCCGCCCGGCGCCTGCGACAGCCACGCGCATGTCTTCGGCCCCTACGACCGCTTTCCGCTGGCGGAAGACCGCAGTTACACGCCCGCCGAGTACCCGGGCGCGGCCTTCATCGCGCACCTCGACCGGCTGGGCCTGGCGCGCGGCATGCTGGTGACCGGCAGCGCGAGCGGCACCGACAACGGCGCCGTGCTCGCCGCGTTCGCGCAGTACCCGGACCGCCTGCGTGGCATCGCCGTGCCGCAAGCCGACACCACCGATGCGGAGCTCGACCGCTGGCACGCGGCGGGCATCCGCGGCGTGCGCTTCAACCTGTTCAAGCGCGACGGCCATGCCGTGTACCGCAATGGCGTCGGCATCGAGGTGCTCGAGGCGCTGGCGCCGCGCCTGGCGGACCGTGGCTGGCACGCGCAGATCTGGATCCACGCGCCCGACCTCGTCGAGCTGGCGCCGCGCCTGCTGCGCCTCGGCCTGCCGCTGGTGATCGACCACATGGGTCGTATGGCTGCATCGCGCGGCACCGACGACCCGGGCTTTCGCACGCTGTGCCGCCTGCTCGCCGAGGGCCGCGCCTGGACCAAGATTTCGGGCGCCGACCGCAACACCGGCATGGGGCCGCCCTACGCCGACATCGACCCCTTCGCCATGGCCCTGCTGCAGGCCAATGCGGAACGCGTCGTGTGGGGCACCGACTGGCCGCACATCAACTATTTCGAAGCGCAGCAGGTGCCGGACGACGGCGCGCTCGTGAACCTGCTCGCGCGCTGGCTGCCCGACGAGGCACAGCGACGGCGCGTGCTGGTCGACAACCCCGCGGCGCTGTACGACTTTCCCCCGCCCGTGTAGAGCCTTCAAAGGACCAGAAAAATGAAACGAGACAAGCCTTCCTTCCTCCTGCAAAAGCTCATCGGCACGGCCACCGCCGTGTTGCTGGCCGCGGGCCTCGGCACCGCACCCCGCGCCGAGGCGCAATCCGCGTATCCCAACAAACCCGTGCGCGTGGTCGTCGCCTTCACCGCGGGCGGCACCACCGACATCCTTGCGCGCGCCGTCACGCAGCAGATGTCCGAGAAGCTCGGCCAGCCCTTCGTCATCGACAACAAGCCGGCCGACGGCTACACGCTGATCGTCAATTCGGTGGGTCCGATGGCCGTCAACCAGACGCTCTACAAGAGCCTGCCCTACGACCCGCTCACCGACCTCGTGCCGGTGGTGCAGATCGCCGACGTGCCCGCGACAACGATCGAGGAATTCATCGCCTACGCCAAGGCGAACCCGAACAAGCTGAACTACGGCTCGACCGGCGTCGGCACCTCCTCGCACCTGTCGAGCTTCATGCTCAGCAAGCGCATCGGCGCGGAGACGCTGCACATTCCCTACAAGGGCGCCAATGCGCTGAACGACCTGCTCGCGGGCCGCGTGCAGTTCATGTTCGCGACCATTCCCTCGGTCATCTCGCACATCCGTGCCGGCAAGCTGCGCGCCATTGCGGTGCGCAGCCTCAAGCGCTCGCGCTCGCTGCCCGATGTGCCGACGGTGGCCGAGAAGGGTTTCGCCGGTTTCTCGGCGGGTTCATGGTTCGGCTTCTTCGCGCCCAAGGGCACGCCGGCGCCGGTGATCGCGCTGCTCAACAAATCGGTGAACGACGCGCTGCCTTCGCTGGAAGCGCAGATGATCCGCGAAGGCGCGGATCCGGTCGGCGGCACGCCCGAACAGTTCGGCAAGTTCACGCGGCAGGAGTACGAGAAATGGAAAGTGATCGTGCGCGATTCGGGCGCGACGGCCGAATGACTTCGCCGCTGCGTATCCTGATGACGCCTGCGGCCGTGCGGCAGGCCGGTACAGGCCTTGCCGAAGCGCTCGGCGGCCATGCGCATGTGGTGGTGAATACCGGTGACGACGCGGACATCGCCTTCGTCTCGCGCGACGTCACCGGCCTCTCGACCAAGCACCGAGTACTGCCCGAGACGCAGCGCTTTCACGATGCGATGCGCAACGCGCCATCGCTGCGCTGGGTGCACGCGCATTCTGCAGGCGCCGACCGGCCGGTCTATGGCGAACTGCGCGCACGCGGCGTGGAAGTGACGACCTCGTCGGGTGCCAATGCCAGCGTGGTCGTGCAGACCGCGCTGGCCGGCGTGCTGATGATGGCGCGCTGCTTTCCGCAATTGCTCGCGGCGCAGCGCGAAAAGACCTGGGCACCACTCATGGGCAGCGGACTGCCGCGCGATCTGGCCGGCCAGACGGCGGTGATCGTCGGCTGGGGTCCGATCGGGCAGGGCCTGGGCGCACTGCTCTCCGCACTGGGGCTGCGGGTAGTGGCCGTGCGCAGCAGTTCTGGCGCGCCAGCCGCACCGGCCACCGGGAGCGTGCGCTTCGAGGACATTCACACCGTGCTGCCGAGTGCCGACTGGCTGCTGCTCGCCTGCCCGTTGACCGACCGCACGCGCGGTCTCGTCGATGCAGCCGCACTCGCCTCGCTGCCGGCCGGCGCAAGACTGGTGAACATCTCGCGCGGCGAGGTCGTCGACGAACCCGCGCTGATCGACGCGCTGCGCAGTGGCGCGCTCTCCGGCGCCTGCCTCGACGTGTTCGCGCACGAGCCCCTGCCGGCCGAATCGCCGCTGTGGGACATGCCGAACGTGATCGTCACGCCGCACACCGCCGGCCACTCGGACGGCAACGAGGCGCGCGTCGCCGCCCTCTTCCTCGACAACCTGCGGCGCTGGCATGCGGGCCTGCCGCTGCTGAACCGCGTGGCCTGAAGCAGTCCACTCTCACAACAACACGAAGACCTCACGCACATGAACCGAAATCTTTTCCTTCGCACCGGCGTCGCCACCCTGCTGCTCGCCGCCGGCGCCTCGTCCGCCCTCGCCGCCGACTGGCCGACGAAACCCATCACCCTCGTCGTCCCCTTCGTGGCCAGCGGCGTGCAGCCGTGGCGCGTGATCGGCAAGCCCGCGCCGCTCCTGTTCGAAGAGGGCCTGCGCCGCCTCGGTGCGCGGCCCGAGAGCACGGTGGTCGTAGGCGACAACCCGCTGACCGACGCCGAAGGCGCCGCGCGGCTCGGCATGGCGTGCCTGCTGGTGGGCCATGCGCCCGGTGCGGTCGCACTCACGGTGGCCGGGCTGCTGCAGCCCCCACCGCTTGCCCCCGAGGAGACGCCTCAGTACCGCTTGAGCGAGAGCACGTCGAAGGTCTGGCGCAGCGTGCGCACCGAGGTGTCGTAGTCCGAGAGCGCCAGGCAGGCGATCAGCACGTCGATGATCGTCAGCTGCGCGAGCCGGCTCGTCATCGCCTCGGTGCGCAAGCTGGTCTCGCGCGCCATGGTGAACAGCACCACATCGGCAAAGGCCTGGATCGGCGACTTGCCGAAGTTGGTGATGCACACCGTCGAGGCGCCGGCCTCCTTGGCCAGCCGCGTGGCCAGCACCGTCTCGTGCGTGCTGCCGGAGTGCGAGATGGTGAGCACCGCCACCTTCGGGTCGGTGAGCGAGGCGCTGATGGCCTGCACGTGTGAGTCGACCACCACCTTCGCGTTGAGGCCGATGCGCAGCATGCGGTAGTGGGCGTCTTCCGCAATCGTTGCCGAGCTGCCGATGCCGTAGATCTCGATGCGCTCGGCCTTGCGGAACAGTTTCACCGCGCGTTCCATCGCCTTGGCGTCGAGCGTGGCCTGCGTGTCGTGCAGCGTCTGCACGTTGCTCTGGAAGATCTTGCGGATGACCGCGTCGGCCTTGTCCTGCGGATCGAGGTCTTCGTGGATGAACTGCACCGGCCGCACGATCTCCTGCGCCAGCGCGATCTTGATCTGCTGGAAGCCGGTGGCGCCAAGGTTCTTGCACAGGCCGACGATGCTGCCTTCGCTCGAGCCGGTGCGCTCGGCCACCTCGCTGACCGACATGTGGACCACTTCGCGCGGGTTCTTCACGATGAAGTCGGCAATGCGCTGGCCCACGGGGCCGAGCGAGAACCACAGCGTCTCGATGCGCGCCAGCACCGCCGAGACCTGGCCATTCGGCAGCTCGGGCGGGGGCGATGCGGCAGCCTTCCTGCCGGCGGATTGGGGGGTGCTGTTGCGCTTCATGGGCCGCGAGCTTACCCGCCATCGATGGCTGTTTCGCGCCCGAAGCCGGCCGGCGCGCATACTGGTCCACCTTTGCTGCTTCGAGGCCTCGCCCGCGAGGCCCCGCACCCTCCGATGCCGGGCTACCGAATCAAGCTGGAACGCATCGCCATCGCGGGTGCCGATGACTTGGTCATCCGGTCGCTGCTCGACCGCCAGCAGTTCTCCGACCCCCTGGGTGCCGCGGCCGCGCAGGGCATTTCCTCGGCGGCGTGGCCGATGTTCGGGCTGCTGTGGCCCTCGGGGGCGCAACTGGCCGCGCGCATGGCGACGCACCCTGTCGTGCTCGGCGCGCGCGTGCTCGAGATCGGCTGCGGCCTCGCGCTCGCGAGCCTGGTCGGGCACCGCCGCGGCAACGACATGACCGCGAGCGACTGCCATCCGCTCACGGCGGGCTTCCTGCTGGAGAATCTGCGGCTGAACGCGCTGCCGCCGATGAAGTACCGGCGCGGCCACTGGGGCATGCGCGAGACGGACGCCGAGGGCGACGTGCATGGCATGTACGACCTCATCATCGGCAGCGATCTGCTGTACGAACGCGATGCCGGTGGCCTGCTCGCGGCGTTCATCGGCCGCCATGCGAGCCCGGCGGCCGATGTGTGGATCGTCGACCCCGACCGCGGCAACCGCTCGGCCTTCAACCGGCAGATGGCCGACGAGGGATTCGGCATGTGCGAAGAGCGGCTCGACCAGCTCGCCGCGGTGGACCGAGTGGCCTACCGGGGTCGGCTGCTGGCCTACCGGGGTCGGCTGCTGACCTACCGGCGGATCGGCGGCTGAGCCCCTGGCGCCCGAGGCAGAATCCGGCCTACAGGGGGCTCGATGAAGCAACAGAAAACCGGATTTCATGGATGGTTGCGGCGCGGCGCGCTCGCCGTCTTCGCCACGGCCGCACTCGCCTTGGCCGGCTGCGCCAGCTTGCCGGACGAGGGGCCGCGCAGCCACAGCACCACCCTGCCCGTTCAGGGGCCGGCTACGCCGCTCGATCGCATCGCCACCGCCTCGATGGCTGGCGCCGAGCCCGGCGCCAGCGGCTTCCGCCTGATGCTCGGCCTCGCGAGCATGGACACCCGGCTCGCACTGCTGCGCGGCGCGCAGCGCTCGCTCGACCTGCAGTACTACCACCTGCACAACGACGCCACCGGCCGCCTTGTGCTGCGCGAACTGCGCAATGCGGCCCAGCGCGGCGTGCGCGTGCGACTGCTGGTGGACGACCTCTACACCGACGAGGTGGAAGCATTGCTCAACGGCGTGGGCGCATACCCGAACATCGAGGTGCGCCTTTTCAACCCCTTCCCGACGCGCGGCGGTCAGGCCACGCGCTTCGCCGCCGCGCTGTTCGACTTCGCGCGCGTGAACCGCCGCATGCACAACAAGCTCTTCGTGGCCGATGGCGTGCTCGCGGTAGCCGGCGGTCGCAACCTCGGCGACGAATACTTCATGCGCGGCACCGACTCGAACTTCTTCGACTACGACGTGCTCGTCGCCGGCGCCGTGCTGCCCCAGATGTCCGGTGTGTTCGACGCCTACTGGAACGCACCCCAGGTGCGCACCGCCGCATCGATGCTGCGGCCCACGCAGCCGCCCGCGGCGTCGCGCCGTGCATTCGACAACGCCGTGGACGGCGCCGACACGCCCGAACCCGTGCCCTTTCGCAACGTCGCCCCGCTGGGCCGCGTGACCATCGGCGACGAGCTTGCCGCGGGCCGTGTGAAGCTGGTGCCCGGCACGGCGCAGGCCTTTGCCGACTCGCCGGCCAAGGCCTGGGGTGAACTCGAAAGCGCGCGCCTGCCGAGCGGCGCCCTGCTCGACAGCAGCCGACGCTTGCTCGGCGAAGCGCTCAGCAATGCACGCCAGGAAGTGCTGATCTCGTCGCCCTACCTCGTGCCCGGCCCGCTCGCGCTCGATGGCATGGAAACCAACGTGCGCAAGGGCGTGCGCGTGAGCCTCATCACCAACTCACTGGCCGCCACCGACGAACCCGTGGTGCACACCGGCTACCGGCGCTACCGCGACAACCTGCTGCGCGCCGGCGTCGAGATCTTCGAGATTCACCCCGACCCGAGCCGCACCCTGTTCGCCGGCAACATCGGCGAAGGCACGCGCATCCGGTTGCACACCAAGGCCGCGGTGATCGACAACACCCGGCTCTTCATCGGCTCGGTGAACATGGACCCGCGCTCGGAAACGCTGAACACCGAGTTCGGCTTGCTGATCGACAGCCCTGCGTTGGCGAAGGAAGCGCACGACTTTCTCCAGCAACTCAAGGACCATGCGTCCTACCAGGTGAAGCTCAAGCCGGGCAGCCGGTTCGAGCTCGAATGGTGGCGGGTGGATGGCCCGCAACCGGTGAAGGTGTTCGACAGCGAACCGGGCGCCGATCTTTCGATGCGGATGAGGCTCTATATCCAGTCGCTGGTGATTCCGGAGTCGTTGCTGTAGCTCGTGGCACTCCCGCACCTCCACGAAAAAACGGGCCCGAGGGCCCGTTCTTCATGGTGTCGACCGGAGATCGACAAGGACTTGGCTTAGAGGCCAGCTTGGCGCGTGAACGACACGCGGGGCTTCTTGTACGCCGCAGGCACTTCGTCGCGGTAGAACGCGCGGCGGTCGAGGCTGGCGAACGGGTCGTGGGCCTTGGCGACAGCTTCGGCCTGGACGGTGGCGCGGTCAGCGGTCGAGGTGAAGGCTTGTGCGCCGGCGCTGGCACCGTCGCCGTATTCGTTGCCGGCGCGTGCGGCGACAACGCCTTGCGGTGCAACTTCAGCACGCGACACACCCGAGTTCACGGTGAGCACGCCTTCATAGGTTTCTGCTTGCGCACCGGCAGCAGCCAGGAGCGAGAGGGCGGCAGCAGCGAGGATCTTCGAGGCATTCATTTCAATCTCCTAATGGGTTGGTTGGTGAAATGAAGTGTGATTCTGAAGCCCCTCAAAAAACCGCCACAAAAAGAATCGCGGTGTTCACGGGATTGAAACAATCGGGGTTTGTACGGAACCGCGACGCCGCCTGGTTTGCTAGTGCAGCATTAGTGCGAAATCATCCATGACCGCTTGGCGGGTGCCGACTTGGCGCCGTTGGGCGCGGTCACCGTCGCGCTGCGGCGAGACGACCCCGAGCAGCAGCCGCAGCTCGCCGGATGCTTGAAGCGCGCGTAGTCACGCGAGCTGCCGGGCTCGTGCCGTGCGCGTTCGTTGGTTTCCATTGCGCTGCGTGTGGTCGAAGCCATCAGCGACAGCCGTGGTGCGGCCGAAAGTACACGCTGCGATCCGCATCCGCAGTCGGGGCACGCGGCCGGCTCGTCGCTCTGGCCCGAGGGCCGCAGCGCCTCGAAGCCGCCGCACTGCCCGCAGGCGTAGTCGTAGGTCGGCATGGCGGCCTCTTCCTCAGCGCAAATCGTGCGACAGGGGCATGTCGATGCTGCCGTCGATCATCTTCATCGGCCCCGCCGCGTTCGGGTTGATGTCGAAGTCGAAGATGCCCGTGGGCAGCCACAGCGTGGCGCAGGAGTTCGGCACGTCCACGATGCCGCTGATGTGGCCCTGTACGGGAGCAGTGCCCAGGATCGAATAGGCCTGCGCGCCCGAGTAACCGAACTTCTTCAGGTACTCGATGGCGTTCAGGCAGGCCTGGCGGTAGGCCACGTTCACGTCGAGGTAGTGCTGCTTGCCGCTCTCGTCCACCGAGATGCCTTCGAAGATCAGGTAGTCGTTGTACGGTGGCGTGATCGGGCTCGGCTTGAAGATCGGGTTCTTGATGCCGTACTTGGCCATGCCGCCCTTGATGAGCGTGACCTTCATGTGCACCCAGCCGGCCATCTCGATGGCGCCGCAGAAGGTGATCTCGCCGTCGCCCTAGCTGAAGTGCAGGTCGCCGACGCTCAGGCCCGCGCCGTCCACATACACGGGGAAGAACACCTTCGAGCCGCGCGACAGGTCCTTGATGTCGCAGTTGCCGCCGTGCTCGCGCGGCGGCACGGTGCGCGAGCCCTCCGCGGCCGCCTTTGCGCGGGCTTCGCCGGTCATCTTGCCCATGTGGGCGGTGCCGGCGAACGGCGGGTTGGCGAGGCCGGGCACGCGGTCCGGGTCGGTGTCGATGAGCTTCTGCTCGCGCTCGTTCCACATGTCGAGCATCGGCTTGTCGGGCAGGCAGCCGATCAGGCCCGCGAAGTTGACGCCGGGAATGTGGCGCGAGCTCGTGAACATGCCCTTGAAGTCCCAGATGGATTTCTGCGCTTCGGGAAAATGATCGGTGAGAAAACCGCCACCGTTCTTCTTCGAGAAGAAGCCGTTGAAGCCCCAGAGGCTGTCCTGCTTGGCGCCGATGTCGAGCAGGTCGACCACCAACAGGTCGCCGGGCGCGGCGCCCTTCACGCCCACGGGGCCCGAGAGGTAGTGCACCGTGCTCAGGTCGATGTCGCGCACGTCGTCGGCGCTGTCGTTGTTCTTGATGAAGCTGCCGGTCCAGTCGAAGGTCTCGAGGATGAAGTCGTCGCCCGGATTGACCCAGCAGGCCATCGGAATGTCCGGGTGCCAGCGGTTGTGGATGTTCTCGTTCTCCGTGGGCGACTTGGTCAGATCGACCTTGATCAGCGTGTCCGTCATTTGCAGTGGCTCCTGGTTGGGTTGTGGTTAAACGGAGAGATAAGCCTTGATGTGGTCCACATCGGTCTTGTCGCGCGCGGTCTCGTGCACAAGGCGACCGCCTTCGATGACGAAGAGCCGGTCGGCCACGTCCATCGCGAAACTGAGCACCTGCTCGGACACGATGATGGTGATGCCGCGCAGCTTGCGGATCTCGTTGAGCGCTTTCGCGATGTCCTTGATGATCGAAGGCTGGATACCTTCGGTGGGCTCGCCGAGCAGCAGCACCTTGGGGTCGGTGACGAGTGCGCGCGCAATCGCGAGCTGCTGTTGCTGGCCGCCCGAGAGGTTGCCGCCCTTGCGGCTCTTCATGTCCCACAGCACGGGGAACAGCGCGTAGATTTCTTCGGGGATGCGCCGTGTCTTCGAGTTCTCGAGGCCGGTCTGGATGTTCTCTTCCACTGTCAGCGTCGGGAAGATCATCCGGCCCTGCGGCACGTAGGCGATGCCCTTGGCCACACGCCTGAAGCTCTCATCGCGTGACACGTCCTGGCCCGCGACCTCGATACGCCCGCTCTTGATCGGCAGCACGCCCATGAGGCTCTTGAACAGCGTGGTCTTGCCCATGCCGTTGCGGCCCATGATGGCGACGGTTTCGTTGGCGTGGCCCTCGAACGAGATGCCGTGCAGCGCCTCGCTCTGGCCGTAGGCGACGTGCAGGTCATCTACCTTCAACATGATGTTGCTCATCTCATTGGCTCCTGCGGTGTTTTTGTTCGGGGCGCGTGCACAGGGCACGCTGCTGGTGTGCGGCCGATCAACCAGTGCTCTGAGCGATCACGCCGGCGGTGTGCTCTGCGCAGCGAAATAAAGGAGGAGGCATGCGGCCCTAGGCCGCGCCGGGGGACATTCGCGGAGCAGAGC
>CAMATD010000195.1 GCA_945860785.1 Variovorax sp. YR752 | reverse complement strand
TGACTGCGCAGCAAACGTCGCACTCAGTGTCAATAGAACTTAGCGGCTCTCACTCCAAAGAATAAGGGGGCATCAGTTCGCCTCATCCCGGACAAGATGTCCGGAATTGTTTACCCTCGACACGTATGGATCGTTTCGCAATCAACGATTTGTTCATGTCGCGGACGCGCGCAGCTTTGTTGCAGCAGGCAGATTGCTGGGGATCTCCGCATCCGGTATCGGAAAGAGCATCACGCGCCTTGAACAGAGTCTGGGCGTCCGGATGTTTCATCGCAGCATGCGCAGCGTGACCCTCACCGCCGAAGGATCAGTCTTCCTCGAGCATGCGCGGCGGATCCGCGATGAGTTCGACGCCGCAGAGGCTGAACTGACTCAGACAACCTCGGAGGTGCGTGGACGACTTCGGATCGGATTTCCGTTGATCGGTGCGCCGTTTCTGGAAATGCTCACGGCATTCCAGCAGCAATACCCCGAGGTCGAACTCGATCTGGAGTTCGACAACCGCAAGGTGGACGTGATCGAAGAAGGATTTGACGCCGTCGTGCGCAGTGGCGAAGTCGAGGACTCACAGCTCTCGTCGAGACTGGTGGGCAGCTTCCGTATGATCGTCGTCGGTGCACCTTCCTACTTTGAGCGTCACGGCAAGCCTTCCCACCCTCGCGATCTAGATCAGCATGCATGCATCCAGTTCCGGATGCCAAACACAGGCAAGCTCCAGATTTGGAGGCTGCGCCGGGAGGATGGCGAACCGGAGTACCGGCTTCCGACTCGCATGACCTGCAATAGCAACGAGGCCCGGCTGAGCTTTGCACTGGCAGGAGCTGGCATCGCATACATGTCGGCCTATTCCGTGCAGCATGCACTGGACGATGGAACTCTCGTTTCAGTGCTCGAGGACTACGCGACGGAGAAGAACGTCTTCCGTCTGCTGTGGCCTTCCGGCAAACACATTACGCCGAAGCTGCGTGCACTCATCGACTTCTTGACCAAGCGGTTCGCCGAACAGCAAAGTCGCGAGGGGTAATACCGCCACAAGGAGTCCGAGCATGGCACAGCACCATCGGCAACTTTTCCATCGCATGAAGGTCTGGTTGGCACAGGGTCAGCATCAGGAAGCTGCGTGAGTGGATATCACCCGTCTACAGCCAGTTCGTCGTCCTCGTTGCTGCGCGTTCAATGCGGACATCCTGTCCGAGCAGTGTTGACCGCCACCCCACTTGGTGGTGGGCTCGCCCGCATCTATCTTTGGTTGGTCCTTCCGGACATCGCTGGCCAGCGCCGTTGCTGGCTTCTGCGCTTACTCAACCCATGAAAGAAATCAGATGTCCGACCAATCTCGAGTTTATGTAGTGACGGGTGCCGCCTCCGGTATCGGCATGGAAACCAAGCGACTTCTTGAGTCGCAAGGTGGCCGTGTCATCGGTATCGATCTGCGCGACGCAGAAGTCGTCGCAGATCTCAGCGGGCATCATGGCCGCGCGGCCATGGTTGAACAGGTCACGAAAATCAGTGGCGGGAAGATCGATGCAATCCTTGCCATCGCAGGCGTAGACACAGGTGGTCCGATCACGGTCGCCGTGAACTACTACGGAGCCCTGGCGACCCTGCAAGGCCTTCGCCCATTGTTGCTGCCATCAGCAACGCCTCGCGCGGTGGCAGTGTCATCCATCACGTCCGTTCATCCCTTCGACCCTCAGCTCCTCAATGTGCTGTTGGAAGGGGACGAGCCGCTGGCACTGGAAAAGGCGAAGGAAGAGAAGTTCGTCTATGCCACCACCAAGCGGGCACTTTCACGATGGATCCGGCGAAATGCCATCCGTTCTGAATGGGCCGGGGCCAAGATCCCGCTGAACGCCATCGCCCCGGGACTGGTGAAGACAGAGTTGCTCAAACGGCTGTTCGACGATGAGGCGACCCGCGCGAGGATCAGTGCCGGGACACCAATGCCTTTGGGTGGCCCCTATGAACCAATGGCTGCTGCCGAGTTACTTGCGTGGCTTACCAGCGAGAAGAACGGTCACATTACCGGCCAGACGATCTTCATCGATGGTGGTGCAGATGTCGTAATTCGCGGGGATTCGACTTGGTAGTCGATCTCGAAGATTTTTGCTCGGACGGTGTTGATTTTCGCGCTCGTTTGATCCACTTTTCCATTGAGCATGGAACCACCGCTGATGCCCTGCAGGTAGAGCTGGCGGCCATACGGAGGGGCACGACCGGGTCAAGCGTATTCGGAAATGTGGGGCAGGTTGGCGCGAAGCTCAACAGTCGAAGAGATGGAGAGATTGCAGCAGTAGGAAACTCGCCAACGTAATCGTCGACGTCCTTGACGTGCCGGCGGTGCTCGCCAGCGTCCGCTTCAGGCACTTTGCGTCGGACTGCCTGGAGACTACATTCGGCCAGCAGCGGACTTTGGACTAGCTATGAAAGCAAGATCGACCCAATATTGGGCAACGGAGCGGCGATGCCGTTCTTCATCGCAGTGCCAGCTATATTGTTCATTCAGCTACAAGAGAGAAATCACCATGGCAAAAGCCTATTGGGTCAGTGCGTACCGTGCCGTCAAGGACGCCGACAAATTTGCGGCCTACGCGAAACTGACTGGCCCGGCGATCACCGCCGGCGGCGGGCGCTTTCTGGCGCGTGGCCTACCCGCCAAGGTCTACGAGTACGGTTTGTCCCAACGCACCGTGTTGATCGAGTTCGACAGCGTCGAGCAAGCTACATCCGTGCATGACAGTCCTGACTACCAAGCCGCGCTTGCCGCGCTAGGCGACGGTGCTGAACGGGATCTACGGATCATCGAAGGGGTCTGAGCAACCCCGGGCCAGACGTTGGCGGAAGCGGATGACACTTGACCTGGCTGCTTGCCACAGCAGCCAGACCCTGATTCAGCAGCAGACGTGAGCTTGGGAATTGAGCTTCAACCCAAGTCTCGGCCAGCGCAATCTCGCCATCCGCCCAGTGGACAAACAGACAGTGTTCCCGTTCATGCTTGGGTGGGCACTATCGGCCACAAGCCGACCTTCGACGTCACCCTCCAATTCCACGAAAGGGCATAAACATCCTGCCGGGTTTCAATTTACCTTGAACTTGCCCATGCGGTTGTGCCGGGGCGTGACGCCTCGTTCAGGCGTGGATATGCAGGGGCGCGAACGACTTCACCAAGTCGTCCAACGCCTTCAATTGCGCGAGGAAAGGCTCCAATTGATCCAGCGGCAGAGCGCTGGGGCCGTCGCATTTGGCCTGCGCTGGATCAGGGTGAGCTTCAAGAAAGAGACCGGCCAAGCCCACCGCTAGGCCTGCACGCGCCAGTTCAACCACTTGCTCGCGCCGCCCACCAGAGACTGCGGCGTTCGCCTCGCGTTGCTGGAGGGCGTGGGTAACGTCGAAGATGACGGGCAGGTTCCCTGTGACCTTCTTCATGGCACCGAAGCCAAGCATGTCCACCACCAGGTGGTCGTAGCCGAAACAGGTTCCGCGGTCGCACAGAATGACAGGGGAGTTCCCCGCCTCTCTGATTTTTTCGACGATGTCGAGCACTTGCGGCGGGCTCAGGAACTGGGGCTTCTTGACGTTGATGACCTTGCCCGTCCTGGCAAGAACGACGACCAAATCAGTCTGGCGGGCGAGAAACGCAGGTAGCTGTAGAACGTCCACCACTTCGGCGACGGGATTCGCCTGCCATGGCTCGTGCACGTCGGTGAGGACGGGAACGCCGAACTCTGCCTTGACGGCCTCGAAGATTTTCAGGCCCTCTTCCAAACCGGGGCCTCGGAAGGAATGGATAGACGAGCGATTCGCCTTGTCGAAACTTGCCTTAAAGACGTATGGGATGCCAAGCTTCCGCGTGACTCGGACGTATTCCTCCGCAGCACGCAGGGCCATGTCCTTCGACTCGAGTACGTTCACGCCGCCAAACAGGACAAAGCCATCGCTGTTGCTGACGTTGATTGCGGGGGTGATGGCGACGGTCGTCAAGAAGAGTTCTCCTGTAGTGTTGCTCACATTCTCGCGCTCCGGTCGGCCAAAAAATCACGCCTTTGGCCACCAATGGCTGCAGTCGGCTAGGAGCAGTCCTTTCGGTACGCGTCAGAATTCGCCTCACACCAGACATTTACAGGGATCAACTTGATGAGCACTTCGAACTCGTGGCCCTTCGAGGATCCTCCCAACGTCATGTGCTTCACTGTGAAGTCCATCGTTCAGGTGACGAAGCCTTTGCTCATGGTGTCTCGCGATGCTGAAGACGCAGGTTGGTCGTTTCTTACAGGAGAGCCGCTCGAGATGTCGGAGGCGCTTCTGGTCACGCTGCGAAGCATGGTGGAACGAGATCAAACATTGCTCGAGTTGGCTGACTTGCCCCAGGATGGACTGCAGTTCGGAGTTCGCCGGATGCTGGCTGGACTCGAACTGAGGACAAGATTTCCGACGACCCCGCCTAGGACTCAAACCGGCCAAGACCGGCCACCCGTCAAGGCTCGCCAGTTTGCTCGCGCTGCGAAGCGCTAGCTTGGATAGAGGATGACGCTGGGCCACAAGTAGAAGCTCCGCCGTACTCTGTCCCGTACACGAACATGACCAATTCCTTGTCACTACTGCGAGACATTCTGGAACGGATACTTCCTGGCGCATCGCTTCAACCGGATTCAATATTTGAAGCTGCGGAGCGCCAAGGCCTCGCTTACAAGTTCGTTGCCATCGCAGATTGGACAGCAACAGAGGGTCTGTATAGCAAGACCGAAATTTTCGACCTGGTCTTCGCCGGTAAGCCTCTCCCACCCGGAGATGTAGTTGTGGTTACTGACGAGAGTTTTTCCGCGGGGGAGTTGCTTTACTGTCCAGCCGATGAGCTGCGCCAAAGAGTGAGCCTTTCATCTCGGTTCATGTTCGACGGGGATGTGGTGTTCATGTGGCCTCAGATAGCCGGACTGACCGTCTTCCATCATGAGGGCGGCTTTGCACACATCGGTTGGTGAACCAGACCAGTACAGCGCGGACTGTCGAGGGCAGAATGCGGGCAGAAGCAGGCATCCTGCATGACCGTATGAACTTGCGGCGTCGAGACGAGCCAAGTGCATTTGCACAGCAGGTCTTGTTGCGGCGCCATAGCTACACCATTTGCTTGAGGGAGAGGATCTGAAGATCTTTCGCCGCGCGATTGGCGTTGCATTTGTTGCCGCCTTGGCGTTCGCCGGCTACGCGATGTTCGGCGGATTTGATTCACCCGCTCAGCGCGTGGCATCGGAGACGCGGAAATGCCGCACAGCTCTTTCTACCAACCTCGTCGGAAACGCCGAAGGCTATTGCTCTGAGGCTCTCAGGCAGATCCGGGAATCCAAGGTCGGCAGTCTTGAAGCCGGCGATGCGTTTGGGCAACTCGCCGTTCTTCGTGTTGTTCAGAAGCGGCTTCAGGAGGCGGCTGAAGCTTGCAGGTCTGCCATCCCATTCTGGCAAGAGGTTGCCGATGATGGCTCCTACAGAATTGACCGCGCGCGCAGCGGCATCGGCAAGTGCAACCAGCTCATCGAGGATGTAAGACGTCAGGCGGTAGCATCGAACTGAAGCGTCGAACGCTAATGATGTTTGAACGTGTTGCCGCTAGTTCACTGCGCCAGCGGAAGAGCCTTTCATCAAGAGCCGTATCGATGCCGAAGGTTGCTTGGCAACGACGCCAGTCGGCCAGGACCGGACCCTCACCATGTTGGTCGCATCCCAGACTACGGCAAATGGCAAACGACATGACGACTACAAAAGCCGGTGTATCGAATTCCGATGAAGTTCAATGATCTCGCCCGCAGGGCCGCCAAGAGTTCCGGACCGCTGTCCTACGGTGGCTCGGTTCTTCCGGAAGACTTGATTCGGTTTTCGCTCGCGTATGGCACTGACGGCGCCGATGAGATTGAACGGCTCTGCAAACAGTACAGATAGCACGAAGGCGGACTACTGGAGGACGGCACCAGGGTAGTGCCTCTCGCGCGCTGGGCTGTGGCCTGTATTGCCTACGGCCGCGGCGGTGTTGCTGCACTGCAGCGCTTGCTGACGGATCGGGCGCTTGCGACATTTGCCATTGCTGTTCTTGGCGAAGTTCGCACCGAGCCTTGCGTAACGGTGCTGTTGGACTACTGCATGTCGACAATCGCCCTTTCAGACGAGCCAGACGATCCGTTCTGGCGAGCGCTCGGCGCATTGAACGGGTTAACGAGCTTCGATGACGGGCTGGTCCCACCGCAGGAACAGCAGAAGAAGTTGCGAGACTTGGTGATCAAGACATTCACCAGTGCAACAACGCCATATCAGCAGACGCTTTGCCTGTGTGCTTTGAGAGGGGCACCTGTCGATGGTTCATTGAAGTGGGCGGAAGCTCAGACCGTGACCGACCCTGGCGCGATGCGTGCAAAAGCTGCCGCGATAAAATCGCTCCGACGGTGTCTTTCCGGCTCTTACAAGCCGCCTAGTGCTGAGCAGAAACTTCAGATCCGCAGGCAGCGAGCGCTTGATGTTTAGTGCGCTTTCGGCCAGGACCGGACCTTCACAACGACGGCTCAAGCGCGCGCATTTCATGAGGAGCGGCCATGCAGGTTCGCAGCGTTGCTGCTTCTGATTTCGATGCAGTCCATCGTCTGCTTTTGACCAACGGGTGGGCCCATCGGGTCGGAGATGTTGAGCAGCTCGGTCGACTGATTGCGGCGTCACAGCGAGCGGTGATAGCGGTGGTAGACGACGAGATCGTCGGCTTCGCTCGCGCAGTTACCGACGGAATCTCCAACGGGTACTTGTCAATGGTCGTGGTCGCAGAGCCATTTCGGCGGCGAGGCATCGGGCAGGCGCTCGTTGAGAGCCTCGTCGGGTCTGAATCGGACATCACATGGGTACTTCGGGCCGGAAGAGAGGGTGCCGCCGGATTCTGCGCCAAGCTGGGTTTCAGCACCTCGACAACTGCGATGGAGCGCCCGCGGCGTTGACCGCCGGCGGATGAACACCCGACGCAGAAGGCAGCATGCGGCCAGGAACGGTCGTTCGCTATCGGTGCTGAATTCGCTCGGGAACAGTCATTCGTGATTCGCGAGAAGGGAAATCAATGATGCGTGTTGAGGTGCGCTAGTTGGGAGGAGCAGATGCAGAGGCTTTCTCCGCCCTGCGTCGGCTCGTCATCGCCGACAACGCCGTGCCGATGGGGCTGACACTCGAGGAAGAGTTGAATCGCCCCATACAAGGATTTCGGGATCAACTTTCGGCTCCCGTACCAAACGCTGCATTCGGTGTCCTCGTAGATGGACAGCTGCGAGTTTGCGCTGCTCTCGCCTAGACAAGCAGATTCTCCTCATCCATGCACAAAGCACTGCTCTGGGGATGCTTCGTTGAACCCGGCTTTCGTGAGCGTGGGCTAGGCAGGCAGATTGTCACCAGGGCTCTTGATCACGCGCGCCAGAACTCGGTTCGACGCGTCAATTTGACCGTGTTCTTGCCCAACCAAGCAGCCGTGAATCTGTACGCATCTCTCGGGTTCCAGCCCTATGGACTAGAACCGGAGGCTGTCTGTCTTGATGGAAATTACCATGATGAGCAACACATGACGCTTGCGCTCTCAGACTGACAATGGCCAACAGGAGACGTTGTTTGAGCGAATCATTTCTCATCCTCAGTCATCGATTTGGCGGTGACACACGCGACCCATCTGAGAGTGACTTAGAAGAAGCCCTCAGACTGGTTTTCATCGAAGACCATCCTCAGATGACCGAAGCTGACTACGAGGAGCATCGCGGGGCCTTCCTGCGATTCGGGAACGATGAAGGGCCGATGTTCCTTGTCTACGCTTACCGCCACGGAGACATGGTGCTTGAACAGTGGGCCGACGTTGACTATGAGGACGAGCTTGTCGCTCCTCTGTACCTACGCCGCGTGACTTTCGACGACGCGCTGCGACTCTGGAAATTCGCCCGAAATAGAGACATTTTGGCCTTACGTCAGGAACCGTGGGTTCCGAGTTGAAGCGATCTTGAACGACTGCTTTTGAGAAGGTGTAACGCCGCCTAAGGGCCCCTTTGAGACATTCGGTCTTTCCCAAAGCAGCCTCTCGCCAGCCCTTTGCACCCATACAGGTAGTCACCAAACTCGACTCATCGCAAAACAGATCGAATTTGTCAGATCCGGTGCACACGAAATGCACATGGACCCTCTTAAGCTGTTGATTTTCCTAAGGTTTCCGATTTATCCATCATCGGGGCAACGGAGATGACCTTCTCCTCCAAAACGCGGGATCCTGTCGTCGGCATCGGCCCGGACATCGAGCGCGCAAGGCCCCGACTTTCTCACGCAGCCCTTTCCGCCCGCTGCCGGGCGGCCATCTCGTTGCCCGGTGTCACACCGCTCTAAGGTTAAGGTCGCAACGCCGACGAACGCCCCAGCGCCTCCACCAGCTGTTCGACCGTGTAGGGCTTGCGCAGCCACATCGTTCCGCGCAACGCCGTAGCGGGTTCCGCCTCTCCCGTCACGACGATGACCGGCACCCGGTGATCGCGCAGGAGTTTCTCGGCCAGGTCGCGCCCCGACAGCGCAGGCAGGCCGATGTCCACCATCACCACGTCGAAAGCGCCATCGAAGAAGCGCGCGATGGCAGCCTCCGCGCTTTTGACGCCCGTGGCCCAGTGCCCCAGGGCTTCGAGAACTTTCAGGGTGGCGGTGAGCGTGTCGACGTCATCCTCGACGAGCAGCACGCGAAGATTCTTTGGCGAGTCAGCGGTCATTGCGGTTCATTTTTCCAGACAACCCGCCGGGGTGCAGGAACCTCACCCTACCACCCCTCTGGCATGTACGACAGATGGCGGCGTTGTCCGACTCGGCGCGAGGCCCCCTTCACGACAATGGGCGCCTCGGCCGAGACAAGCCGACGAGACCCTATTTCCCTGGCCCGCCACGATGACCCGCATCTACCTCATAGAAGACAACCCCCTGATCGCAACGACACTGACCGACGGGCTGCAGGAATTTTCCGAATGCGATGTCATCGGCACCGCAACGACTTCCGATGAAGCCATCGACTGGCTGAAGGCCAACCCGGACGAATGGGATGCGGCGGTGATCGATGTGTTCCTGGCCCAAGGCAACGGGCTGACCGTGGCGAACTACCTGAAAGAGAACAAGTCGCCGGCGCAACGCACCGTGGTGCTCATGAACTATGCGACCTCCGAAGTGCGCGAAGGTGCGCTGTCGGCCGGTGTCGATGCGGTGTTCGACAAGTCGCTGCAGCTCGAGGCGTTCTACGACTTTTGCGCCGCGCTGAACATCACGACTCGCCGCTGAGGGTGGCAACCATTCCGCTTGCGTAGACTGGCGTGGCAATGACCACTCCAGCCCCCACAGACCCCATCCCGAAGCGCCCTCTGGACGCGCTCGCATTGAAGCAACTGGCCGCAACCACCGAACCCGCTGCGCCAGCAAAAGCCTGCGCATGCGGGCTTCAGCGCGCCACCTCGTGGGAAAGCATCACCGAAGAGCGATGGCCCCAGGCCCTCATGCAGAAAGTCGGCACGCTGCGCGACGAGGACATCGCCGAGCCGACCTTCGAGGAGTGGCATCCCGACGGCACGCGCTACGACTCGCCCGACGCGCCGATCTCTGTGCGGCACTTTCCCTTCAACCGCTGCGACGTGTACCGCTGCACCGCCTGCAGCCGCCTGGTGCTGCGCTACACCGAGTTCGGCGGCTACTACATCGACCACCGGGTGCGGCTGCTCGATGCTTCACTGATCACTTCTTCGTGAATTCGACGCGCTCCGGTCGCAGCGCTGGCGCTTCGATTCTCGCATTGGCCCTCGCCCTCGCCGCGCCGATGGCGCACGCGGCCGACCCCGTGATTCTCGTCACCTCTCCGGCCGCCCTGCAGGCCGCCGAAAAATCCGGCGCCAGCTTCGCCCACTGGGTCGGCGAAGCACCCGCCTCGGCCGATGGCATCGCGACCAACCAGGCGCTGATGCGTTCGCCGGCCTGGCAATCCATCGCCAACCCGTTGCGCGAAAGCCTTGCCGGTATCCAGCGGCGCGACAGGCCAGCCGGCGTCGGCATCTCGCGCTATCCGCACCGACTGTTCGACGCACGCTGGCTCGCGAGCGCCGATGCCTTCTTCGAACTGGTGGGCGTGGCCAATCGCATGGACCGCCGGCCTTTTCAGAGCGGTGCGTGCGACGAGACGCGGCTGGTGTACCGCCTGGCCTATCGCACAGCCGCCATGCAGTCGCGCCTGCCGATGACGATCAACGTGGACCTGCGCGGCGATGCGCCCGATGCCGACGGCAGTTGCGCGAGCACCGCGCGGCGCTGGCAGCCGCCGCAGCCGTCGATGCAGGACGAAGCGCTGGGCCGCTGGCTGGTGTCGGCCGACGGCCCGCTCGCGCTGCAGCGTCTGGCGCCCGCACGCATCTCGCAGATCACCGTCAACCTGCAGAGCGTGCGCTGGCCCTCCGCGGTGCGGCCCGACCTGGGTGGCCATGCCGAATACGTGCTGCGCGCCTTCCGCTGGAATGCGAACGCGCGGCGCTTCGATGTCGGCTCGCTCGAGAACACGCCCGACATCACGCGGCTGCAGGCGAACACCGCGTTGCGCAAGGAACTGCAGCAGTGGCTGCAGCAACCCGCCAATCTGCGCGCGCTGGACGAGGCCACCCTGCAGCTTCCCGAAAAGTTCCTCGCGACCGAGGCCATCTCGGTGGCGCCGCGCGGTCTTGCGCGGCTGGCGAACCGGCCCTTCGCGCAGATCTTCTCGCCCGACGAATGGCAGGCCGTGCCCGGCAGCCGCACGCTGCAATCGCCGCAGGCGGTGCTGCGCCGCCTCGACGATCTCAGCTGCATGGGCTGCCACCAGAGCCGCGCGGTCGCGGGCTTTCATCTGCTCGGTGTCGACCGGCGCGGTGCATCGCGCACCTTCACCGTGGGCAATGCGCTCGCGCTGCCGCATTCGCCGCATCTGTAGGACGAACTGGCGCGGCGCGACAGCTATGTGCACGCTGCACTGTCGACGCTGCGGCCCGACCCGTTCCGCCCACTGGCCGAACCGGACAACACGAGCGCCGCGCCGGAGAAAGCCACGGTCGGCGCAAGCTGCGAGCCCACCCGCATCACGCCCTCTGCCAACCCGTGGCTGGACCGCGCCGTGAAGCTGCCGCGCGCCGCCTGCGATGGCGTGTTCTCCGGGTGCGAGAAAACCTCGGTCGGCTTTCCGGGCGACATGTGCTCGGGCCCGTGCGATCCGCTCGACAGGAACGGCATCTGCGGCAGCATCGCCATCCTCAGCGACTGCAACCAGTGCCTAGCCGCGAACAAGCCTTTCGGCGAATGCCTGGGCAAGCACACGCGACCCGGCAACCTGCGCAGCTGCTCGGCGCAGCAGTCCTGCCGCGACGACTTCATCTGCGCGCAGGCGGAGGGCCAGGCAGAAGGCCATGGCGCCTGCATTCCGCCCTACTTCCTCTTCCAGATGCGGGTCGACGGGCACTCCTGACGCTCACTCGTTCGCGGTGGGCCGCATCAGGTAGGCCGAGATGGCGGCGATCAACCCCAGCACCGCGACGTAGATGCCCACAGGCACGATGCTCGAATACTGGGCGACCAGCGTCGCCGCGATGATCGGCGCCAGCCCGCCGCCGATCGCCGCGGCGAACTGGATGCCGATCGAGATGCCCGAGTAGCGCAGCTCGGCCGGAAACTGCGCCACATAGAGGTTCGATTGCGGCGCGAACATCAGCGCGTAGTTGAGCGCCAGCGCCACCACCATGGCCACGGTGTAGGCCGTGAGCGATCCGCTGCCGATCGCCTGGAACAACGGCACCGCCATGACCGCCAGCAGAAGGCCGCCGAACACATAGAGCCGCCGTGCGCCGACCTTGTCCGCCAGCCAGCCGCAGGCCGGAATGGTGAAGACCATGACCACCGAACCCGCGATCAGCGCATGCAGCGCATCGGCCCGCGAGAACCCCAGGCGGCTGGTCGCGTACGAGATCGAGAACACCAGGATCGTGTAGATCAGCGTGACCTCGGCCAGCTTGCCGCCGATGGTCAGCAGCAAGGGCTTCAGGTGTGCCACCACGACTTCGCGCGCCGGCAGCACGGCCGTCT
>CAMATD010000194.1 GCA_945860785.1 Variovorax sp. YR752 | reverse complement strand
TCATGGTTTTCGGTGCGCAATCGCTGGCAGAGTGCCACCGTGCGATCGATCTTTTCCTCAAGGCTGGTAAGTTCACTATCCATCGGAGCACTATAGTTTTAAAAAACCTGATAAGTCAAGGCGTAACGATAATTTCCCAATGTAGATTCGTGGTGTTGTGTATCGCTGCAAAAATGACAAAAGCGAGCCTAAGTGGGCGAATCGGCGAATCGGCGGACGACGTCCGGTGTTCGGTGACACGTAGGCATAGCAAAAGCTTCGATGGCAGCATCGTGCGCCATTAAAGCGCAAGCCTAACTGAAAACTGTAAGCTGTAAGCGCTTGCTTACTTTTTGACGTCATCAAACCGAGAGCCGAATGCAGGGGCGCTTTTCTGCTATCTTGCCGGTCATGTTGAAAGATGCCATTGACCTGAGCGGCGTCGTGCGCGTTTTGGTCATCAAGTTGCGCCATCACGGCGATGTGTTGCTGACCTCTCCCGTGTTCACTACGCTCAAAGCCCACGCCCCGGCGGCGCAGATCGATGCGCTTGTCTATGCCGACACGCGCGACATGCTTGCCTTGCACCCGGCCATTGCGCAAATCCACGTCATTGACAGGAACTGGAAGAGGCTCCCCTTCTTCTCGCGCCTGGCGGCGGAGTGGCGCCTGTATTCGGCGTTGCGCAAACGCCAGTATGACCTGATCATTCATCTGTCTGAGAATCCCCGTGGCGCGGCGTTGGTACGACTGCTTAAGCCCCGGTATGCGGTCGCCCCTGATTACGCCGGGCGCAGCCAACAGTGGAAAAAAAGTTTCACCCACCGATTCGCCATGGCGAAGAATCCGCGCCGCCACATGGTTGAGTGGAATCTTGACGCATTGCGGCGCCTTGGCGTGTATGCCGCGCCCGAGCAAAGGCGATTGACCCTGGTCCCGGGAGTGACGGCCGAGATGGAAGTGGATGCTTTATTTGCCAAGCATGCGCTTACGGCGGGCGGATTCATTCATCTGCATCCTGCCTCGCGCTGGCAATTCAAGTGCTGGCCTGCCGAGCGCACGGCACACTTAATCGATCTGCTGCAAGAGAGTGGGCAAAGGGTGGTGATCACAGCGGCGCCGACCCAGGATGAAACGGCGTTGATCGATGCAGTCCTTGCCAAGGCCAGGACGAAGCCTTCCACCTGAGCTTCCAGCGGGCGGCGGTCGAGCTGTCGGTCACGCCGTCAGCCATCAGCCACCAGGCGCGCTGGAAGACACGCTGGGTCAGCCGCTGTTTCGCCGGCTCACGCGCCAGCTCGCGCTGACGCCCGCGGGTCAGCGGCTCTTCGACGACCTGCGCATGGGCTTCGACGCACTCGAAGCGGGTGTCGCCAGGCTGCGCCGCCCGAACACTTCGCAGGCCGTCACGCTCACCACCAACACGGCCTTTGCGGCGCGCTGGGTGCTGCCGCGCATGGCGGCTTTTCGCAAGGCTCACCCCGGCATCGAGCTTCGACTGCATGCGGGCGACACGGTGGTCGACCTGGCACGCGGCGATGCCGACATCGCGGTGCGCTCGGGCAGCGGCAACTGGCCGGGCCTGGTGTCGAGCGAGTTGATGCCCGAGCGCTACGCGCCCCTGTGCAGCCCGATGCTGGGCCTGCGCCGCGTGAGCGATCTGCCGAAGCACCAGCTGATCCATTGCGACTGGCAGCCGCAGGCGCTCGCGCCGGCGCTGTGGTCGCGCTGGTTTTGCGAGGCGGGCATCACGCCGCCGCGCGGCCGGTCGACGAAGGCCGCCGGCCTGTCGTTCTCCGACGAAACGCACGCGATGCTCGCTGCGCTTGCGGGCCATGGCGTGGCGCTGTTGAGTCTCACGCTGGCCGCCGAAGAGCTGCGCAGCGGCGCGCTGGTGCAGCCCTTCGGGCCTGCGCTCGACACCGGGAGCTACTTTCTCGCCACGGCGAACGGACGCGAAAATGAACCGGCGATTCGCGGCGTCTGGGACTGGATCGCGTCGCAGGCCGCGGCCGCTTCACATACCTGAAAGGCACCCGGGATGAAGAACATGAACGTCGCGCTGGCACGCCTTCTTCACGGCGTTGTCGCGCTCGCCGCGCTGGCGGGCATCGGCCTCGAACTCGCCGCGGCAATTACCGGTGGCGCGGGAGCCGCCCCGACGCATCTCGAGCGCTTCGTGCGGCTCTTCAGCTACTTCACCATCGACGCGAACATCCTCATCGGTGGCGTAGGCGCCCTGCTCGCTTTTCGTCCCGCGCACAACGGCCGACTGTTCCGTCCGCTGCGGCTGACCGCCGTACTGAGCATTGCCGTGACGGGCATCGTCTTCCACACCGTGCTCACCGGACTGCGCGAGCTGACGCCGTCCGGGCAGCTCGCCAATTTTCTGCTGCACACCGTAACGCCAGTCGTCGCCGTGCTCGGCTGGCTCTTGGTCGGCCCGCGGCCGCGCATCGACGGCGGCACCATCGGTCTTTCGGTGCTGCTGCCGCTGGTGTGGATCGTCTACACCTTCGCGCGCGGCGCGTTCGTCAGCTGGTATCCGTATCCGTTCATGGATGTCGGTGCGCTGGGGTTCGGGCGTGCGGCGCTCAACTCGGTGGTGGTTGCCGCGATCTTCCTGGTCATGGCGTTCGGTTTGCGGTTGCCGGAGAAGCAGTTTCGTCCGGCGCCGGCCGCCTGAAAGCCTCAGCGCAGCGGCAACTCGATGCAGCCTGCAAGCGGCACTGTGGTGACGCGCTCGCTGCTTGCAACGACGACGGCGCGGCCGGGCTGGGCAGCACGCCGCGCCAGGGCATTCCACAGGTGATGAATCGACCGGGCATCGAGCGCACCCGTGGGCTCGTCGAGCAGCACCAGCGGACGTCCCGATGCCAGTGCGGCCGCCAGCCACACCTTGCGCTTCGAACCTGTCGAGAGCATGTACATCGGCTTCTCGAGATGCGGCGTCAACGCGAAGCCTTCGACAAGGCTTTGCCATGAAGCCCGGTCGAAACCCGCATCGCCTTCGCTGAGCGTTGCCGTGCATGCGTGGGCCGTGACCTGGTCGAAGGCTTCCGTTGTCGGGTCGCAGAAGAAGACGTTTCGGCGATAGGCATCGGGGGCGAGGTCAAGCCGCGCACCCGCAGCTGTCAGCCGACCGGTTGCAGCCAGCGCGCCGGCCATCACGCGAAGCAAGGTGGACTTTCCGGTGCCGGTGTCGCCATACAGCAGCGTGACGCCCTCCCCGATGGCTACAGACCAACCGGACGCCAGCGCGGGCTGGTCCGGGTACGCGAAGTTCAAATCCTGGAGCTGAAGGATCGAGGGAGAAGTCGAAGGATTCATGCACCGGTTGTAGCCGAAACGCGAGACGGCCCGACAACGTGCCCTCGCCTCACGCCAAAGGATGGGTGATCTCCCGAAGCGCCATGCGCTTGTACGCCTCCACCAGCGCCACGCCTTCGGCAGGATCGACGGCAATGGCCAGGCGGATGGTGGCCTCGCCCATTTCCCAGATCAGGAAGGCGGCCTGCCCGATCCGCTTCGCGTGAGCGCGGCCGTGCACCTTGTGCATGGCATCGGCCAGCATCTGCCCGCAGACGCGGCTCTCGGCGATCTGTAGGGTCAGCAGTTGCCTGTCCGCCTGCATGCCGCTCCAGATGTCGCGCATGACGGGCCGCTCGTTGACGATCGCGTAGTACACGTCGATCAACCCCGCGAACGCCGACTGCAGGCTGGCGAGGTCGGTCACATCCTTGAGGCCGTCCCGGATGCACTCCCGGCTGCCCGCGTTGATGCGCTCCGCGAGCATCCGGATCAGCGCGGATTTTTCAGGGAAGTACTGGTAGAGCGATCCGATCGAAATGCCGGCCGAGGCCGCGACCTCGCTCATCTTCAACTGGTCGCTTCCCCCTCGCTCGATCAGTTCGGCGGCCGCTTCGAGGATGCGTTCCACCCGCGCCTTGCTGCGCTCCTGGACGGGGCTCTTTCTTGCCGACGGCGCTGCGGCAGGAGCCGCCGACTGTAACGACGCAATGCGATTCATGGCAGCACCCGGGGGTTGACATTCAAAATGTGAGTAACTATCATTTTTTATGTGAGCATTTCTCACATTATCTCAAGGAGTTCGAAAATGGCAATCAGCAGCACTCGGGATGATGCGCATCCCATTTTGGTACTCGGCGCCAACGGCAAGACCGGAGGCCGCGTTCTGGACCGGCTTCGTGCCGCCGGGCACGCAGTGCGTGTCGGCTCGCGCTCCGCGCAGCCGCGCTTCGACTGGGAAGAGCCTGCCACCTGGAAAGCCGCCCTTCAGGGCGTTCGCGCCGTCTACGTCGCCTACCAGCCGGACCTGTGCGTGCCGGGCGCCGTCGAGACGGTGACCGCGTTCTACGACGTGGCCGCGAAAGCCGGCGTCGAAAGGATCGTGCTCCTGTCGGGCTGCGGCGAACCGGAAGCCCAGGACGCCGAGAAGGCGCTGCAGGCCACGGCGCTCGACTGGACCATCGTCCAGGCCAGCTGGTTCTTCCAGAACTTCAGCGAGAACTACTTTCTCGACGAGATCGTCGCGGGCGCGATCACCCTGCCCGAAGGGCTCGCGCCGGAGCCCTTCGTCGATGCCGACGACATTGCCGACATCGCCGCCGAAGCGCTGGTCGACAGTCGCCACAGCCGCAAGCTCTACGAACTCACCGGCCCGCAGGCACTGACCTTTCCAGAGGCCATCGCACAGATCGGCTAGGCAACGAAGCGCGAGATCGCCTGCCAAATCATTTCGAAGGCGGACTACGCCAAGGCTCTGCCCGAGGCCGGCCTGCCGCCGGATCTCGCCGCGCTGGTGGTCTACCTGTTCAACACCGTCCTCGACGGCCGCAACACGCCCATCGCCCACGGCGTCGAGCAGGCGCTGGGTCGCCCGCCGCGCAACTTCGCCGACTACGTTGCACGCACGGCCCCGACCGGCGTGTGGGAGGCCAAGCCATGATGGGCAAGACGGTGACGGTGCTGATCCTGATCAGCACCCTGTCCAGCGCACTGGTCGCTGGCATGTTCTACGCGTTCTCTTCGTTCGTGATGGCGGCGCTCGGCCGCATTCCGGGCAACGAGGGCATCAATGCCATGAATTCGATCAACGTCACGGTGATCACGCCCAGCTTCATAGTCTTCTTCATGGGAAGCGCCTTGCTGGGCATCGTGCTCGGAGGCTGGGCGCTGCTCTCGATTTCCCAGTTCGACTCCCAGCTCATCCTGCTCGCCTGCCTGCTCTATGTGGTCGGCTGCTTCGGCGTGACGATGGTCTTCAACGTTCCGCTGAACAACCAGCTCGCGGCAACATCGCCTACCGATGGCAACGTGTTCTGGCAAAGCTACCTCCAGACGTGGACCCTGTGGAACACGGTGAGGACCGCCGCGGCGGCGCTGGTCTCGGTCGTTTTCGTTGCGGTCGCGCTGCGGCAGGCAGCGGCCTAGAACCCGGGACGCGACCCCGCGAAATGACGCTCGAGCATCAACCCGACGGATGCCGGCGCCTCGACGAACGGCAGATGTCCCGCACCCTGCAGCACATGCACCGCATCGCGGCCGAACAGCGTGGTGAACACACCCGCCGCTGCGGCCGGCGTGATGAGGTCCTCAGCGCCCCAGACCACGCAGGTCGGTATGCCGGCATCGCGCAGCTTGCGGTACTGCGCTTCGCCATCGTGCAGGGGAAAGGTGCGAACCGTCGCCAGCACGGCCTGATGAAAGCCCGGCGTGCCGAGCGAATACATCAGCAATTCCTCCACGAAGGCCCGGGTCTGCGGACGCGATGAGTAGCGCGGAATGCGCGCAAGCAGCGTGCGCCGCGCACTGAGCCTGAACAGCAGATCGCCGATGACGGGTGTGCCGAGCAGCCGCTCCGTGGGCGTGAAGTGCGTGGCCGCGCCATCCGGTGCGATCAATGCCGCATGGGAAACCCGGGCGGGATTCGCACTGGCATAGGCAGCAACCACGAGGGCACCCGAAGCCAGTCCCACGAGCCGAACGGGCTGACGGATGTCCAGGTCGTTCAGCAGCGCTTCGAGCTGGTCGAGATGCGCCTGGAAATCGGCGCGATGCGACAACGGCCGCGTGTGGCCGCGTCCCGGCAGGTCGTAGCGAAGCACGTGGAACCCGGCGTCGACGAGCTTCGCGGCGAGCGGCTCCCACACAGCCATCGGCAAGGTCGCGCCCGACACGAAGACGACCACCGGCCCATCGACCGGCCCCGCGCGCCGGTAATGCGTTCGCCCCGATGCGTCGGAGCTGAAGGCGTGCACCGCATCCACGGGCGCGGGGGCGTTCATTGCGGGGCTACCTGGCCGCCATCGCCTCGACTTCGAGCTTCCACCTCGGGTCGAGCAGCTGGCAGCAGACGACAGTGCCGGCCGGCCGGTGATCGCCCAGGTATTTGACGCGCAGGCGCACGTTGGCCTCGTCGTACTCGGGCCTCGCGAGGTAGGTGCGCAGCGAGACGAGGTCGCCGTAGTCCATGCCGGCCGAACGCAGGATCTCGCCCATGTGCGTCCAGATCAGTTCGCCCTGTTCCTCAAAGGACTCGGGCATGGCCACGCCGTCGGGCTGGTAGCCGTTGAGCCCGCTGATGACCAGGAGGCGCGCATCGCCGCGGATCTCGGTGGCATGGCTGTAGCAGCGGTATGGCGGAAAGACGGTGGGCGGGTTGTGCTGGATGACTGGCATGGAATCCTCGCTTTGTTCTTCATGGGGGAACCGATCGAGCACGATTTCAACACCACGCCTTGTACTCGCGCACGGAACGTGATTTCATCGAGATGAAACAGGGAGTAAATAAAAACGAGACAGGAGAGGATCGAGATGAAACACCTTGACTGTCGTTCGCGCGTGCTCGCGGCACTGGCATTGCTGTCCACCTGCATGGCATCGATCGATGCGCATGCTGCCGACGGCACCATTCATTTCACCGGCGAGATCGTCGCCGCCCCCTACGAGATGCGCCTTGCCGCGCACGCGCCGGTACCGGCGCCAACGGTGGCCCACCGCGCGAGCGGCAAAGGCCCCGTCGCCGAGCTTTCATTCCTGCGACAGCGTGTGGACCGGCCGAGCGGCAGCGTTCGCGTCGATGCGCTCGGTGCCCTGCCCCTTCGCACCGTGTTCACCGACGCGCAAGGACGCCAGCACGCATTCGACCCGGCGAAAGCCCAGGCTATCGGCCTCGACGGCGGCACGCTGTCGATTGCCGCGCAAGGCAAGCCACCAGCGGGCCGCGTGGCGGCCGCGATGGTGACGGTCAGCTACAACTGAGCGCACACCGGCGCCGCGTCAGGCCGAACGAAGCTGCTCGCGCAGCTTCTGTCCGATCTCGGGCCGCTCGAAAAACGGATCGGCCGGGTTCGTGACCGACACGATGTTCTCCATGCGGGCGCGCACATTGCCCAACGCCTTGGGGTGGCTGAACACGTAGAACTGGTTGTCGCTGATGGCGCCGAACACCATCGCCGCCACTTCGGCCGCGCTGATCTTACCGCTGCTCACCGCCTTGTTGCTCATGGCCTGGCCGATGAGCTGGCTCTTGGTGAGCTCGCTGTCCTTGGGCGCATTGGGGCGGTTGCGCTCGCTGCTCGTGATGCCGGTGGGCACGAAGTACGGGCACAGGAGGCTCGCGCCGATCTGGTCGGTGACGAGGTTCAGGTCCTGGTACAGGGTTTCGGTCAGGCTCACGACCGCGGCCTTGGCGGCGTTGTAGATGTCCATGTTGGGCGGCGGGAGCAGCCCGGCCATGCTGGCGGTGTTGGTGATGTGGCCGCGGTAGCCCGGGTCCTTGGCCGCGGCTTCGAGCATCATCGGCGTGAACAGGCGCACGCCGTGGATCACGCCCCACAGGTCGACGCCCAGTACCCACTCCCAGTCGGAAACCGAGTTCTCCCACACGAGACCGCCCGCGCCCACGCCGGCGTTGTTGAACACGAAGTGCGGCGCGCCGAAGCGCTCTTTCACGGCGGCGGCCAACGCCTCCATCTGCGCGGCGTCGGACACGTCGACCTTGCGGGCCAGCACCTGCACGCCGGCGGCTTCCATTTCGGCCTTGGCCTTGGCCTTGTCGAGCGCGTCCTGCTGCACGTCGACCAGCACGAGGTTCATGCCGCGCGCGGCGCCGATGCGCGCGCATTCGAGGCCGAAGCCCGAGCCTGCGCCGGTGAGTACCGCTGTCTTGCCCTTGAAGTCCTGCATCATTGAATGCTTCCTTGTGGTTGGCTCTGCGTCACGTATTGGACCGTGTTGCGCAGCGCTTGGCTGTCGTTCGTGTGACGCACACTTCAGGCGGTTCTGGTGAAGCCGTCGCCGCTCCAGTCTTCGCTGCCGACGCCGTGATGGACGAAGAACAGGCCCTGCGGGTCGTACTGCCGTTTCGCGGCCAGCAACCGCGGGTAGTTGGAACCCCAGAAGGACTGTTGCCAGCGCGGCTCGAAGAAATTGCTCTCCGACACATAGGAACCCGGCTCGGGCACCAGCTTGCGCAATTCGTCCACGGCGCGCCCGATAGATTGAGAGCGCCGCCGGCCCGCGACGGCGTCGGGCTCGTGGCCGGCAATGCCGGGATAGGCCGGTTGCTCTTCGGCACCGCAGATGACCAGCGCGAAGGCATCGAGCACGGCAGGGTTCATCGCGGTATCGCGCGCTGCCGCAATGACTTCGGGTGCCGCGCCCGCCAGGCCCTTGTTGACATGCATCGAGACATTCCAGTGCCGGCTCGCCGCAAACAGCGCATCGCACAGCGCCCGCCGCCCACCCGGCTTCAGCCACTGCGCCGGCAGCCACGCCGACTGGTAGCCGTGCAAGAACTGCCCCGCCTGCCCCTGGTCGCCGGGCCAGAACACATTGCCCGCCGGCGCGCCCGGCCGGTCGTCCCTGGCGATGAAGCCCAGCAGCTTCTTGAAGGTCGTCGGCGCCCAGAACTCCCGGGCCGAGACCGCGACGATGAAGGGCGCGGATTCGAAGACGAAATCCTGCGCTGCCTGCGAAACCGCCTCGATGAAGGACTGCCACACCGCCTGCGCCTGCGCGCGGTTCAGGCCCTGGAACACCATCGCGATCTTCAGCGCGTTGTCGGGACGCAGCCTGATCTGCTCGCCCCAGTGCGGGTTCGCCAGGTGCTCGCCGTAGAAGCCGACGATGAGGTCGACGAGGCGGCGAAACGCAGGGGCCGACGTGGCCCTGATCGTCATGTTGGCCGCGCCGAAGTCCTCGGGCAGTTCGTGCACCTTCAAGGTCAGCCGCGTGACGACGCCGAGGCTTCCCCCACCGCCGCCCTTCAGGCCCCAGAACAGCTCGGGGTTCGTGCAGGCATTGGCGATGCGCACCGCACCGTCGGCCGTGACGACCTCGGCCTGCAGAAGGCTCGCGGCGGCCAGCCCGTAGCGCTTGGAGAAGCTGCCGAAGCCACCGCTCTGCACCAGGCCCGCCACGCCGACCGTCATGCAGCCGCCGCCCTGCACATAGCCGCCCGTCTTCGTGGTGACCGCGTCGTAGACGTGCCCCCACAGCGCACCCGCCTCGACCGTCACGGCGCGCTGCGGCCGCGCGCTGGCGGCGCACCCCTCGCCGACGAAGGCGTCATGCAGCGTGACGGCGTTCATCCTGCGCGTCCAGACCAGCAGCGAATCCGCCGCGTTCGATGTGCCCTGGTAGCTGTGCCCGCCGCCCTTCACGACGAGGCGCAGGTTGTTGTCGCGCGCGAAGTTGACGGCAGCAACCACGTCGGCCGTCGTGCGCGCGGCGACGGCGCGGGCGCTCGGCATCGAAGTCCATGCATCGACCCAGCCGAGGGTCTGCGTCAGCGCGACCTCGTCGCCGAGAAAGTAGGGATTCTTGAGTGCCTTGAAGAGCTGCGCGCAGGCGGGCGTGGCCGCCGCGCTGCGGCATGCGATGAGCGGCGAGCGCACATCGACGAGCCGCCCTTCGACCTGTCGGCCGAACTGCGCCCAGCGTTCTTCCGACGGCCAGCCCGGATCGCCAGGGCGCACACGCGAACGACGCGTGCCGGGCTGGGCCCAGGCCTGCAGCGGCGGCAGTGCCGCCGCTGCGGCGATCTGCAACAAGCGTCTTCTGCCCGTCCGATCGCTGGCCACGGAATGCTCAGTCTTCTGCCTTGCGCAGCACGTAGCCGACCCGCGGAAAGTGCACATGCACCGTGCCCGTGAGATCGTTGCTGCGCTCCAGCGTGTAGTGCGTACGCGTTGCGGCAACCAGCGTGCCCGGCGTCTCTTCGAGACCGAAGCTCTCGGCGCGCACCGTGACGGCGCTGCCGAGCGCAATGCCATGGTCGTCCTGGAAGGTGCTGTCGGTCAGCAGCGTGTGCGGCGTCGCGGCCTTGGCGATGGCGATGGCTTCGTCAGAGGTGAATTTCTCGGGCGCGCCATGGCCGATGGCGGCCATGCGGTCCATCCAGTCGACCACCGCGGGTGTCAGGTCGAGGATGGATCTCACCGACTCGATGCGGCGCGTGTACCAGAGCGGGTGGTAGGCCGAGAAGTCGGCGATGCTCGGCGCTTCGCCCAACAGGAAAGGCTTGTCGTCAAGCATGTCGGACAGGCGGCGCAGGTAGGACTTGTAGGCGCTCGTGGCATCGGCCGGGCGCAGGCGCGTCATGTTGCCGGCGCTCATCTTGCCGCGGTCTTCGCCGAAGGCCTTGGCGACTTCGGGCGGCGCCTTGGCAAACACTTCGGCCACGCCCCTGGGCTGCAGGTTCCAGGCCATCGCGGCCCAGAACAGCGTGGTGTCGGCCCACTGCGCGAGGATGCGCGACATGCCCTTCTCGGGCTCGGGGTAGAGCGTGGGTTCGGGCTGCAGGTGCTCCAGCACGTCGGCGATCAGCGCGCTGTCGCAATACATGTCGGCGCCGATCTGCAGGAACGGCGTCTTGCGGTAGCCGCCGGTGAGCGTCTCCACATCGGGCTTGGGCATGATCGGCGGAATGAAGACCGACTTCCACGGCAGCTTCTTGGCGCCGAGGATGAGCCGCACCTTCTCCGAGAACGGAGAGGTGGTGTAGTGGTGGAGGATCAGGTCGGCCATGGTGTTTCCTGTGGGGATGTTTGTTGTGTTTGCGGTCAGCGCGGCTGGGCCCGTTGGATGATCGAATCGAAATCCGTGCCCGCGCCGAGCGTGCCGAAGGCATTGCCCCAGTCGCCGCCGAGGCGCGAGGCGCAGAAGGCGCCCACCACGGCGGGCGCCACGTCCTGCGCGAGGCGGCGCGCCTCGACCTCCGAGGCCATTGCCTCGATGCGCGCAGGCCGCGCAGCAGGTCGAGCGCCATGATGTTGCCGGCGCCTTCCCAGATGGAGTTGAGCGGCATCTCGTGGTAGATGCGCGCCATCGTGCCTTCGCCGCCCTCCTCCACATAGCCGTTGCCGCCGAGGCATTCCATGGCTTCCTGCGCGAAGTGGCTGCCGCGCTTGCAGATCCAGAACTTGGCGACCGGCGTGAGCAGGCGCGCCATCAGGCGCTCATGCTCGTCGTCCTGATGGTCGAAGGCGCGCGCGAGGCGGATGGCCAGTGCGGTCGAGGCTTCACTCTCGAGCGCGAGGTCGGCCAGCACGTTCTTCATGAGCGGCTGCTCGATCAGCGGCTTGCCGAAGGCATTGCGCTGGCTGGCGTGGTTGATGGCGATGCTCAGGGCCTGCCGCATCAGCCCGCTGGTGCCGAGCGCGCAGTCGAGCCGCGTCATCGTGCCCATCTCGAGGATCTGCGGAATGCCGCGCCCCTCTTCACCCACGAGCCAGGCGCTGGCGCCATGGAACTCGACCTCGGAACTCGCGTTGGCCTTGTTGCCGAGCTTGTCCTTCAGGCGCTGGATGTGGATGGCGTTGCGCGTGCCGTCGGGCAGCACGCGCGGCAGGAAGAAGCAGCTCAACCCGGCCGGTGCCTGCGCGAGCACCAGGAAGGCATCGCACATCGGCGCCGAGAAGAACCACTTGTGGCCGGTGATCGCATAGCGCTCGCCCCAGGTGTCGCTGCCGTCGCGCACGGCCTGGGTGGTGTTGGCCCGCACGTCGGAGCCGCTCTGCTTCTCGGTCATGCCCATGCCCATGGTCACGCCGGGCTTGTCCCTGAAGGACTTGAGCGCGGGGTCGTACCAGAGGCTGGTGAGCTTCGGGCCCCAGTCGGCATACACGGCGGCATTGCTCCG
>CAMATD010000193.1 GCA_945860785.1 Variovorax sp. YR752 | reverse complement strand
GGGGCTTCAAGGCCGACGAGGCAATGCAGGGCCCAGTCAACCAGCGTTTCGGTGTCCGGTCGCGGCACCAGCACCCGCGAGTCCACCTGAAGGTGCAGGCCGTGGAACTCCTTCTCGCCCAGCAGGTAGGCCACCGGCTCACCCGTCAGCCGGCGCGACAGCTGCGGCGCGAGCGCGGCCCACGCGGCATCGGAAAGGGCATCGGTATCGTGCGCAAGCAGCCAGGCGCGGTCGTGCGGAGCCCGGCCCAGCGCGTGCAGCAGCAGCAACTGGGCATCGAGGCGGTCGATGCCCAGGGCCACGGCCGCAGTCAGCGCCTGCGCCACGGTGGAGGGCGTGATAGTCGCCATGGTCATGCCGGCAGGCTCGATTCCAGCTCGGCCAGCTGCTCGGCCTCGCGCGCGGCGCACAGCGCCTCCAGCACGTCGCCAAGGTCGCCTTCCATGATCGCCAGCAGCTTGTAGAGCGTGAGGTTGATCCGGTGGTCGGTGAGCCGCCCCTGCGGGAAGTTGTAGGTGCGGATGCGGTCCGAGCGGTCGCCGCTGCCGATCAGTCCCTTGCGCATCGCCGCGTCCTTGGCCGCGCGCTCGCTGCGGTCCTTCTCCTGGATGCGCGCCGACAGAACCTGCAGCGCCTTAGCCTTGTTGCGGTGCTGGCTGCGGTCGTCCTGGCACTCGGCCACGATGCCGGTCGGGATGTGCGTGATGCGCACGGCCGAGTCGGTCTTGTTGATGTGCTGGCCGCCGGCGCCGCTCGCACGGTAGGTGTCGATGCGCAGGTCGGCCGGGTTGATCTGCACCGCGACGGTTTCGTCCGGCTCGGCCAGCACGGCGACCGTGCAGGCGCTGGTGTGGATGCGGCCCTGGGTTTCGGTGGCCGGCACGCGTTGCACGCGATGGCCGCCCGATTCGAAGCGCAGCTTGCCGAAGACTTCGTCGCCAACGATGCGGATCACCACTTCCTTGTAGCCGCCAAGCTCGCTCGCGCTCTCGCTCACGACCTCGCAGCGCAGGCCGGCGCGCTCGCAGTAGCGCGTGTACATGCGCAGCAGGTCGCCGGCGAACAGCGCCGATTCGTCGCCGCCCGTGCCCGCGCGGATTTCGAGGAAGGCGTTGCGTGCGTCGTCGGGGTCCTTGGGCAGCAGCAGGCGCTGCAGCTCTTCTTCGAGCTGCACGAGTTCGGCTTCGGCGCCCGCGATTTCTTCTTTGGCCATCTCGGCCATGTCGGGGTCGTCGAGCATCTCCTCTGCGCCAGCGATGTCGGCCTCGCGCTGCTTGTAGCGCTCATAGCGACCGGCGATCTGCGTGATTTCGGCGTGCTCGCGCGAGATGGTGCGGTACTGTGCCATGTCGCTCATGATGTCTTCGCGCGAGAGCAGGAAGTCGAGCTCGCCCAAGCGCTGGGCATAGCGTTCGAGTTGATGGCGCAGAAAGGATTTCACGACGGAAGAGGCTCGAAAAAATGGGAGGAGGGCGCCGCCCTGGAGCGGCATGGCGCATGGAGGCCGCGGCCCACGGGGCCACGGCGACGACGAGCGTCGCTAACGCTCTTTGCGCAGGAACAGGCGCGAGATCGTCTGCGCGGTCTGCTCGCGCGCCGCGGCATCGCCCGCGTGCAGCTCGGCCATCGCGCCGTGCATCATCTTCTGCGTGAGCCCGCGCGACATCGCTTCGAGCACCGCATCGACCGACTCGCCCTTGGCCAGCAGCTTGCGCGCCCGCGCCATTTCGGCGGCACGCCACTCGTCGGCTTGCGCGTTGAGCTGCTGGATCAGCGGCACCGTGCCGCGCTGGCCCAGCCAGTGCATGAAGCTCTGCACACCGGCATCGATGATTACTTCGGCCTGCGCCACCGCGGCCTGGCGGTTGGCCTGGCCCTGCTGCACCACCTGCGCGAGGTCGTCGACGGTGTAGAGGTAGATGTCTTCGAGCGCCTTCACTTCGGGCTCGATGTCGCGCGGCACCGCAAGATCGACCATGAACATCGGGCGGTGCTTGCGCGCCTTGAGCGCACGTTCGACGGCACCGAGGCCGATGATCGGCAGCGTGCTCGCGGTGCAGCTCACGACGATGTCGAACTCGGCGAGCCGCGCCGGCAGGTCGGCCAGCCGCATCGCCTCGCCGCCGAAGCGCGAGGCCAGTTTCTGGCCGCGTTCGAGCGTGCGGTTGGCAATGGCGATGGACTTCGGGTCCCTGGCCGCGAAATGGGTTGCGGCGAGGTCGATCATTTCGCCCGCGCCGACGAACAGCACGCGCGTCTGGTGCAGATCTTCGAAAAGCTGACCGGCCAGGCGGACCGCGGCGGCCGCCATGCTGATCGAGTGCGCGCCGATCTCGGTGGCCGTGCGCACCTCTTTCGCGACCGCAAACGAGCGCTGGAACAGCTGATTGAGCGTGCTGCCGAGTGCGCCGGCGGTTTCGGCCGCGCGCACGGCGTCTTTCATCTGGCCGAGGATCTGGGCTTCGCCGAGCACCATCGAATCGAGCCCGCTGGCCACGCGGAAGGCATGGCGGGCGGCTTCGGCGTCGTGCAGGGTGTAGGCGTGCGAGCGCAGCAGGGCCGGGGCCACGCCACCGCTCTCGGCCAGCCAGCCGACCGTGTGGTCGAGGGCGATGTGCTCTGAGGCGCAATAGATCTCGGTGCGGTTGCAGGTCGAGATGATCGCGGCCTCGACCTGGGGGTGGCGTCCGCTGGCAAAGGAACTGCGCAAACTCTGCAGCGTGGGGGCCAGCTGATCGAGCGCGAACGCGAAACGACCGCGCAGATCGAGCGGCGCGGTCGTGTGGTTCAAGCCGAGAGCCCAGACTGACATGGCCGTGATTATAAAATCAGCAGCCGCACCAGGCTTGCGCAGGGACAAATGGCTTTCCCTATGACAGCCATAACCTTCGCCGCATATTCGCGGCCCCTCCGATGGACCTGCTGGCCCTCCTCGATCACCTGCTCAATTTTGTGGCACCTGCGGCGTTCATCGCCCTGGTGCTGGTTCTGGTGGGCCGGTATCTGGGCGGGCGCCGCACGGGCGTTCCGCGCTGGTGGGTGCAATGGGCCACCACCTTCGGGGCCGGCGTGCTGGTCCTGGTCGCCGGGTTGGTGGTGTGCGGCCGCGACGGGGTGATGGCGACCTACGCCGCGCTCGTGGCGGTCTGCGGCACCGTGCAATGGCTGGCCATGCGCGGCTGGCGGCGTTAAGACCCGCTCCGTCCCTTCCAGGGACACCGCAGACAGGCGCTCAGGTCGGCATGCCGGGGATCGGCGAGTTGGTGGTCGATGGCACCGCGGTCGCCATGGCCGGCTCGGTGGGCGCCATCATGAACGTGGTCGGCGTCGCCATCGGCAGTCCGGCTTTCTTGAGTTCGTCGAGGATCACGAACAGCAGGTCGCTGCGCACGCCCCCCGCCAGACGCGGGCTCGCCACATACGCGATCGCCTGGAAGATCAGCAGCCCGTTCTCGATGCCCTCGAGCGTGAGCGACGGCGCGGGCGTTTCCAGCACGCCTTCATGGGCGCGGCAGGCCTCCAGGATCAGCTCGCGCACGCGCTGCGCGTCGGTGGTCAGCGGCATCGGCAGGCGGATCAGCACGCGGCCCTCGGCATTGGCCAGCGTCATGTTGCGCACGGTCTTGGTGATGAACTCCGAGTTCGGCACGATCAGCGTCGAGCGGTCGCCCAGCTGGATCTCGGTGGCGCGCACGTTGATGCGCCGCACGTCGCCCTCGGCCGTGCCCAGCACCACCCAGTCGCCCACCTTCACCGGCTGCTCGGCCAGAAGGATCAGGCCCGAGATGAAGTTCTGCACGATGGCCTGCAGCCCGAAGCCGATGCCCACCGACAGCGCGCTCGCCACCCACGCGATGCGCTCGATGCCGATGCCCAGGGCCGAGAGCGCGAACGCAACCACGAGGATGCCGCCCACGTAGCCCAGCAGCGTGGTGATCGAGCTCTGCATGCCCGGCTCGAACTGCGTGTTGGGCAGGTAGCTCCGCTCGAGCCAGCGCTTGAAAACCCGCAGCACGACGAAGCCGACCACGGCCACCGCAATGGCGCTCAGGATCGCGCCCGGCACCAGCTGGAATTCGCCCACCTTCACGCCGGTGCCGAACTTGCCGCTGCGCTGGAACACCTCGCCAGGCCCCGTGCCCAGCGGCGCGGCCAGCGCGATCAGCATGTAGAAGAACAACCCGACCCGGCTCAGTCCCGAGAGCACGGTGGCGGTCTGGTCCAGCGTCTGCGGTGCCAGGTTGAAGCTCTTCTGCAGCCGCTGGCCGAAGGTGCTGCGCGACGACACCAGCGCCATGAACACGTCGTCGGCAAACTTGAACAGCACATAGAAGGCCGCGGCCACGATGCCGCTCCAGGTGAGTTGCGAGGCCAGGAAGCTCGCGAGCGCCACATAGCCGACGGCCACCAGCACCCAGATCGCGATCATCAGCACCGCGATGAGTGCGACCAGCAGGCCCACCCATACCGGCCGCTCGGGCAGGCCGGCATCGGGTGCATCGGCGCGCAGCGGTTTCAGCAGGTAGAGTACCGCGCCCACCAGCGCGGTGAGCACCAGCGCCGTGAGCACATGCGTGGCCACCACGGCCGCGAAGCTCGCGTCGATCAGCGCATTGACTTCGGCCGGCGTCCAGGCCAGCGCCGCCACCAGCGCCACCAGCCAGGGCAGGGCGGCGAGGCGGGTGGCCATGGCATCGGGAATCGGCGGCAGGCGCCACGAGGGCCGGCGGGTGGCCAGCAGCCCGCGGCCCAGCCCGATCACGAAGGCCATGAACACCAGCGCCTGCGCCGACGACTGCAGCGCCTTGCGCGCCTGAGGCTCCCAGGTGGCGTATTCCTTGAGCACGGCCACGAAGCCGTGGGCGGCCACGGCAACCAGCAGCACGTGGCTTCCCACGATGCCGATCACCAGCAGCGAGCGCCGCAGGCGGCCGGCCGGCAGCAGCCGTGCGGCGAGGCGGGTGAGCACATGTTCGGCGGCCCAGTTGCCGAGCACGGCGAGCAGCAGCGCGGCGACCAGGGCGGCAATCACCGGGGTGCGGGAGGTCGGTTGCAGCGCGGTCAGGAGACCGTCGTTCAGGGCGGCCGCGATCGTCTTCAGGCGCTCCAGGTCGTCGGGCCAGGCCTCGCGCAGGTCGTTCCAGAACTCACCGGTCAGCGGCGAAGCTGCGCGCTCGGTGAGCTGCGCTTCGAACAGCGCGCGCCGCTGGCTGACCAGGTCGGTCCCGCGCTGCCGCACATCGACGGACAGCAGGCGCGCGAGCCGGACGTCGGCATCGAGCGCGTTGCGTTCCTTGGTCAGGCGGGCGCGCTGGCGCGTGATGTCGGGGTCTTCGGTGGCGCCCGCGGCGGGGGGATTGCCGAGCTCGCCCAGCCGCGCATTCAGGTCGGCCAGCTCGCCGGTGCGCGCGGTGACGAACTTGTCGGCCTGCAAGCCGATCTCGTTGATCTGCGCGAGCTGCTTGCGCGCATCGTCGTCGGTGCCGGCCGTGGCTGTGATCTTGGTGAACTGATCGCGCAGCTCGGCCACCGTGGGGCTCGGTGCGGGCAGCGATGTGGCGCTGCCGCCGAGGTCTGGCAGCGCCATGGCGCTGCCGCACATCAACAGGGCGGCAAGGCAAAAGGTCGCGAGGCGTGGGATCCAACTCATGGCCGCATGATAGAAGCCGCCATTTCGTAAGAGCTGGTAAGCGCGGTGGGGCTCAGCCGGCGGGGCTGAACAGGTCGACCCTGTCGGTGATGATGCCGTCGGTGCCCAGATGGATGAGCCGCTGCGCGGCCCAGTCGTCGTTCACGGTGTAGCTCAGCGAACGCATGCCCGCGCCGTGCACCTGCGCGACGACGGCGGCATCCCACAGCGCGTGGTTGCAGACGATGGCCACGCAGCCGAGATCGCGCGCGGCGTCGAGCCAGCCCTTCCACAGCGTGTCGAGCAGCAGGCCGCGCGGCAGCTCGGGCTGTGTCGCGGCGGCACCCTTGAGCGAATCGACCTGGAAGGAGGTGAGCAGCGGGGGGATCGCCGCGCCCTGCCAGAGGCGCGCGGCTTCCCGTGCCACCACTTCGCCGGTCTCGCGCTCGGCGCCGGGCGTCGGCTTGATCTCGATGTTGAGCAGGTAGCCGTTGGCCCGGCAGAAGCGCGCGACGTTCTCCAGCGTGGGCAGCGGCTCGCCCGCGAAGCTGCGCGAATGCCAGCCGCCTGCGTCGAGCTGCGACAGCGCGCTCCACGGCTGCTTGCCGCCGACGCCGTGGCCGTTGGTGGTGCGGTCCAGCGTGGCGTCGTGCATCAGGAAAGGCACGCCGTCGGCGCTGAGCTTGGTATCGCACTCGAACATGCGGTAGCCGTGCGAGGCGCCCAGCTTGAAGGCTGCCAGCGTGTTCTCGGGCGCCAGCTTGCCGGCGCCGCGGTGCGCGACCCAGCGGGGGTAGGGCCAGGGGCTGCGTTCCGTCATCGGTCAGTCGGCCCTCTTGCCCGATCCGGCGTCGAACCAGTGGAGCTTGTCTTCGCGGGCGGCGATCTTCACCGTGTCGCCGGCGACTGGCGGGTGATCGCCCTCGTCGGTGCGCATGATGATCTGCTCGTCGCCGATGCGGCCGTAGACCAGCCGCTCGGCGCCCAGCAGTTCGACCTGCTCGACCTGCACCGTCCAGTCGCTCTCGTCGAGCTTCATGTGCTCGGGGCGGATGCCGAGGATCTGGCCCGGACGCACGCCCGGTGCATGCCGCAGCAGGTTCATCGGCGGCGAGCCGATGAAGCTCGCGACGAAGGTGGTGGTCGGGCGCGAGTATACCTCTTCGGGCGACGCGAACTGGTCCATCACGCCGCCATTCATCACGATGATGCGCTGCGCCAGCGTCATCGCCTCGACCTGGTCGTGGGTGACGAAGAGGGAGGTGATGCCGAGTTCGCGGTGCAGCTTCTGGATTTCGAGGCGGGTCTGCGCGCGCAGCTTGGCGTCGAGGTTCGACAGCGGTTCGTCGAACAGGAACACCTGCGGCTGCCGCACGATCGCCCGGCCCATGGCCACGCGCTGGCGCTGGCCGCCCGAAAGCTCGCGCGGCTTGCGCTCGAGCAGATGGCCCAGTTCGAGGATCTTCGCGGCCTTGTCGACGCGCACCTTGATCTCGGGCACCGGCACCTTGGCGATCTTCAGGCCGTAGGCCATGTTCGCGAACACGCTCATGTGCGGATAGAGCGCGTAGTTCTGGAACACCATCGCGATGTCGCGCTCGGAGGGTTCGAGTTCGTTCACCACCCGCCCGCCGATGGAGATTTCGCCGGCCGAGATTTCCTCGAGGCCGGCCACCATGCGCAGCAGCGTCGATTTGCCGCAGCCCGAGGGCCCGACGATCACGATGAATTCATGGTCGGCAATCTCGGCGCTCACGCCGTGGATGACCTGGTTGGCTTTCGGCCCGTGGCCGTAGCGCTTGATGACGTTGCGTAAGGAAAGAGCTGCCATTTTTATTTCTCGGTATCCACAAGGCCCTTGACGAACCATTTTTGCATCAGCACCACCACCAGCGCGGGCGGCAGCATCGCGAGGATGGCGGTGGCCATCACGACGTTCCATTCGTTCTGCCCGTCGCCGCCGGCGATCATGCGCTTGATACCGATCACCACCGGGTACATGTCTTCACTGGTGGTGGCCAGCAGCGGCCAGAGGTACTGGTTCCAGCCGTAGATGAACTGGATCACGAACAGCGCCGCGATCGAGGTCTTCGACAACGGCAGCAGCACATCGATGAAGAAGCGCATCGGGCTCGCACCGTCCATGCGCGAGGCTTCGGTGAGCTCGTCGGGCACGGTCAGGAAGAACTGGCGGAACAGGAAGGTGGCGGTGGCCGACGCGATCAGCGGCACCGTGAGGCCCGCGTAGGTGTTCAGCATGTTCAGGTCCGACAGCACCTTGTAGGTGGGCAGGATGCGCACCTCCACCGGCAGCATCAGCGTCACGAAGATGGCCCAGAAGCAGATCTTCTTGAACGGGAAGCGGAAGTAGACGATGGCGAAGGCCGACAGCAGCGAGATCGAGATCTTGCCGATGGCGATCACCATCGCCGTCACGAAGCTCACCCACATCATGTGGGCCACCGGGGCGTTGGAGCCCGCGCTGGTTTCGCGCCCGAACAGCGCGCCCTTGTAGCTGTCCCACATGTTGGTGCCGGGCAGCAGCGGCATCGGCGCCTGCACGATCTCCTGCGCCGTGTGCGTGGAGGCCACGAAGGCCAGGTAGAGCGGGAAGGCGACGATCAGGACGCCGAGGATCATCACCACGTGGGCCAGGATGCCGTGCGTGCCGCGTTTTTCAACCATGGTGCACCTCGCCGAGCCTGTTTTTCTGTTGTTGTTGCGTCATCAGTACTGAACCTTCTTCTCGACGTAGCGGAACTGGATGATCGTCAGGGCCACCACGATCACCATCAGCACGACCGACTGCGCGGCCGAGCCGCCGAGGTCCAGGCTCTTGAAGCCGTCGTGGTAGACCTTGTAGACCAGGATGGTGGTGTCCTGGCCCGGGCCGCCCTGGGTGGCCGCATCGACGATCGCGAAGGTGTCGAAGAAGGCGTAGACCACGTTGATCACCAGGAGGAAGAAGGTGGTGGGCGACAGCAGCGGGAACTGCACCGTCCAGAACCGGCGCCACGGGCGCGCGCCGTCGATGGCCGCGGCCTCGATCAGTGACTTCGGGATCGACTGCAGGCCGGCCAGGAAGAACAGGAAGTTGTAGGAGATCTGCTTCCACACCGAGGCCATCACGATCAGCGTCATGGCGTGGCCCGAGTCGAGCAGGTGGTTCCAGTTGATGCCGATCTTGCCCAGCGCATAGGCCACCACGCCCAGCGAGGGCGAGAACATGAAGACCCACAGCACGGCCGCCACGGCGGGCGCCACCGCGTAGGGCACGATCAGCATGGTCTTGTAGAAGGTGCCGCCGCGCGTGATGCGGTCGGCGAACACCGCGAGCATCAGCGACAGGCTGATGCCGATGCCGGCCACCAGCACCGAGAACACGGCCGTGGTCCGGAACGACGCGGCATAGCTCGAATCGCTGAACAACTGCCTGAAATTGTCGAAGCCGACGAATTCGACCGAGGTGCCGAACGCGTCCTGCTGCTGCAGCGACTGCAGGATGGCCTGCCCCGCCGGCCAGAAGAAAAACACGAGGATCACCGCCATCTGCGGCGTCAACAGCAGCCAGGGCAGCCAGCCCGAGCGAAAGAAAACGCGTTTTTCCATGATCCCTCTGAATAAAAAATCCCGCCCGGCCCGCTCTGGTGCAAGAGCGAACGGGGGCGGGCGATATTAGCCGGACACAAGGGGCCCGGACGTCAATCGTTAGCTTTTGTTCGCCTTCTGGAAGCGCTCCAACTGCTCGTTGCCGCGCGTCACGATGGCGTCGAGGGCTTCCTTGGCGATCTTCTTGCCGTTCCAGACCTGTTCGAGCTCTTCGTCCTCGATGGCGCGGATCTGCACGTAGTTGCCCAGGCGGATGCCGCGGCTCTTGTCGGTGACCTTGCGGATCATCTGCGTCACGGCCACGTCGGTGCCGGGGTTCTGCTTGTAGAAGCCCGAGTCCTCGGTGAGCTTGTAGGAGGCCATGGTCACCGGCAGGTAGCCGGTGCGCTTGTGGCTGGCGGACTGCACTTCAGGCGTCGAGATGAAGCTGAAGAACTTGGCCACGCCCTTGTACTCGGCCGGCTTCTTGCCCGATATGACCCAGAGGCTCGCGCCGCCGATCACGGTGTTCTGCGGTGCGCCCGGCACGTCCGGGTAGTAGGGCAGGGGCGCCAGGCCGTAGGCGAACTTGGCGTTCTTGGCCACGTTGCCGTAGAAGCCCGACGAGGTGTTGATCATGGCGCACTCACCCGACACGAACGAGGCCTCAGGCACGTTGCCACGGCCCTTGTAGATGAACAGGCCCTGCTTGGACATGCTGGCCAGGTTCTCGATGTGGCGCTGGTGCAGCGGCGAATTCACCTTCAGTCGGGCGTCCAGGCCCTGCAGGCCGTTGGCCTTGCTCGCGAACTCCACGTTGTGCCAGGCCGAGAAGCTCTCGACCTGCGTCCAGTTCGGCCAGGCGGTGGTGAACGGGCACTTGTGGCCGCTCGCCTTGAGTTTGGCTGCAGCCGAGACCACTTCGGGCCAGGTCGACGGTGCCTTGTCGGTCGGCAGGCCGGCCGCCTTGAAGGCGTCCTTGTTGAAATAGAAGATGGTGGTCGAGCTGTTGAACGGGAAGCTCAGCATCTGGCCGTTGGGGGCGGTGTAGTAACCGGCCACGGCGGGGATGTAGGCGGCCGGGTCGAACTTCTCGCCCGCGTCCTTCATGACCTGGCCGACCGGAATGATGGCGCCCTTGCTGGCCATCATGGTGGCGGTGCCCACTTCGAACACCTGCAGGATGTGGGGGGCATTGCCCGAGCGGAAGGCCGCGATGGAGGCCGTCATGGATTCGTCGTACGTGCCCTTGAAGGTCGGCACGATCTTGTATTCCTTCTGGCTCTCGTTGAACTGCTTGGCCAGGTCGTTGACCCACTCGTTGTTGACGGCAGTCATGGAATGCCACCACTGGATTTCGGTCTGGGCCTGTGCCACGTTGAACAGCGTGGCGGCCAACGCCGATGCCAGCGCGAGCGTCTTGAATCGCATGAAGACTCCTGAAGGGAAAATGAAAGCGCGGATGCTAGGGCATGTGGATGACACAGCCGCGTCACATTGGCGCACGGACCGCTGTCATCTTCCAGTCGGGGAAACCCCTTTGGCGCCAAGCCCGGCGCGGGGTGCGGGCCTGCATGCTGCGCCGCACCATGCTAGCATCGCCCTCCCTTTTTTGGCCTAGCTTGTCGCCGTGGCCGGGGCTTCCGCGAGACCGCCATGAGCAGCAAAACTTCCCTCGACAAAAGCAGGATCAAGTTCCTCTTGCTCGAGGGCATCCACCCCTCGGCCGTGGAGGTGCTGCGCGCCGCCGGCTACACCAACATCGAGTCGCTGCCGGGTGCCTTGCCCGACGCGGAACTGAAGGCGAAGATCGCCGACGTTCACTTCCTGGGCATCCGCTCACGCACGCAACTGACGGCCGAGGTGTTTGCCGCGGCGAACAAGCTGGTGGCGGCCGGGTGCTTCTGCATCGGCACCAACCAGGTCGACCTCGAAGCTGCACGCGAGCATGGCGTGGCGGTGTTCAACGCTCCTTACTCCAATACCCGCTCGGTAGCCGAGCTGGTGCTGGCCGAAGCGATTCTATTGCTGCGCGGCGTGCCCGAGAAGAGCGCCGTGGCGCATCGCGGCGGCTGGCTCAAGTCGGCAGACAACGCTTTCGAGATCCGCGGCAAGACGCTGGGCATCGTGGGCTACGGCTCGATCGGTGCGCAGCTGTCGGTGCTGGCCGAGGCGCTGGGCATGCACGTGGCGTTCTTCGACGTGGTCACCAAGCTGCCGTTGGGCAATGCGCGCCAGGTGCGCGAGCTGCATCAGTTGCTGGCGCAGAGCGACATCGTGACGCTGCATGTGCCCGAGACGCAGGCCACGCAATGGCTGATCGGCGCAGTCGAAATCGCCGCCATGAAGCCGGGTTCGATCCTGATCAACGCCTCGCGCGGGACCGTGGTCGAAATCGAAGCGTTGGCCGAGGCGCTCAAGGAGAAGAAGCTGCTGGGCGCCGCCATCGACGTGTTCCCGGTGGAGCCACGCAGCAACAAGGACGAGTTCCTGTCGCCCCTGCGCGGGCTCGACAACGTGATCCTGACCCCGCACATCGGCGGCTCGACGATGGAGGCGCAGGCCAACATCGGGCTCGAAGTGGCCGAGAAACTGGTGAAGTACAGCGACAACGGGACTTCGACTTCTTCCGTCAATTTCCCCGAGGTGGCGCTGCCGGCACACCCTGGCAAGCACCGGCTGCTGCACATCCACCGGAACGTGCCGGGGGTGCTGTCCGAGATCAACAAGATCTTTTCGGACAACAACATCAATATTTCGTCCCAGTTTCTGCAGACCAACGAGAAGGTCGGCTATGTGGTGACGGACATCGACGCTGCCTCTTCGGACCTGGCGCTGGAGAAGCTGGCGAAGGTGAACGGGACGATTCGGAGCCGCGTGCTGTTCTGAGCCCTTGCTTCTTCCGGGGTGCATCCCCTTGACCTCCTCCCTCTCCCTTTGGGAGAGGGC